>NZ_MJXI01000033.1:0-160784 GCF_001762705.1 Campylobacter sp. BCW_6460 | reverse complement strand
TCTCAAAGCATTGCTATGTCTGAAAAGGGTAATTTATATGCAGATGCAAGTGATTATATAAAGAGTGATTTAAATAATGGAAGCTATGGTTCTAATAAAGAACATTCTTTATTCATCCTTCCTTATGCTTCTTCACAGAATGTTGAACTTTCTTTAAATGAAGAAAGCAAAGGACACACTAAAGGAACCATTATAGGTTATTCTACTTTAAAAGACAGTGGAATATATGGCGTGTATGCAGGTTATGAAGATACAAGAATGGGTTCAACTTATTTTGATATTAATAATAGAACCTATTATGCAGGTTTAAAATACTTTAATACCTTATTTACTACAGAAAAAGGTCAAGAAGTTTATATCAAAGCTCAAGGTAAAGCTGCTTTGATTAAAAATGATTTAACTAAAAAAATAGGAAATAATGAAGCTAAAGCTGAACCTAATTCTTATGCTTATGGAGTCAATACAGCCTTAGGTATGAATTTTATTTCTAATAAAGATATATTCTCTCCTGAAATAGGTCTTGCTTATGAAGGAGGCTATACTGAAGCTTTTTCTATGAAAGACACTATAGGACAAGCAACAGTTAAAGGTGGAGAAAGAACCTATGCAAACTATTTAAATCTTTTCTCTACTAAAACAAGCTTTACTTGGTTTAGAGATTGGTTGCCTAATTTAAAAACTTCAGTAGAACTTGGAGCTAAGTTTAATATCAATCCTAAAGTAGAAGCTGAGGCTAGATTTGGTAATATAAAAGTAAGTGATGAGTTTGATTTACCAAGAGTACAAAAATTTGTAAGCACTTCTTTTATCGTTCCTGTTAATGAAGCTTTCTATTTTAGTTTAAACTATAATGGAATGTTTGATAAAGATGGCAATACCCATACAGGATTTGCTCAGTTTAATTATCTTTGGTAATCTTATAAAAGATCATACCTTAGTTTAATTAGTTTACTCTCCTACTTGTTAAAATTTCATCCTGATAATTTTAAAATTATTAGGATGGATGTTTTTAAGGTTGTTAAACTCTTTTTGGATTGCAATCATTCTTTTAAAGTATTTTAAAAACTCAACAAAGATTATAACAATACAATCATTTTAAATTATTTTAATACGATTAAAAAGAAGTGAAGAGGATTGAAGATTAATACATTTGGTTGCGAAGGGGAGATTTGAACTCCCGACCTTCGGGTTATGAGCCCGACGAGCTAACCACTGCTCTACTTCGCGACACATAAGATATTTGAAATATAAAAAAGAAGTGGATGGGGTAAAGGGATTCGAACCCCTGAATGACAGGACCAAAACCTGTTGCCTTACCGCTTGGCGATACCCCAATAAATATTTTTTTTAAAAATGTGATTATAATGAATTTTAATTTATTTGTCAAGCAATTTAAGTTATAATTTTAAAAATTTTAAGGAAATAAAGATGAAATTTGTTAGCATAGAACAAGCGATTAAGGATTTGCAAGCAGGAAAAATGCTTGTTATGGTAGATGCAGAAGATAGAGAAAATGAAGGTGATTTAATCTTTCCTGCGCAATTTAGCACCCAAGAAAAAGTAAATTTCATGATAAAAGAAGCTCGTGGTGTGGTTTGCGTAGCTTTAGATGAAACTTTGGCAAAAAAATTTGAACTTCCTTTAATGGTGCCTAAAAATACTTCAAACCACGAAACTGCTTTTACTATAACCGTAGATGCAAAAGATGCTATAACGGGAGTTAGTGCTTATGAAAGAAATATGACTATACAAATTTTTGCTGATGATAATACTAAAGCGAGTGATTTTGTAAGACCAGGACATATCAATCCTTTAATCGCAAAAAAAGGCGGGGTTTTAGAACGCACAGGTCATACAGAAGGCACGGTTGATCTTTGCAAATTAGCAGGATTAAAAGGTGCTTGTGTGATTTGTGAAATCGTAAAAGATAATGGAGATATGGCAAGAAGAGAAGATCTAGAAATTTTTTGCCAAAAACATGATTTAAATATGATAGCCGTAAGCGATCTTATAGAATATCGCCTAAAACATGAAAGCCTTATTAAGCTTGAAGAAAAAAGTCAAAGTGTTTTAGCAGGCTTTAAAGCAGAAAAATTTATCTTTAGTGATCATAATCAAACCCAACACATAGCTTTTTGCTTTAAAGGTATCAAAAAATGTGAAAATGTTAAATTTCATATCAGTGGTAGTGATTTTGAGCTTTTAACTTCAGATAAATTTTCAAAACTTTTAGAGCAAATCAAATTTCTTAGTGAAAATGGTGGCGTTATAGTTTTCATGCAAGGAGAAAAATCCAGTACCACTCAATACAAAAACTATGGTATAGGAGCGCAGATTTTAAGATATTTTGGTATAGAAGAAATTAAACTTTTATCTCAAAGTTGTGATAAAGACTATATAGGCTTAGAAGGTTTTGGTTTAAACCTTAAAGCTTGTAATTTTAACTAAAAAGGAAAAAAATGACTTTAAAAGAACAAATTTTAAACGATATCAAAGAGGCAATGAAACAAAAAGATGATTTTAAAAGAGATAGTTTAAGAACTCTAAATGCAGCTTTTAAGCAAATAGAAGTGGATGAAAGAATAGAATTAGATAATGAAAGAATTTATAAAATCATTGCAAGTGAAATCAAAAAACGCAAAGACGCAATCGAACTTTATCTTAAGGCAAATCGTGAAGATTTAGCGCAAAAAGAACAAAATGAAATAAGTCTTTTTGAAATTTATCTGCCTAAACAACTAAGTGATGAGGAGTTAATTTTAGCCTTAAAACAACTTATAGAAGAATTGGGTGTAAGTTCACTAAAAGAACAAGGTTTGGTAATGAAAGAAGCTAAAATAAAATTAGGTGCGAGTGTTGATGGCAAAAGACTTAATTTAGCACTTAAAGAGCTTTTACAATAATTTTTTGGAGTGTTATTATGAAAGAGTTAAGCGGTTCAGCAATGATTTGCGAGGCTTTAAAAGAAGAAAATGTTAAAATTGTTTTTGGCTATCCTGGAGGCGCTGCGCTTAATATTTATGATGAAATTTACAATCAAAAGTATTTTAAACATATTTTAGTGCGTCATGAACAAGCGGCTTTGCATGCTGCTGATGCTTACGCAAGAATGAGCGGAGAAGTGGGCGTGGCTATAGTCACAAGCGGACCAGGTTTTACAAATACTATTACAGGCCTAGCTACGGCTTATAGTGATTCTATCCCTTTAATATTGATTTCAGGGCAGGTAGCAAATTCTCTTATTGGCACAGATGCTTTTCAAGAAATTGATGCAGTAGGTATTTCAAGACCTTGTGTGAAGCATAATTATTTAGTTACTTGTATAGAAGAATTTCCACGCATTTTAAAAGAGGCTTTTTATATAGCAAGGAGTGGTAGACCTGGGCCTGTGCATATAGATGTGCCAAAAGATGTAAGTGCAACTTTGGGACTTTGGGAATATCCTAAAGAAATTTCTATGAAAACTTATAAGCCTGTTTATAAGGGTAACTCAAAACAAATTAAAAAATTTGCAGAGCTTTTAAAAGAAGCAAAAAGACCTTTATTTTACTTGGGTGGAGGTTGTATCAGTTCTAATGCAAGTGAGCAAATCAGAGAGCTTGTAAAATTTACAAAAATTCCAGCAGTTGAAACCTTGATGGCGCTTGGAACTTTAAGAAGTGATGATGTTTTTAATCTCAAAATGGCAGGCATGCATGGAAGCTATGCTGCTAATATGGCTTTAAGTGAGTGTGATTTGCTTGTGAGTGTAGGAGCGAGATTTGATGATAGGATTACAGGAAAAACAAGTGAATTTGCTAAACATGCGACTATAGTTCATGTTGATATTGATCCTAGTTCTATTTCAAAGATTATCAATGCGCATTATCCTATAGTAGGAGATATTAAAGAAGTTCTTAAAGAGCTTTTAGAAGAGCTTAAAAAGGAAAATTTCAACACAACTTTTAAAGAATGGCACGAAACTTTAAAGCGTTATAATGAACTTTATCCGCTTTCTTATGAAGATAGCAATGAGATTTTAAAACCGCAATGGGTGATTGAAGAATGTGCGAAAATGGCTCCAGATGCAAGGATTATTACCGATGTGGGTCAGCATCAAATGTGGGTAGCACAGTTTTATCCTTTTAATTATCCAAGACAGCTTGCAACAAGTGGAGGGCAAGGAACTATGGGATATTCTTTACCTGCTGCTTTGGGTGCAAAGCTTGCTGTGGATGAAGAAGTGGTGATTAATTTCGTAGGTGATGGATCGGTTTTAATGAATATCCAAGAGCTTATGACTGCTCATGAGTATGGTATAAAAACTATAAATATTATTTTAAATAATGCCTTTTTAGGTATGGTAAGACAATGGCAAAGTATGTTTTATAAAGAGCATTTTTCACAAACAGATTTAAGCACTCAGCCTGATTTTATCAAAATTGCTCAAGGTTTTGGTTGTGAAGGTTATGAAATTTCAAACAAAGAAGAATTCATTCAAGCTTTTAGCCAAGCTTTAAAAAGCGATAAAACCTCTCTTTTAAATGTAAAAATTGATCGCTTTGAAGATGTTTTACCTATGGTGCCTGCAGGAGGTGCGATTTATAATATGATTTTACCAAAGGCAAAGGATAGACAATGAGAAGGGTTTTATCGGTAATTGTTTTAAATGAGCATGGGGTTTTATCTCGTATAGTAGGACTTTTTTCAGGAAGAGGTTATAATATTGACTCGCTTACAGTAGCACCTTTGGAAAATAAAGAATTTTCGCGTATTAATATAGTCACTTCAGGAAATGAAAGAACTTTTGAGCAGATAGTCAAACAACTTCATAAGCTTATTCCTACTTATAAAGTGATAGAAAGTGAAGAATTTATTGACAAAGAAATGGCTTTAGTGAAAATTCCTTTAAATGAAAATTTAGGTGGACTTGATGCCGTTTTGAAAGCTTATAATGGTACTATTGCAAATAGTAATGAGAATTTTTTGTTTTTAATGGTTGCTGATGATGCAAATCGCATTGATAATTTTTTAAAAACAATTAAAAAATACAATCCTAGTGATATAGTTCGCAGTGGATCTGTTTTGATGGAGATTAAATGAAATTAAGTGAAATAGCAGAATTTTTAAGCTTAGAGTATAAAGGTGAGGATATAGAAATCAGTGCTTTAAATTCTTTATTGAAAGCAAATTTTACAGAGCTTACTTATTGTGATGGTGAGAAAAATACCAAAGATATACCTCACACAGGAGCTGCTGCTATTTTAGTATCTAAAGAATATGAAAATTTAGTACCTAAGGACACTAAAGCTTTGATTACTCAAAATCCACATTTGAATTTTGCTTTTTTAAGCAAGCTTTTTGCTAAGCCTTTGATAAGCACAGCTAAAGAAAAAGTGCAAAATATCGCAAAAAGCGCAAGAATTATGCCTAATGTCTATATAGGTGATAATGTAAATATAGGTGATAATGTAATCATTATGGCAGGAGCTTATATAGGCGATAATGTCAGTATTGGTGATGAGAGTATTATCCATCCTAATGTAGTGATTTATAATGACACTAAAATAGGTAAAAAATGTCATTTGCTTGCCAATTGTGTAATAGGAAGCGATGGTTTTGGTTATGCGCACAATAAAAACGGCGAACATTATAAAATTTATCATAATGGCAATGTGATTTTAGAAGATTTTGTAGAAGTGGGGGCTTGTACAACTATAGATAGAGCAGTTTTTGATAGTACTATTATCAAAGCAGGCACTAAGGTAGATAATCTAGTTCAAATCGGACATAATTGCAATATAGGTCAAAATTGTATCATTGTAGCACAAACTGGAATTTCAGGTTCAAGTGAGTTAGGACGCAATGTTATTATGGGTGGTCAAAGTGCAACGAGTGGACATTTAAAAATAGGTGATTTTAGTACTATAGCTGCAAGAGGCGGTGTGAGTAAAAATTTAGAAGGCGGGCGCGTTTATGGTGGTTTTCCTATCATGCTTCAAAAAGATTGGCTAAAACTTCAAGCTAAAATAGCAATAAATTTTAAAGAAAAATCACAAGATTAGCATCGCATCGCCATAAGAGTAAAAGCGATATTTTTCTTTTATGGCAAGTTCATAAAGTTTTAAACACTGTTCTCTACCGATAAAAGCTGAAACTAGCATGATAAGAGTAGATTTTGGTAAATGAAAATTGGTCAAAAGATGATTTTGTCTTATAGGTGGATTTTGCGGGTGTAAAAAAAGATCACAAAAACCATTTTTTGTTTTAGTTCTTGCGTAATATTCTATAGTTCTTGTTACCGTTGTTCCTACGCCTAAAATAGCTTGTTTTGAATCTATAATTTCACATGCTTGCTGCGGAATATTAAAAAATTCGCTATGCATTTTATGCTTTTGTATATTTTCACATTCCACGCTTTTAAAGGTTCCAGCTCCTACATGTAAGGTTAAATGATAAATTTCGTGTTTTTTTCTTAAATTTTCAAGCATAGTCTCACTAAAATGTAAACTTGCAGTTGGAGCAGCTACCGCGCCTAAATTTTTTGCAAAGATACTTTGATAATCTTTCAAATCACTTTTTTCATCCTCCCTTTTAATATAAGGAGGCAAGGGTATATGTCCTATCTTGTCAAGCAGGTTGTAAAGATTTGAGGTGTCTAAGGTTTTATCATTTTGAAAAAATTGAACTTTTCGAAGACCATCATCTAAAAGTTCTACAACGCGTGCTTTTAAATCCTCCCTAAAATATAAGATTTCATCTTTTTTAACACGCCCTTTAATTTGAGCTAGAAAAAGTGGATTGTGAGAATTTAAAAAAGGTTGATGCAAGAAAAGCTCTATTTTTCCTCCGCTTGCTTTATTGCCATAAATTCTTGCTTTAATAACTTTAGTATCATTGAAAAAAATCGCGCAGTTGGGTAAAAAGTCTTGTAAATTTTTAAAAGTAGTGTGAAAAATTTCTTTGTTTTTGCGATCAAAAACCAAAAGCCTAGCATTTTCTTTTGGATTTGCAGGATAGTTAGCTATGAGTTCATTAGCTAGAGTGTAATCATAGCTTGAAAGAAGTAAGTCTTTATTCATCGCTTTCTTTATCTTTTGGGGCAGGATTTACCTTTTGAACAATTAAAATAGAAAGTCCATAAAGTCCGCAAAGTGGTCCTGCCATTAAAAATTGAGATAAAACATCAGGTGGAGTCATAAAGGCTGAAAAAACAAAAATAACTAAAACAGCTATGCGAAAATGGCGTTTTAAAAAACTATCATCTATAAGCCCGATTTTAGCAAAGAAAAAGGCAATTACAGGCATTTCAAAAGCTAAACCAAAAGCCACAACAACTTTTGTAAAAAAATCTACATAAGTTCCTATGGTAATCACAGGATTAAAATCTTCATTTAAACCAAAATTAATCAAAAATTTAAAAGCCAAAGGCACTACAACAAAATAGCAAAAACAAGCCCCTAAGGCGAACATAATGCTTGCAAAGCTAACAAAAGGCACCACAAGGCGTTTTTCATTATCGTAAAGTCCCGGAGCTACAAATTTCCAAAATTGCCAAAAAATTACAGGTAAAGAAAAGATAAAGGCCGCAAAAAAACTAACTTTCATTGCAGTAAATAAGGCTTCTTGTACTTCAATTACATTCACATGTTTGGCTACTTCGGGCAAAACAGCTATAAGTGGAGCTTTTAGAATATCTAAGATATAGCTTCGTAGAGCAAAACATACAATAAACATAACTACAATGCAAGCAACGCTTATAAAAAGGCGTTTTCTAAGTTCTATTAAATGAGGTCTTAATTCTTCAAACATTTATTTTTCCGTTTTATCTTGTGTTTCTAATTTGCTAAGATTTGGTTTTTCTTCTGTATTTAAATTTTGTCCGCTAAGGTTATTTTTTGTGTTATCATCTCTGCTATCAAAGGTTAAATCTACCTTTGTTTTATCTAAAATATCTCTTTTAAGGTCATCAAATTCTTCAAAACTGAGTTTTTTGCGTATGTTTTCATTAGTGCTTGAAAATTCATCTTTGTATTTCTTAGCTTCTTCTTTTAAGTCATTGATGCGTATTTCTTTTTCTATACTTGATTTTGCATCATCTATGTTGCGTTTTACAGCCTTTAGAATTTTTGCTATTTGTACTATAGCTTCTGGAAGTTTATCAGGCCCTAAGACTAAAATCGCTACAACTAAAATAACTATAATTTCACCAAAACTCATTAATCGTTACTCTTTGATTTGATATTTTAAATAAATATTTTACTTAAAAAACTTAAATTTAAGATGAGAGATATAAAGCAAGTTCATCGCTAATGAGAAAATTAGGATTGAAATATCTTTTATTTTTGTAAAAAAGTTTTTTTTCTTTTAATAATATATTTATTTTGTCTTTTTGCCATTGATTGAGTTTTGTTTCATCAATCCCTGCTATACTTCTAAGTCCTAAAAATAGGTGTTCTAAATTCAAGTCTTTAGAACTTAGCTGCTCTATAGATCTAAAAGTGGGATTTTCTATGTAATTTTTTAAATTTTTTGCTGTATAAAAACGCTTGTTTTCATAAAATCCTACCGCACTTAATCCACAAGCTAGGTAGTTTTTTCCTTGCCAATAAGCAAGATTATGTTTGCAAATTTGGGCTTTGGTTTTTGAAAAATTACTGATTTCATATTGAAAAAAGTCAAGTTCTAGGAGTTGTTTGATGAAAAATTTCATTAAATTAGGAGCATTTTTTTTGAAATGTTCTTTTTTGGCAAAGGCTGTGTTTGATTCTATGGTTAAATTATAAGCACTAAGGTGTGTGATTAAAGCCTTGATTTGTTTTAAGTGTAAGAGTTCAAATTCAAGCATTTTTTTATTGTCTAATTTTGTATCATAAATAAGATCTAAATTGATATTTTTAAAACCTACCTTATTTGCGTTTTCTAATGCTTTGATAATCATTTCTTGATTGTGAATTCTTCCAAGAAAGTGAAGTTTTTTAGGATGAAAACTTTGAGCTCCAAAAGAAATGCGATTAACTCCTATATTTTTCATATTTTTAAGCCAATTTAATGTTGCTGAGTTGGGATTAGCTTCGCATGAAATTTCTACATTTTTATCTAGTAAGGGATATAAAATTTTAAAAATATCTTCATAATTATACGCATCAACACAACTTGGTGTTCCTCCGCCTATGAATAAGGTTTTAATTTGATTTGATTGAATGTTAAATTGTTTTAATTGAAAAACAATATCTTCTTTTAAAGCCTGAAAATAGGCTTTTTCATAATCATTTTTTTTCAAACTTGTAAAAGCGCAATAATTACATTTGCTTTCACAAAATGGAATATGAATATAAAAATGCATAAAAACCCTAAAATATTTTATTAAATTTTCAATGTATTTTAATAAAAATTTGATTTGATTTAGGTTAAAATTATTTCCTTTAAATTAAGGAAAAATATTGTGGAAAACGAGAAAAATTATAGACCAAATGTTGCAGCTATTGTTTTATCAAGTTCTTATCCTTTTGAGTGTAAGATTTTCATAGCTAGAAGAAGTGATATGGATAATATTTGGCAATTTCCACAAGGAGGTATTGATAAAGGTGAAAGTGTCAAAAACGCTTTATTTAGAGAACTAAAAGAAGAAATAGGCACTGATGAGGTTGAAATCATTGCTGAGTATCCAGAATGGTTGAGTTATGATTTTCCGAGTAAAATTGTTAAAAAAATGTATCCTTATGATGGACAGATTCAAAAATATTTTTTAGTGCGTTTAAAACACGGTGCTACAATCAATATCAATACCAAGCATCCTGAATTTGATGATTATCAATTTGTGAGTGTTAAACAAATTTTTGAAATGATTAATCATTTCAAAAAAAATATTTATGTTAAAGTGATCAAATATTTTGAAGAGAAAGGTTATATCTAAAATGCTTATAGTTCAAAAATATGGTGGAACAAGCGTTGGAACACTTGAGCGTATTGAAGCAGTAGCCAATAGGGTTATCCAAAGTGCGCAACAGGGTAATCAACTTGTTGTTGTAGTATCTGCAATGAGTGGGGTGACAAATACTCTTATCGAGCAAGCTGAATATTTTAGTAAAACTCCTAATGGTAAAGATATGGATATGCTTTTAAGTAGCGGAGAGCGTGTAACAAGCGCTTTACTTTCTATTGCTTTAAATGAAAAGGGTTATCCTGCTATATCATTTTCTGGTAGAAAAGCAGGAATTATTACAGATAGTGTTTTTACAAAGGCAAGAATTCATCATATTGATACAAAAGCGATAAAATCAGAACTTCAAAATGGTAAAATAGTCGTTATAGCGGGTTTTCAAGGTGTAGATGAGGAAGGTAATGTAACTACTTTAGGGCGTGGCGGAAGCGATTTAAGTGCTGTGGCAGTAGCAGGTGCCTTAAATGCGGATTTGTGTGAAATTTATACCGATGTTGATGGGGTTTATACAACAGATCCAAGAATTGAACCAAAGGCAAAGAAATTAGATAAAATTTCTTATGAAGAAATGCTTGAACTTGCAAGTTTGGGTGCAAAAGTTTTGCAAAATCGCTCTGTAGAGCTTGCAAAAAAATTAAATGTTAACTTAGTAACTAGAAGTAGTTTTAACAATAACGAAGGAACAATGATAACAAAGGAAGATGGAATGGAACAAGCTTTAGTAAGTGGTATTGCTTTGGATAAAAATCAAGCAAGAGTGACTTTAAGAAATGTAGAAGATAAGCCTGGAATCGCAGCTGAAATTTTTTCTGTTTTAGCAAATGAAAATATTAATGTAGATATGATTATACAAAATGTTGGAGTTGATGGCGCTACAAATTTGGGTTTTACGGTTCCTCAAAATGAACTTGAATTAGCCAAAAATGCTATGCAAAAAATTTTAAGCTCAAAAACAACTATAGAAAGTGATAGTGCTGTAGTAAAAGTTTCTATAGTCGGCGTAGGCATGAAATCACATTCAGGAGTGGCAAGTAAAGCTTTTAAAGCTTTAGCTGATGAGGGGATTAATATCGGTATGATTTCTACTAGTGAAATTAAAATTTCGATGATAGTTCATGAAAAATACGGAGAACTTGCAGTTAGAGCACTACATGAGTGCTATGGACTTGATAAATAAATGAGTGATTTTTTAAGTTTTACTCTTGAAAATATCCGCAATGGCGGAGCTTTTATGGCATGGTTGGAGTCGCGTCGTTTAGAATGGGCTCCTTTGATGGCTGCAAGACTTAAATATCTTTTAGAAGGACGCACTTTTGTCTTAATGTGCGATGAACAAAGATCTTGGTATGAAGAGTATTTTTTAAAAAATATAAATTCAAAAGCCGCTCGTCCTATGCTTCCTTTTGTGTCGTTAAATTCTTTATGCAAGAAGAAAGTACAAAGTTCAGAAGATATAGCTTTACTTAATGACTTGCTTGACATTTCTTTTCCTAATGGTTATGTGTATTTTTATATAGGAAGTGCTTCTGATAATAAATCTTTAATCGCTAAATCAAGAGATGATAGTTTATTGTGGCTTTTTGATGAGCAGTTACAAGATAGTTTTTATTTAAATTCTAAAGATAAAGACTTGGATATCAAGCTTATTAGTTTATATCAACTTTTTGATGTAAGTTTGGATGCAATATTATTTTCCAAGGTGCAATTAGGATAAATATTTTGTTTATTAGTAAGATTATTATCAGTGAAGATTTTTTAGATATTAAAGAAGAAATGATTAATAATTTTGGTATTAAAAAATTAAGATTTTTTATGCCACAAAATGAATTTTTACTTGATGATGCAAGAGCAGTTGAAAAAGAAAGCTATATCGCAGAAACTGAAGAAAAAATTATTGTTTTAATGGCGGATTCTTATAGGATAGAAGCACAAAATTTTTTACTTAAACTTCTTGAAGAACCTCCAAAAAATATTAAATTTCTTATCGTGGTACCTTCTAAAAATTTACTTTTGCCTACTATAAAATCACGTCTTATTTGTGAAAAAAGAAAAGTTGAAAAGGAAGTTAAAAAACTTGATTTGGATCTTAAAAGAATGGATTTAAGAATGCTTTTTGATTTTTTGCAAAAAAATGAAAATTTGGATAAAAATGAACTTATGGATCAAATTGCATTACTTGCTAAAGAATGTGTGAAATATAAAGATTTTAACGCTGAAGAATTAGAGTTTTTTTATGAAAGCTATGAGCTTGCAAGATTAAATTCTAAAAGTGGGGTGCTTTTGGCTACTCTTTTGCTAAATTACTATACAAAGAAATAAAATGAAATTTTTTAAAATCAATCCAAATACCGATTTTAATTTACTTTGCTCTTTTATAAACCCTCATAAAATGGGGCAAAAGATTATGAGTAAAAAAACAAAAATTCATTTTATTTTTATCAAAGATATTTCTACTCCTGCAGCAAATATTTTAAAACAAGATGCCTTAAGAGTAGGAGCTGAGCTCATTACCCATAAAGAAATAATTACCGCAAAAATCACTCATTCAAATGCACTTTTAATGGCAAGTAAAGAACAAATTCAAAAACTTATTGCTAAAGAAAAACTTCAAGATTTTGGACTTAAAAATTTGGCTCTTTTTTTGCAAAAAGATTTTTTAAAAACAAAAAAAGCTGAGCTTATGGCAGTGATTAATGTTAATGAAGACAGTTTTAATGCAAAAAGTCGTGTGAGTGAAGAAGACTTTGAAAAAAGGCTTAATGACTTTCTTGCTTTAAGGCCTGAGTATATCGATATAGGTGCGGTTAGTTCAAGACCTGGGAGTGAGTATTGTGGCAAGGAAGAGGAATTTAAAAGACTAAAAAAAGTACTTGACTTAATTTATGAGAAAAATTATCACGAAAAAGCGATTTTTAGTTTAGATAGTTTTGATGAATATTGTCTAGAATATGCTTTAAATAAGGGTTTTAAACTTATAAATGATATTACAAGTTTAAGAAATCTTAATCTAGCCAAACTTGCAAGTAAATATGAGGCAAAATATTGCTTAATGCACATGCAAAACAATCCAAATAACATGCAAGATAATCCTTTTTATGAAGATTTACTCGATGAGATGACTTTGTTTTTTAAAGAAAAACTTGAACTTTTAGAAAGTTTTGGAGTAAAAGAAAGTATTTTAGATGTAGGTATTGGTTTTGGAAAGAGTGCGGAGCATAATATGATTTTAATCAAACACTTAGAACATTTTTTGCAGTTTAATAAACCTTTACTTATAGGTGCGAGTCGCAAAAGTGTGATTAATGCGTATTTTCAAAGCGAGATTAAAGATCGTTTAGCAGGAACTTTGTATTTGCATTTAAAGGCTTTTGAAAATGGTGCTAGTATTATAAGAGTGCATGATTTATACGAGCACAAACAACTTTTTGCTTTAGCACAGGCAATGGACAATATAGGAGTTTAGATGAAAAAAGAAGAGTATTTAGAAAAAGTTGCTTTAGCAAATTTGTGGATGAGGGCATATTATGAAAAAGATGAACCCTTGGCTAGCGATGAAGAATACGATGCTTTAATCAGAGAATTAAGAGTTTTTGAAGAACAAAATAAAGATGAAATTTCAAAAGACTCTCCAACGCAAAAAATAGCTCCTACTATACAAAGCGAGTTTAAAAAAATAGCTCATTTAAAGCGTATGTGGTCGATGGAAGATGTGTTTGATGAGAGTGAGCTTAGGGCTTGGGCAAAACGCACAAAATGTGAAAAAAACTTTTTTATAGAGCCTAAATTTGACGGAGCGAGTTTAAATTTACTTTATGAAAATGGTAAATTAGTAAGCGGTGCCACTAGAGGTGATGGCGAAGTGGGCGAGGATATAACACTTAATGTTTTTGAGATAGAAAATATACCTAAAAATATAGCCTATAAAGAAAGGATAGAAATTCGTGGAGAAGTGGTGATTTTAAAAGATGATTTTGAGAAAATCAACGAAAAAAGAGCTCTTTTAAATCAAAGTTTATTTGCTAATCCACGCAATGCTGCAAGCGGGAGTTTAAGGCAGCTTGATACAAGCATCACTAAAGAAAGAAATTTGAAATTTTATCCTTGGGGAGTAGGGGAAAATACCTTAAATTTTACTAAACACAGCGAGGTGATGCAATTTATCAGAGAGCTTGGTTTTTTAAAGGATGATTTTGTAAGACTTTGCGCTAATTTAGATGAGGTTTTAAAAGCTTATGATGAGCTTTTAGCTTTAAGAGAAAAAAAGCCTATGATGATGGATGGAATGGTGGTAAGAGTTGATGATCTTGCGCTTTGTGAAGAATTAGGCTATACGGTAAAATTTCCAAAATTTATGGCAGCTTTTAAATTTCCTGCACTTGAAAAAACCACGCGTTTAATAGGCGTAAATTTACAAGTGGGAAGAAGTGGAGTGATCACTCCTGTGGCGGTTTTAGAACCTGTAAATTTAGATGGGGTTGTAGTAAAATCAGCCACACTTCATAATTTTGATGAGATTGCAAGACTTGATGTTAAAATCAATGATTTTGTAAGCGTGATAAGAAGTGGCGATGTTATCCCTAAAATTACTAAGGTTTTTAAAGAGCGTAGAGAAGGTTTAGAGATGGAAATTTTACGCCCTAAACTTTGTCCTACTTGCCAAAGTGAGCTTTTAGATGAAGGAACTTTAATAAAATGTCAAAATATAGACTGTGAAGATAGACTTGTAAATTCTATCATTCATTTTGTTTCTAAAAAATGTCTTAATATCGACGGGCTTGGAGAAAATATAGTAGAACTTTTATATAAACACAAAAAAATCACTACGCTTGAGAGTATTTTTCATTTAAAATTTAGTGATTTTGAAGGCTTGGAAGGCTTTAAGGAAAAGAAAATTAACAATCTTTTAAATGCTATAGAACAAGCAAGAGAATGTGAGCTTTTTCGTTTTATCGCAGCTTTAGGGATAGAGCATATTGGCGAGGTTGCGGCTAAAAAATTAAGCTTAAGTTTTGGTAAAGAGTGGCACAAGCAAAGCTTTGAAGCTTATGCCAATTTAGAAGGTTTTGGAGAGCAAATGGCTTTAAGTCTTTGCGAATTTACGCGTGTTAATCGCACAAGAATTGATGAGTTTTACAAGCTTTTAAATTTGAAAATAGAAAAACTTGAAATCAAAAGCGATGGTGTGATTTTTGGTAAAACTTTTGTGATTACAGGAACTCTTTCACGACCAAGAGATGAGTTTAAGGCTTTGATAGAAAAACTTGGGGGTAAGGTAAGTGGTTCGGTTTCTAAAAAGACTGACTATGTGCTTTTTGGAGAAGAGGCAGGTTCTAAGCTTAGCAAGGCTAAAGAGCTTGAAGTAAAATGTATAGATGAAAGTGCTTTTAATGAACTTGTTAAAGAATAGTTCTTATATTTTAACGCTTTTAAGCCTTTTTGGCTTTTTGCTAACTTGGCAAAGGAGTGCTTTTTCTCTGTTTTTTTTAATTCCTATTTTCTTAACACTTTTTTGGGAATTCTTTTTATTTTTAAAGCTTAGAAAAAATATTATAAAAGAAGCTACTTTGATTAAGGGAAGTTTGTTTTATCGTATTAGTATGGGGGATTTTTATCTTTATATTTTTAGTTTTTTCTTGGCGATTTTTGGACTTGTTTCTTTATTTTTAAATTTTTTAAATCTTGAAAAAATTGATTTAGTTTTTATATTTATAATTTTGCCTTTATTGATGATATTTTTAAAAAAAGAATTGCATTTGCAATTTGTAAATAATGCTTATAATGATTTTAGAATAGTTGTTATCGCTAGTTTTTTTACCGCTTTATTTTATGCATTTTATGGGCTTTTTTTTACTTACAATGAGTTTTTAAATTTAGAACTTTTTTCTAGGAAAATCATTGCTTATAAGAGTGCTTCTTTTGTTTATTTTGATTTTTTATCTGAATTTTTGTATTTTGTTTCAAATTTAAAACTTTTTATTTTTTCTCATTTTGGATATTTGAGCTTTAGAGCTTTAAATTTTATTTTTGATTTTTTTAATTTTTTTATGTTTTGCTCTCTTTTGGCTTTTGTTTTTAATTTTGTTTTGAAAATAAAGATAAAAATAATTGTTTTATTTTTATGTTTTATCATGGTTTTAGGAAGTTATTTTTTAAAAGAGCAAAGAAATAATGCCTTAAAATCTGAACAAGAACAAATACTTTTATGGATGAATAATTTTAATTTTTTAAAAGATTATAATTTAAGTTTAATTCAAAAAGAAAAAGATCTTTTTGAAAAAGATCTTAAAGATCTTAGAGAAATTTTTAAAAAAAATGCTTTTGAAATAGGCATTTGGTGGTTTTCTAAAGAAAAAGAAGACTTGGAAAAAAGAATAAATGAGAGTTTAAAATGAGATTTGATTTTTTTGTTTCAAAGCGTTTAAATATCAGTAGAAATAAAGCTTTAGAGCTTATAGAAAATGAAGAGGTTTTGCTTAATGGTAAAAGTTTTAAAGCTTCTTTTGATGTGAAAAATTTTTTAGAAAATTTAAAAAAAACGCAAGATTTAAATCCTGAAGATATACTTTTAGCCAATGAGTTAAAATTGGATCTTTTAAGTGAAATTTATGTTTCAAGAGCGGCTTTAAAATTAAAAAATTTCTTAGAAGAAAATGATATTGAAATAAAACATAAAAATTGTCTTGATATAGGATCTAGTACGGGTGGTTTTGTACAAATTTTACTTGAAAATCAGGCTTTAAAAATCACTGCTCTTGATGTGGGTAGTAATCAACTCCATCCAAGTTTAAGAGCAAATGAAAAAATTATCTTGCATGAAAATACAGATCTTAGAGCCTTTAAAAGTGAAGAAAAATTTGAACTTGTTACTTGTGATGTGAGTTTTATTTCTCTTATTAATTTACTTTATTATGTCGATAATTTAGCCTTAAAGGAAATTATTTTACTTTTTAAACCTCAGTTTGAAGTGGGAAAAAATATCAAAAGAGATAAAAAAGGTGTTTTAAAAGATAATAAGGCAATCTTAAAGGCAAGAATGGATTTTGAAAAAGCATGTGCTAAGTTAGGTTGGCTTTTAAAAAATACGCAAAAATCAAGCATTAAAGGAAAGGAAGGTAATGTTGAATATTTTTACTACTATATCAAAAATTAATATTACTTCTTTAGCTATAGGTTGTTTTGATGGTATGCATTTAGGGCATCTAAAACTTGTAAAATGTTTAGACGAGAATGGGGCTTTGTTAGTTATTAATAAATTTAAGGGTCAATTTCTTTGTTCAAATCGTCAAAAAGAAGAAATTTCAGGAAAAAAAGTTATAGAAGTGGATTTTGAAAGTATAAAATCTTTAGATGGTAAAGATTTTTTAAGCTTTTTGAAAAAAGAATTTATCAATTTGAAATTTATAGTAGTGGGATATGATTTTTCTTTCGGGAAAAATAGGGCTTATAGTGCTAAAGATATTGAGTCTTTAAGTGGGATAAAAACTATAATAGTTGATGAATTTAGCATAGGCGGAGTAGGTGTTCATGCAAGTTTAATTAAGGATTTTTTATCAAAAGCAAATTTACAAAAAGCAAAAGAATTTTTAGGAAGAGATTATAGTATTAAAGGAAAGTTGATTAAAGGACAAGGTTTGGGTTCTAAAGAACTTTTTGCAACTATAAATTTAGATTGTAAAGACTATTTTTTGCCTCAAAATGGTGTTTATGCTACTTTATTAAAAAGTCAAAGAAAAATTTATAAAAGTGTGAGTTTTTTAGGTGTAAGATCAAGCGATGAAAATTTTGCCATAGAAAGTCACATTTTAGAAGAATTGGGTGAAAATTTCACACAAGGGGAGTTTTTCGAACTTGAGTTTATATCTTTTCTAAGAGAGAATCAAAAATTTCAAGATTTAAAAAAACTTAAAAATCAAATTGCCAAAGACATAGAGCAAGCTAGAGAATTATTAAGGAAAAATGATGAAAGATGAACTTTTTAAACAAAGCCCTAAAAAACAATTTGAATTTGATAAAAGCGTGGCTAGTGTTTTTGATGATATGATCAATCGTTCTGTGCCATTTTATAGAGAAAATTTAGAACTTTGTGCTAATTTATTGGCTAAAATTTTATCTACAAACGCAAATATTTGTGATTTAGGCTGCTCAAGTGCTAATTTTTTGATTTTTTTAGCAAATCTAAGAAAGGATTTTAAACTTTTTGGCGTGGATAATTCTGCTTCTATGCTTGAAGTTGCAAAGTCAAAAACTAAAGCTTATGGACTTGATATAAGTTTTTTTGAAGCTAATTTATGCGAATTTGATTTTTTTACTTGCGATGTTTTTGTGGCAAATTATACCATGCAGTTTATTCGTCCTCCTAAAAGACAAGAATTGCTTGATAAAATTTATAAAAATTTAAACTCTAAAGGCATTTTGATTATGAGTGAAAAAATCCTTTATGAAGATGCTTTTTTGTCTAAAAATATCATAGAGCTTTATGCAGACTATAAAGAAAAACAAGGTTATTCTAAATTTGAAATCGCAGCTAAAAGAGAGGCTTTAGAAAATGTTTTAATTCCTTATAGTCAAAAAGAAAATTTAAATATGCTAGAAAAGGCAGGTTTTAAAAAAATAGAAAGTATTTTTAAATGGGCAAATTTTGAAACTTTCATAGCTTTTAAGGATTAGAGATATTTTCATCTTCCCATTCATCTTTTGGAAAACCTACCTTATATGCATTAACACAATCTTGACTGATGATAGCTTTGTGTCTGCATTCTAAACTTCTTTTTTTTGCTTCTTCAGGGTGATTTTGATAATATTCTACACTTTTGGTTTGTTCGCATGCTGCAAAAAATATACCAATAAGGCTTAAAAAAATAGTTGTTTTCATGGTAACTTTTCCTGTGTTATGTTAATATCATCACTAAAGATAGAACTTTGATTGTCATCCTTTGTTTTAGAAGGATAAATTTCAGAAGGTGTTTCTGCTATAGGTGGTATTATAATACTTTCATTATTTTCTGAACTTTGGTTAATATCTTTTGTGGTTAAATCATTTTGTTTTAAAGCTTCTAATATCTGATTATCAGATTTTTTTGGTGTGTTTGGACTGTATTTACTCTCTTCATTTGTTGGTTTAACACCAACTTTTAATGCATTAATACAATCTTCGCTAAGAGTTTCGCTTTCTTTGCATTCTTTTGCTTTTTCTTTTGCTTCACTAGGATGATTTTTGTAGTAATTTTCTGTTTTGCTATCGCAAGCTGTTATATTAATAACTATTAAAATCGTAAGTAAAATACTTAGTCTTTGCATTTATCAATCTCCTAAAATTTTTAATATCTTAGCAAACTTGTATAAAGCAACGATAAATTATTTTTCCTCGTTGTAGGAAAAAATAGGCAAAGACCATTGATATTTGATAGCCAAAAGCCTTGCAATAACTCCTACAAAAAGAGTTAAAAGCGTACAAACTAGGGCATTAAGTTCGAACCAAACTATAAGTGAATAGTAGATTGCTCCTGCAATTATGGCAATTCCTGCATAAATTTCTTTTTGAAACACTAAGGGAATTCTCATACATAAAATATCTCTTAAAATTCCACCAAAGACACCAGTGATTACAGCAGCGGCAACGGCTATGATAAAGCCATGATTTTGATCTATGGCTATTTGAGCTCCAAGTATGCTAAAAACAACAAGTCCTATAGCATCAAGAGTTAGAAATAAAGTTTCAAGCTTGGTTACTACACGTGGAATTTTTGTTGCTACAAGGGCGCAAAAACAGATTAAAATAATATATTCAGGATGTTTAACCCAAGTTAAAGGATAATGCCCTAAAAGCACATCTCGTATGCTTCCGCCTCCAATTGCTGTTACGAGTGCAATAAAAATAACTCCAAAAAGGTCCATTTTATGGCGTCCTGCAGCTAAAGCCCCTGTCATTCCTTCTGCGGAAATACCTATGATATAAAGAGTGGTTATCGTAAGAGCATTTATCTCCATAATTTATACCTTAAAATTTATCACAATTTATTTGATACTGTTTAATATTTTCATCATTTACTTCGTGGTTTGGTACTTGATAGCATTCTTTAAATTTTGAAGTTTTAATAATTTTTATATAAAAACTTGGTATAGCAATACGGTTTTTAATGTATCGTGGTTCTTTATCGTAAAGTACCAAATTTAAAACCTCGATACTTTGAAATTTTAAAGCTAAAGTTCTTTCTCTTTGCTCGATTTCATTCCAAATTTTATTATTTATTTGAGCAATTTGTGGGGTTATATTACTCATTAAAAATACTGAATTTTGAGCAGCCTTGCTAAAGCTAAAAGAAGCATTGGGTGCAGTGTGTCCTCGTGTATAACCACTGTTTTTATAATCACTCCAAGTAGTGCGGTATTTTTTAGGAATATTTGTATCATCTTCAAAGCGTGGACGTTTTTTAATTTGCTTATCTTTTAAATTTAAAGCTTCTACTTTATAAGCAACAGCTTTTGTACCTTTGAGTTTGTAATCATAGCAATTTAGATAAAAAAACTTATCTAAGATTTGCGAGCAATTTATATTGTTAAAATAAGAAGAAAAATCAGCACTAGGCTTGTAAGGTTCTAAGGCGAAAATATTAAGAGATATAACGAGTAAAAAGATGAAAATTTTCATTTAAGTTCCTTATCTTTACTTTTGCAAAGATGATTTAAAAAACATTCTTTACATAAAGGTTTTTTAGCTTTACAGGTGTAGCGTCCAAAAAGAACCATGGCTTGATGAAGATAGTTAAGATTGTCTTTAAATATGCGTGTTAAATCTTCTTCTGTAGCTTCTGGAGTTTTTGCTTTGCTAAGTCCTAAGCGGTGAGAAACTCTAAAAACATGAGTATCTACAGCCATGAAATTTGCTCCGCACCATTCTATTAAAACTACATGAGCGGTTTTTTGTCCTACGCCTGCTAAGGATTTTAAATTTTGTTCATCAAGAGGAATTTCTCCATCAAAATTTTCACAAACTGCTTTTGCCATTTTTATAAGATTTTGTGCTTTATTATTAAAAAATGAACAAGTTTGTATATAGGTTTTAAGGCTTGATAAATTTGCATTTGCAAGGGATTTGATATCAGGATAGGCTTTAAAAAGATCAGGAGTGATGAGATTAACTCTTTTATCAGTGCATTGGGCTGAAAGCATCACGCAGACTAAAAGCTCATATAGATTTGAAAATTTAAGCTCTGTTGCAGGTTTTTCAAAATGTTTTAAAAAAAGTTCTTTGATTTCTAAATTTCTTTTCATTTTTTAATTTTAGTTAATTAGCTTTAAACCAAGTTTAGATATAATCGATTTTATATACATTTTATTAAAAAGGAAACTCAATGAAAAAATTTTCTTTAGTCGCAGCAGCTTTGATTGCAGGTGTAGCTTTAAATGTAAATGCAGCTACAGTAGCCACTGTTAATGGTAAGAGCATTAGTGATACAGAAGTAAGTGAATTTTTTGCTCCTATGCTTAGAGGACAAGATTTTAAAACTTTACCAGATAATCAAAAAAAAGCTCTTATTCAGCAGTATATTATGCAAGATTTAATTTTACAAGATGCCAAAAAACAAAATTTAGAAAAAGATCCTTTATACACAAAAGAACTTGATCGTGCAAAAGATGCAATACTTGTTAATGTTTATCAAGATAAAATTTTAAATACTATTAAAATTGATGCAGCTAAAGTAAAAGCATTTTATGATCAAAATAAAGACAAATATGTAAAACCTGCAAGAGTGCAAGCAAAACATATCTTAGTAGCGACAGAAAAAGAAGCTAAGGATATCATTAATGAGCTTAAAGGTTTAAAAGGTAAAGAGCTAGATGCTAAATTTAGTGAGCTTGCTAAAGAAAAATCAATTGATCCAGGTTCAAAAAACCAAGGTGGTGAGCTTGGTTGGTTTGATCAATCAACTATGGTAAAGCCTTTTACAGATGCTGCTTTTGCACTTAAAAATGGTACTATTACTACAACTCCAATAAAAACGAATTTTGGCTATCATGTAATCTTAAAAGAAAATTCGCAGGCTAAAGGTCAAATCAAATTTGATGAAGTAAAACAAGGTATTGAAAACGGACTTAAATTTGAAGAATTTAAAAAAGTTATCAATCAAAAAGGCCAAGATCTTTTAAATAGTGCTAAAGTGGAATATAAATAATGGGTGTTTTAGACATTGTAAAAGCAGGGGTGATTAGCGGAGATGAGCTTAATAAAGTTTATGACTATGCTAAAGCAGAGGGTTTTGCTATCCCTGCTGTTAATGTTGTAGGAACTGATTCTATTAATGCAGTTTTAGAATCTGCAAAAAAAGTTAACTCTCCAGTTATTATCCAGTTTTCAAATGGTGGGGCAAAATTTTATGCAGGGAAAAATTGTCCTAATGGAGAAGTTTTAGGTGCAATTAGTGGGGCTAAACATGTACATTTACTTGCTAAAGCTTATGGTGTACCTGTGATTTTACACACTGATCATGCCGCAAGAAAACTTTTACCTTGGATTGATGGGCTTATTGAGGCAAATGCACAATATAAAAAAACCCATGGACAAGCTTTATTTAGTTCCCATATGCTTGATCTTAGCGAAGAAAGTTTAGAAGAAAATCTTAACACTTGTGAAGTCTATCTTCAAAAACTTGATGCTTTAGGTGTCGCACTTGAAATAGAACTAGGTTGTACAGGTGGCGAAGAAGATGGAGTGGATAATACAGGTATTGATAATTCTAAGCTTTATACCCAACCAGAAGATGTAGCACTTGCATATGAAAGACTTGGAAAAATTAGTGATAAATTTTCAATTGCAGCAAGCTTTGGAAATGTACATGGAGTTTACAAACCAGGAAATGTTAGCTTACAACCTGAAATTTTAAAAAATTCGCAAAAATTTGTCAAAGATAAATTTGCTTTAAAAAATGATAAGCCTATAAATTTTGTATTTCATGGTGGTAGCGGTAGCGAGCTAAAAGATATTAAAAATGCAGTAAGTTATGGCGTAATTAAGATGAATATTGACACAGATACCCAGTGGGCTTTTTGGGATGGGGTACGTGAATATGAACTTAAAAATAGGGCTTATTTGCAAGGACAAATTGGAAATCCAGAAGGTGATGACAAGCCAAATAAAAAATACTATGATCCGCGTGTTTGGTTAAGGAGTGGTGAAGAAAGCATGATAAAGCGTCTTGAAGTCGCTTTTGAAGATTTAAACTGTATAAACAAAAACTAAGCATTTTAAAGGCTTAGTTTTATTTTGTTTTAAAAATTTTTATCAAATTAAGTAGCAATCTTTAAAATAAAATTTTTATTGAGGTATTGGTTTCATGGAGATTAAATCAGATGAAATTTCAGAACTTGTTTTGCCTGAAGGCAAAGATGCGAGAGGTTCTTTGGTTTATTTTAAAATTATTTTTATTCCAGCTTTTCTTTATATTTTGATTTTATTGGGTTATTTTAATGTAATTGACTTTAAGGTTGAATTACATACGGTTATTATGACAGGTGTGATTTTTTTTACAGCATTGATTTTTGCTAGACATAGTGCTGAGTATGCGTATAGTATTTTTGAACAACAAAAAGATGAATTTAAACAGGCTTTAAAAAGACATATTATGAGGCATTTTCTTGCCATAGGGAAAGACACGAAATCAAATGCCAATTTTGATGACTTTGCTTATGCATATATTAAAGGTGCAAGAAATGAGAACTTTGCCAGTATAGGTTCGGCAATTTTTCCAATGATGGGAATTTTAGGGACTTTTATCAGTATAGCTTTTTCAATGCCAAATTTTAGCTCTAGTAATACAGCTGCTTTAGAACAAGAAATTGCAGATTTGTTAAGTGGAGTAGGAACTGCTTTTTATGTTTCAATTTATGGAATTTTTCTTGCATTATGGTGGATGTTTTTTGAAAAATATGGTAAAAGTAAAATAGATCGTTTGCTAAATCGTCAAAAAAACGCCACAAGCGGATTTTTTTGGACAAAAGAAGAGCTTGATCAAAGATATTTAACCGAGAGTTTGCAACATTTTGAAAAAATTGGAGCAATTTTTAAACAAGTTAGTAATGATGATTTTTTTGCAGAGCTTGATCATGCTATTGATAGAAAATTTGGCATTTTTCAAGATATGCTAAATGTAGAAGAAAAGGCTATTAGATTAAGTAGTGAACACATCAAACAAACCATGGGTGAGCTTAGTAAAGCACAAAGAGATCAACGCGATCTTGGAAAGCTTTATAGTGAAATGTTAAATGGCATAGGTTTGCTCAATCAAAATTTGAAAGAAATCAATACAAGAATGTCAGAACAATATAATCGCTTGCTCGATATCAGTAGTGATAAAATTCATCATCTTGATAAGACGTTAAGTGCATTCGATGAAAAAGTAGAGCGTTTTGGTAAAAATTTTGAACTTTATGAAAAAGCAATGTTGGAAAGTCAAGAAAAGGTTTTTGAGGGATTTAAAGCAAGCTTGTTTGAAGGTATGCATAAATTTAAGGAAGTATATGAAGAAGAAAAAAGTATCGATGCTAAAATTAAAATGATGGATGAGCTTAAAAAAGAAATGAAAGCACTTGATGAAGAAACAAGTCAAATGATGAGCAAGCTTTCTGGGGACGAAAATCAGAATAAAGAAAATGAAACCAAACAAATAGAAGATTTTTCAGAGTCTAAGACTGAAGAAAATCAAGATAAAATTCAAGCAGAAATATCTAAGCAAGAAAGCAATGATGAGCTAAAAAATGAAGATAAAGAAAATAAATGAAAAATGAGTCAAAAGAAGATAGCAATTTTTGGATAGCTTATGCTGATTTAATGGCGGGATTGCTGTTTGTTTTTATTTTGCTAATAGGTACTATTGTTGTAAAATATGTTTTAACTCAAAGTGATTTAAAAGAAATTAAAGACAATCTCAATAAACAAGAGGCACGTTTAGAGGAGAGCAAAGAAGAGCTTAGAAATAAAGAAGCTATAGTGTTTAAACTAAGTTCTGATTTAAACAATGCTTCTAGTGCTTTAAATCTTGCTAATTCTCAAAAAGCAGAATTAGAGGCTAATATTACAAATTACAAGCAATTAAGCAAAGATTTAAACTCAACTTTAGATAATAAAGATAAGCAAATTTTGATTTTACTAGGTCAACTAGAGAAAAAAGATGAAGAGCTTAAAAATTTACAAGAAGATTTTCAAAAAGCTAAAGAAAAGGTGCAAAATCTTGGTTTGATTCGTGAAAATTTAAGCAAGGAATTACAAAGCAAACTTGATGATAATATCACTATAGATGAAAAGACAGGATCTATTGCTTTGCCTGCTGAAGTACTTTTTGATAAAGATTCTTATGTGTTAAAAAATGAGGCAAAGGCAAGTTTGAGAAAAATCTTAAGCGAATATTTTGATGCTATTCTTGAAGATCCAAAAATTTCTTCTAACATTGAAAATATCATTATTGAAGGACATACTGATAGTGATGGATCTTATATTTATAATTTAGATTTGTCGCAAAAAAGAGCTTATGAGGTGATGAATTTTATCTATACTTTTTATAAGAGTGATAAGCTTCAAAAGCTTTTAATGGCAAGTGGACGTTCTTTTTCAGATCCTGTGTTTATTAACGGAGTTGAAGATAAGGATAAGAGTCGTCGCATAGAGATAAAATTTAGCATTAAAAATGATAATGCTTTAAAAGATGTAGAAAAATTCTTTGAATTTCATTAAAACAATTAGTCCTATACAAAAAATCAATTTTAACGGATTTGAATTTTATATTAAAAGAGATGATTTATTAGGAGAAATTAATGGAAATAAAGCTAGGAAACTTGCTTTTTATATCCATCAAAGATATCCGAAAAATCAATCTTTTATAAGTTATGGAGGAAGCCAAAGTAATGCTTTGGCGGCATTAAGTATTTTTGCTAAACAAAGATCATATAAGCTTGTTTTTGCTTGTGAAAAAATTTCTACTTTTCTTAAGAATAATCCTTGTGGAAACTATGCTTTAGCTTTAGAAAATGGTGTTAATTTTGTAGAAAATATCCATTCTTTATCCTTAAAGCAATTTGCCTTGTCTTTGTGTAAAAAAGATGATATTTTTATAGAACAAGGTATAGCTAATTTAGAAGCTCAATATGGCTATATGGAGCTTGCTCAAGAAATTCAAATGCAAAGTCAAAGTTTAAAGCTTGATTTTGATATTTTTTTACCTTCGGGTACAGGCACTTCGGCAGCCTTTTTGGCAAAGTATTCTAAATTTAAAGTATTTACTTGCGCTTGTGTAGGTGATATTAAATATCTTAAAAAACAAATTTTAACATTAGATCCAAGCTATGATTTTTCAAATTTAGAAATTTTAACAAGTGATAAAAAATATCACTTTGCTAAGCCGTATAAAGAATTTTATGAGCTTTATATGGATTTAAAGTTAAAGTGCAATATAGAATTTGATTTGTTGTATGATATTTTAGGATTAAGTATAGCATTAAAACAAGAGTGGAAAAAACCATTGCTTTATATACATCAAGGTGGAATTTTAGGAAATTCCGCTATGTTAGAAAGATATAAATTTAAAAAATTAGTTTAAAATTCCATAGATAAAAATGATTAAAATAATCAAAGGTACTATATATTTTACATAATAAAACCAAACTCCAAACCATGGACTTTTAAGTGTATCGTTATTGCTAAGTTCTTTTAAACTTTCTTGTTTGCCTAAAATCCAACCTACATAAATGCAGCAAAAAAATGCAGTTAAAACAAACAAAATATTTCCACTAATGAAATCAAAACTATCAAAAATGTTTTTTCCTTTGATGATAACAATATCACGCCAAGGCCCATAAGTTAGAATACAAGGAAGATTACCAAGTATGAAGATAAACCCTAGAGTTAGGTTAATAGAAAGATTTTTAGAATATTTAAATTTTTCTTCTAATACGCTAATAATAACTTGATAAATTGGCAAGCTTGTGGTTAAAGCTGCAATCAAGAGTAAGACAAAAAATAAAATACACACAATGGTGCCAAAATGGATATGAGAAAATGCTATAGGTAAAGTTTCAAAAACCAAAGAAGGTCCGCTATCTGGAGCAAGTCCTGCTGAGAAAAGTGCTGGAAAAATCATAAAACCAGCCAAAACAGCTATGATAGTATTTAAAACCCCTGTATAAATAGCGGTTTTTGCCATATTTTCATTTTTATTAAGATGAGATGAAAGTGTTATCATCACCCCAAAACCTAGGGATAAAGCAAAAAAGACTTGCCCTAAAACATCGATTAAAAGTTTTGGTGATAAAATTTTACTAAAATCAGGTTCAAGATAAAATTTAACTCCAGCCATAGCTCCATCAAGGGTTAAATTGCGTCCCACAACAATAATAAGACAGATAAATAATAAGGGCATTAAAAATTTGACGGATTTTTCTATACCATCTATAATGCCTCTTTTTAAAATAATATAATTAATAATTACAAAAACAGTGGCAAAAATACCGATCCCCAAAGGATTGAAGGCTATTTTGTCGTTAAAAAACTGATGAGTAAATTCTTTGCTTACTACATTGGCAAGGCTAAAATTCCCTAGGGTTAATTCCCAAATATAAACTAAAACCCATCCTCCAAGCACCATGTAGTAAGCCATTATACCAAAGCTTCCTAAAAGTCCCATATATCCAATACTTTGCCATTTTTGTTTAAAAGCATCTACGCTATTTGTCATCGCTTTTCTGCCTATGACATTTTCAACTAAAATAACAGGAATGCCTATGATAATCATGGCTATACAAAAAACTAATACATAAGCACCGCCACCATTTTCTCCTGCAAGATAGGGAAAACGCCAAGTTGCTCCAAACCCTATGGTTGCTCCAGCAACTGTTAGAATATAAGTTAGTGTGCTACTCCATGTTTGTCTTTGCATGATTATCCTTTCAAAAAAAGAATTATTTTATCTAAAGATAACTTTAAAAACTTATAAACTATCCATATAACTTATATCGTAAGCATTTTTTAAGCATTTGTATATCGTTTCGTGCCAATTTTGAGATATGAGAGAGTTTAATTTTTCTAATTTATCTAATAAAATCGGATTTTGTCTAAGAGCTTGATGTGGGGAGTAAAAAAGTTGATTGAGTTCAAATATACTAAGTGAAGTAGAATTTTTTCTAAAATTTTAATGTTTTCATGCTTTTGTATTTGTCAAACTTGTAAAACTTTATAATACTATCCACTCAAGCCCATTTTAAAAATTTCATGTGTAAAATTTTGAATTATTGTGAATTCTAGAAATTTTTACACAAGGTTTTCTAGGTTCGCTTACTTGCAGTATTGCATTTGAAATTCGATGTATATCATCTATGCAAACATTTTGTTCATAAAGTCCATCGATGCTCAAATTTTCACCCATTGAGCCAAAATTTAGCTTTTTATTAAGAAATCTTTCTCATATAGGATAGTTTTGACAAGAGTTGGTAAAAATACCTTATGGTAGCCTCCATGATGAATTTTATTAGCTATTTGATCATCTAAAATACCTAGAAAATCAATTTGTGTTTTTTAGGTAAATATCTTTAATAAATGCGTTTTGGAAATTTTTATAGTTTTTAATTTTCCCTATTTGCAAACTTTGAATTTTTATGGTTCTAGTTTTTTTAATAAATCATCAGCACTGATAAAACCCGTGATTTTTAATTTTTCTTTTCCATTTTCAAAGAAAATTAAAACAGGTGGGCCAAAAACATTAAATTCTTTCATGGTTTTAATTTGTTCATTATTATTTTCGCTTACATCAACTTTGATAAGTTTGTAATTTTGCATTTTTTGTATGATTCTTTCATCGCTAAAGGTTAATTCATCTAAAAGTTTGCAATTTTCACACCAAGATGCAGTAAAATCAAGCATTATGGGCTTTGTATTTGTTTGTATTTCTTGCTTTAATTGTTCAAAATTGTTGATATAATCATAGCTTAAAGTAGGTTTTGAGGCAGATATAGTATTGAAATTTAAAGGATTTAAGAAATTTTTAGCCCCAAAAAGTCCCCCTAGGAAAATACTTAGAGAATAAGCTAAAATAAGAATTAAAATACTTTTTTTAATTTTAGAAATTATTGTAAAACTTTTTTCAAAAATTCCCATAAAAACACTAAAAAATACACCTAAAATTCCATAGGCAATTAAAATGTAATTTTCTTCAATAATTCTAGAAAGTATCCAAATAGCCATAGCCAACATAACAAAACCAAAGAAAATTTTTACTTTTTCCATCCAAAAACCAGGTTTAATAAAACCTAATCCTAAGCCTATGAAAAGCAAAGGTATACCCATGCCAAAACTCATGATAAAAAGCGCACTACCACCTAATAAAGCATTGCCTGTATTGGCTATATAAATTAAAGCACCTGCTAAAGGGGCTGCTACGCAAGGACCTACTATTAAAGCAGATAAAAATCCCATAATAGCTATACCTACAACTCCCTTTCCTTTTTCGCTTTTTTTATGTATAAAGGTTTGAAATCTTAATGGCAATTCAAAACGAAAAGCTCCAAACATAGCAAAAGCAAAAGCTATGAAAATTAGAGCAAAAAGAATTAAAATAATAGGTTTTTGTAAAATTCCTTGAATACTTGCTCCTAGAAAACTTGCTATAACTCCAGCAATAGCATAGGCTAAAGACATGAAAAAAACATAGATAAAAGAGAGAAAAAAACTATGTTTTTTTGAAAATTTAGCATTACTTTTTGCTACGATAAGAGAAGATAAAATCGGAATCATAGGTAAAATACAAGGTGTTAAGGAGAGTAAAAGTCCATAGCCAAAAAAACTTAGCAAAATCCAAAAAAAGTTATCTGTTGCTAAAAAATTTGCTATAGAGCTTTCTTCAGATTCAATTTTAGTTTTTTTATCTGTTTTTTGAGTTTTGTAAGGTTTTGAAATTTCAAAAGCATCTTTTTTAGAAATGAGATCAAAGTACCAAGTTTGAGGATTATAACACAAGCCTTGTTCAGAACAACCTTGAAATTCGAGTTTGATTAAATTTGTAGTATTTTTTGCAAAGCGCTCTAGTAGTAAATTTGGCAAAGCTAAATTTAATTTTTGATAATAAACATTTTCATTGCCTCTTGTAGAGCTTTGAGGTAAATTAATCAAAGAACTTATATCTTTTTCATTTATATATAATTTAAGTTTATTAGAATAAAGATAAATATCTTTTCCAAGTTCAATATCAATTGAGATAGAGTTATTATAAGAGTTTGATTTTACATTAAAAGCTTCATTTAAAGACAATATAGAAGCAAAACATAAACAAAAACTTAATAAAATAATACCAAAAATACGCATAAATTTCCTAAAAACTTATTTTTCCTTTATCTTTAGCTTCAATTATAATTTATTATGGTAAATTTGCTTTAAATACTTTATAAAGGTTTGAAAATGCAAGAAAATAATTCTCCAAAAACACAAGGGGCTGTTAAAAAGAATGAAATTTATATTTCTGTTAAAAGAAAGAAAAGTACAATAGAATATGAAAAAGATTTAAAGAATTTGCAAATTGAGCTTTTGAAATTTCAAAATCATGTTAAAGCCAAGGGTTTAAAGGTTCTTATACTTATAGAAGGACGCGATGCAGCTGGAAAAGGTGGGGCGATTAAACGTTTGATTGAGCATTTAAACCCGCGTGGTTGCCGCGTTGTGGCTCTTGAAAAACCTAGTGATGTGGAAAAAACACAGTGGTATTTTCAGCGTTATATAGCACATTTGCCCTCAGCCGGTGAGATTGTGATTTTTGATAGATCTTGGTATAATCGTGCAGGAGTAGAACCGGTTATGGGTTTTTGCACACCGCAACAACATAAAGATTTTTTAAGAGAAGTGCCTTTGTTTGAAAATATGATTTCAAATAGTGATATTACTTTTTTTAAATTTTATTTTTCGGTATCAAAAGATGAGCAAAAAAAACGTTTTGAAAAACGCCGAAGTGATCCACTTAAACAATATAAATTATCTCCTGTAGATCAAAAATCACAAGAATTATGGGATAAATATACTTTAGCTAAATACTCTATGCTTTTAGCATCTAATACTCCAACTTGTCCTTGGACTATTATTTCTTCAGATGATAAGAAAAAAGCAAGATTAAATTTATTGCGTTTTATACTTTCTAAGGTAGAATATCCAAATAAAAAAACTGGAGATTTTTCCAAAATTGATGCAAAATTAGTGCGTAGTGGAGAAGAAGAAATACGAAAAATGGAGGCGAATTTGGAAAAACTTGACAGTAAAAAAGCAGATGAGAAAATAAAAGATTTAGATTAAGGAAAAGAATGCAAAAGCTGGTTGAAAATTTAGCACTAAAGTACTATGATAAAGTAGTTGATTTAAGACATCAAATTCATATGCATCCTGAGCTTGAATTTGAAGAAGAAAATACAGCTCATTTAGTGTGTAAAATTTTAGATGAGTTTGGCATTAAATATCAAAAAAATATTGCAAAAACAGGAATTTTAGCTATTATAGAAGGAAAAAAGAAGAGTCAGAAAAAACCAAAATGTGTTCTTTTAAGAGCGGATATGGATGCTTTGCCTGTGCAAGAAAAAACTAATCTAAGCTATGCTTCAAAAATTGATGGTAAGATGCACGCATGTGGACATGATGGACATACAGCAGGACTTTTGGGAGCTGCTTTGATATTAAATGAGCTTAAAGATGAATTTTGTGGCACGATTAAGTTTATGTTTCAGCCTGCAGAAGAGGGAAGCGGTGGAGCTAAACCTATGATAGAATCAGGTGTATTGGAAAATCCTTATGTTGATGCGGTTTTTGGTTGTCATTTATGGGGGCCTTTGCTTGAAAATACTGCTCAAATTGTAAGTGGTGAAATGATGGCTGGAACGGATATTTTTGATTTGGAATTTATTGGCAGAGGAGGGCATGGAGCTCATCCGCACACTTGTATAGATCCTATAATTATGGCAACGCAATTTGTAAATAATATACAAAGTGTTGTTTCTAGGCGTTTAGCCCCTTATGAAGCAGGGGTGATTACCGTAGGTCAAATTTGTGCAGGAACTACTTATAATGTTATTCCTGCAAATGCTTATTTAAAAGGAACTGTGCGCTTTTTAAATGATAAAACACAAGATATTTTAAAAAGTTCTCTAGAAGAAGTAGCTGCTGCTACAGCAAAATCTAATGGTGGAGATTATAAGCTTAAATATACTAAAGAATTTCCTCCATTGATTAATGATGAAAAAGCTGCTTTAATAGCAAGAAAAGCTTTTGCAAAGGTCTTAGGAGAAGAAAATATCATTGTTTCTTCTAAACCTGACATGGGGGCTGAAGATTTTGCTTTTTTAACACGAGAAAGAATAGGGGCTTATGTATTTGTTGGAATTTCAAAGGATTTAAATCATCCAGCTTTACATCATAGTTCTACTTTTTGTTGGGATGATGAAAATTTAAAAGTCTTAATGCAGGGTGATGTGATGATGGCTTTAGAATTTTTAAATTTATAAAGTAGAATTAAAAATTCACAAAAAATTCACAAAAAATGAGTAAAATTTAATCTTGATTTTTCTTTAGGATTTATTATTATGAAAAAGAAGATTGTTTTAATCATTTTAATTGCAATACTTGGAAGTGTTGGGGCTTATTTTATTTTTTTTAATAATGATGAAAAAATCAGCTATTTAACTCAAAAAATACAAAAAAAAGATATATCTCAAACCATAGAGGCAGTAGGAAAGGTATATGCCAAAGATCAAGTCGATGTGGGTGCTCAAGTTAGCGGACAAATTATAAAACTTTATGTGGATGTGGGAACTCATGTAAAGCAAGGTGATTTGATCGCTCAAATTGACAAAGATAAACAACAAAATGATTTAGATATTACAAAAGCTCAGCTTGAAAGCGCTAAGGCTAATTTAGAGAGTAAAAAAGTTGCCCTTGAGATTGCAAGTAAGCAATATCAAAGAGAGCAAAAACTTTATGCAGCTAAAGCAAGTTCTCTTGAAAATTTAGAAACTCAAAAAAATAATTATTATACTTTAAAAGCCAATGTTGCAGAGCTTAATGCTCAAGTAGTTCAGCTTGAAATCACTCTTAAAAATGCACAAAAAGATTTAGGTTATACAACCATTACTGCTCCTATGGATGGTGTTGTGATTAATGTAGCTGTAGATGAAGGACAAACAGTTAATGCTAATCAAAACACTCCTACTATAGTCCGTATAGCTAATTTAGATGAAATGGAAGTAAGGATGGAAATAGCAGAGGCTGATGTGAGTAAGATAAAAGTAGGAACAGAGCTTGATTTTTCTTTGCTTAATGATCCTCAAAAAACTTATCATGCTAAGATTGCAAGTATAGATCCAGCTGATACTGAAGTGAGTGATTCTAGTACAAGCTCAAGCTCATCAAGTTCGAGTTCTTCAAGCTCAAGCTCATCAAATGCTATTTATTATTACGCAAAATTTTATGTAGCCAATAAAGATGATTTTTTGCGTATTGGTATGAGTATACAAAATGAAATTGTTGTAGCAAGTGCAAAGGCTGTTTTAGCAGTGCCAACTTATGCAATTAAAAGTGATCCAAAAGGCTATTATGTTGAAATTTTAGAAAATCAAAAAGCTGTTAAAAAATATGTCAAACTTGGCATTAAAGATTCTATCAATACTCAAATTTTAGAAGGTGTAAATGAAAATGAAGAATTGATAGTAAGCTCAAGTGCTGATGGCTTAGCTCCTAAAATGAAGTTGAGATTTTAATGATTTTTCTTAAAAATATTTGCAAAAATATAGGCGAAAATGCCATTTTAAAAAATGTAAGTTTAAGTATAGAAAAAGGTGAATTTGTTGCTATTATAGGACAAAGTGGAAGTGGTAAAACTTCACTTTTAAATATCATAGGAACATTAGATACGCCAAGTAGTGGAACTTATGTTTTTGATGAGTATGAAGTCACTAAACTTAATAACGATGAAAAAGCAAGATTAAGGCGTGAAAAAATAGGCTTTATATTTCAAAGATATAATCTTTTAAGCTTGCTTAGCGCTAAAGAAAATGTTTCTTTACCTGCAGTTTATGCGGGAAAAAATTTACAAGAAAGAAGTCAAAACGCTAAAAAACTTTTAAATGATTTAGAATTAGCTCACAAGTTAGATTCTAAACCGAATGAATTAAGCGGAGGGCAGCAACAACGCGTTTCTATAGCAAGAGCTTTAATCAATGGTGGAGAGCTTATTTTGGCTGATGAGCCAACGGGAGCTTTGGATAGTAAAAGCGGTATTATGGTGCTTGAAATTTTACAAAAACTTAACGCGCAAGGTCATACTATAGTCTTAGTAACTCACGATCCGAAAATTGCAGCACAAGCTAAAAGGGTTATAGAAATTAAAGATGGAGAAATTTTAAGCGATACTAAAAAGGAAAAAGCTCAAGAAAAACTTATTTTAAAAACAATACCTAAAGAGAAAAAAACACTTACTTTGCTTAAAAATCAAGCCTTTGAATGTTTTAAGATAGCTTATTCTTCCATACTTGCACACAAACTTCGTTCTATTTTAACTATGCTTGGAATCATCATAGGTATTGCTTCTGTAGTTTGTGTTGTAGCTTTGGGGTTGGGCTCTCAAGCTAAGGTGCTTGAGTCTATTGCAAGACTTGGAACAAATACTATTGAAATTCGTCCTGGAAGGGGTTTTGGAGATTTGCGTTCGGGTAAAACAAGGCTTAATTTTAGCGATTTAGAAACGCTAAGATCCCTAGAATACTTAGAAGCAGTTGATGCTCATTCAAATACTTCAGGAGTGGTAACTTATACCAATATTTCTTTAAGCGCAAGAGCTGAAGGAGTGGGGGTAAATAATTTTGCTATAGAAGGTTTAAGGATAGATGCGGGAAGAATTTTAAATAATGATGATGTAAAAAATAGTACCAATGTTGCTGTATTGGATTTCAATGCTAAAAAAAATCTTTTTCCTGATGAAAAAAGTGAAAATATTTTAGGTCGTGTGGTGCTTTTTAATTCTCAACCTTTTAAGATTATAGGAGTTTTGCGAAAAGATGCAGACAAGCCTATAGAAGATAATGTAGTGCGTCTTTATATACCCTATACAACACTGATGAATAAGCTTACAGGAGATAGAAATTTGCGTGAAATCATAGTTAAGGTTAAAGATGATGTGAGTTCAACTTTGGCTGAAAATGCTATCATAAGAATTTTAGAAATTAAACGCGGACAAAAGGATTTTTTTACTTTTAATTCTGACACTTTTAAGCAAGCTATTACAGCAAATAAACGCACTACAACCATACTTACTGCTTGTGTGGCTGTGATTGCTTTGATTGTTGGGGGTATAGGAGTGATGAATATCATGCTTGTTTCTGTAAGCGAAAGAACGAGAGAAATTGGCATACGAATGGCTATAGGGGCTAGAAGAGAAGATATTATGATGCAGTTTTTAATCGAAGCGGTTATGATTTGTACTATAGGAGCGATTTTAGGTGTGATTTTATCGATTTTTGTTATTTTTGCTTTTAATACTTTAAGCACGGATTTTCCTATGATTTTAAATGTCTATTCTGTGCTTTTAGGACTTTTAAGTTCTATGTTTATCGGTGTGATTTTTGGTTTTTTCCCTGCAAGAAATGCAGCAAATTTAAATCCTATTGGTGCATTATCAAAGGAATAAAGTGAAAATAATACTTAGCATTTTTTTAGCATTTTTCTTGAGTGCTTGTGGTGCAAAACTTAGCTTGCCTAAAGAAGTTGATTTAACTCAAGAACAAATGAAAGATTTAAATCTCACTTATGATTGGTATAGATCTTATGATAATGCAAAATTAAATGAATTTCTAAATTTTGTTTTATTGAATAATAGTGATATTAATATTGCTAGAAAAACTTTGCTTTCAGCTTTGGCTAGAGCTGATTTGATTGATTATGATTTATATCCGACTTTAAGTGGAAATTTGGGTTTTGGTGTGGATAAAGATTTAAATTCAGGCAAACAAAGTAAAAATTTCAATAATTCTTTAAATTTAAGCTATGAGCTTGATATTTATGGCAAATTAAGAGATAGCGCAAGTGCGAGTGAATTTAGTGCAAAAGCAAGTGCTTATGATCTTGAAAATTTAAAAATAAGTATGATCAATACAGCTTTAAATGATGTGTTTGAGCTGGCTTATTTTAACGATGTAGATAAATTGCTTCGAGCTTATCTTTCAAATTTAGAACAAATGAAAGAGCTTTATAGTTATAAATACAAGCTTGGAAAAATAGAAGAATTAGATCTTTTAAACATAGAACAAAGCTTATTAAGAGCTAAACAAAATTTATTAAGCAATGATAAAAATCGTAATTTACTCATAAAAAATTTACAAGATTTATTGGCAAAGCAAGAAGGTTTTGCTTATATAGAGTATTTTAAAACTTTATCTTTAAATGATTTTAAAACCTTAAGTCCTGATTTTAATATACCTTTAAAAGCCTTAGCGTACCGTACAGATGTGAGATCTAAACTCAATAGCTTAAAATCAGCTTTTAAGGATTATTCTTCCATACAAAAATCTATTTTGCCTAGCATTTCTTTAGGTGGAGCATTAAGCGGAAGTGATAAAAAAATTGATGATAGTTTTAAATTTGAAATTTTAAGTGGCAATGTTAAGATTTCTTTGCCTTTCTTAGATTATGGTAGGGTAAAGCAAAATATCAAAATTTCACAATTTGCTTATGAACAACTTTTAATTTCTTATGAGCAAGCTTTACAAAGTGCGATGAATGAATTTGCATTGAATTATAAAGACTATCAAAGCGACACCTTGCTTTTGCAAAATTTGCAAAATATTAACATTAAACAAGAGCTTATCGCTAAGGCGTATTATGAAAAATATATTTTAGGAAAAAGTGAATTAAAAGATTATTTGGATGCAAATAACACTTTAAATTCTACCCAGCAAGAATTTTTAAGAGCTAGATTTAATCTTTTAAAAACCATTAATTCTTACTATCAAATCACAGCTTTAAGTTTTAATGATGAAAACTTAGAATTTCCTAAGTATTAAATTTAATAATCGATGATATTTTTTAAATCCTCGAGTAACTTTTTAGCCATCAGCTCATAGCCTTTTATAGTAAGATGTACATCATTGAGCGAAAGCTTTTGTTCTATCCATTTGTTTTTTCCTCCGCTATCTTGCATAAACTGATGCATATCAAAGATAAGAGTTTTTTCTTCTTTAGCAACTTCATATAATGCTTTGCGTATGGTAAAAAAATCAGGAGCAAGCTTGTAGTTTTTACCTTGTTTTTGAACTACGGTTGGTGGAGAGATTAGCATGATAACAGCGTTTTTATTGTAAGTTTTTAAAATGCCAATCCATTTTTTTAAATTATTTTTGAATTTTTCTTTTTCAAACCCTTTAAAGAGTGCATCATTAGAACCATAAGCAAGAATAATTAAATCATTGTGTAAAAGTTCTAGTTCTTTTTTTACAACTGCTTGATTCCAAGAGAGCCATAAATCACTTTTAGAACCATTGATTGCAATGGTATCTAAGAAAACATTATTATCTTTATTTGTGATGAAATATCCTCCTAGCTCAGCATCCTTTTGTAAGGCTGAAATTTGTAAAGGAAGATCAAGTTCTAGTTCTTTATAAGACCATTTATTAATTTGCGTGGTTCTTAACTCATAGCTTTGGTTTTTTGCATCTTTGATGCTAAAAGCATTGGTATTTTGCTTGGTTTTAAATAAAAATCCTATCTTGAATTTTTTTTTATCTAAGGTTGTATCAAGGTTGATTTTTGCACCTTTGATTTTTGCTTTGGCTATTATCCCACCTAGTGGAAAATTATGTCCAGCATTAGTAGGATTTCTTGAGTTTAAAATTTCAAAGTTTTTATAAGAATAAACAAGATTAAGATTTTGTTGATATTTGGGCTGTAAAGGATAGGCAAAACCTATAGAGTTAGAGCGGATTAAATATCCTCTTATGACACGCGGAAAGAAATCAGCCGCCATATGAGAATCTCCATAAATTCTAATTCCTATGTTTTGATTTTTTTCTAATTTTTTTTCTAGATTTTTAAGATCTTTTTTTGATACATAATTTGCTAAAGCAGGGTGATTTTTGTTTTGATTGAGTATGGAATCTATTGTGTCATTTGTATTTAAATTTTGTGCATAAGAGCTAGTAAAAATAATAAAAAACAATAAGATAATTTTAAATTTATTTACTAGCATTTTCTTCCTTAAGTTTTATGTGTTCTAATAAAAGTTTAGACATTTCTCTTGCACCACTTGGGGTAAAGTGAATCCCATCATCTGTTCTTACTTTTATACTTCTATTGTTTTCATCTTTTATATAAGCTGAGTATTCATCATTGACACTAAAAAATAGTTTAGTGTTGATAAAAATTTCTTTATTTTTAAGAATTTCATCGCTGTAAATTTTATTGAGCACTTGTATTTTTTTGTTCAAATCTTCTTTTTTTACAGGAGGGATTTCAAACCAAAAAACTTTGGCTTTATGTTTTTTAGCGATTTTAATGATTTCATCTACACGATTTGTATAAATATCTATCCAAGAAGGGGAGCCAAAACGATGGTAATTTCCTCCTTTTTTAATATCCCAAGGATCATTAGCACCAAGAAGAACAACAAGATATTTAATATTTGAGTTTTTAACAAAAGCTTCATTGGTTGCTTTTGACCAGTTAAAATAGGATTTATAAGAAAGGCCTGTATTTTGTTTACTAAGATCGGTTACCTTAAGATTTAAATTTCTTAAATCTCTATTTAAGGCTATTGCAACACCTTGCATTAAAGAATCTCCGATAAATAAAAACTCATCTCCATTTTGTAGCTCTAATTTGGTATTGTCGATAAAACTAATATTTGCATCTTGGATTAAGGTTAGATTTGTTTCTTTATGAGAAGTGTTTTCATCATTTTCTAAAGTGTTTAAAACTTTATCTATTTTACTTAAGTTTTCATCTGTTGATTTACTTTCTTGATTTGTATCTTCTTCATTGGTTTGAGGCAAGGGTTCGTTGCTTAAAATTGCACGAATTTGTTCTAATTTAATTTTGAAGCCATTGGCTTCTTTTAAAAGATCATTATGAGGATAGAATGCAAAATGATATTTTTGTTCTATATAAGAGCTAATGCTCTGATTCATAACTACAACAACCAAGCCAAGTACTATAATCAAAATGAAGAAAAATCTAACTGCACTCATCTAAAAACTCGAATAAATAAAATCAGGAATTCCATCTGGCATAAAAGCAAAAACCAAAAGTAAAATAAAAGCTATGATAAAAGGTTTTAGTAAAAATGGAGTAAGGTTTAAAATCTTAATGCAATATTCTTTAAAATTAATAAATAAAGGATAGATCATAAAAAGAACCCCAAAAGCAACCAACATGTAAATATCATTATAGGATGGAATTTGGAAGAAATTATAATAACAAGCTTTAAAATATTCTATTGCATCTTCTAGATTTTTGCTATAATAAAAGAAAATCCAAGTAAAACATACAAATTGAAAGGTTAAAAATCTTCCTAAAGCTGGAATTTTTTGTAAACTAAATTTGCTTAAAGCTAGCAAATGTATAAAAACTATGCCAATGCCATGCAATAAACCCCAAACAATAAAAGCAAGTGTATTGCCATGCCATATACCTGAAAGTATAAAAGCGATGAGTATATTAACTATAGTGCGTGGCATTCCTTTTCTATTGCCCCCTAAAGGTATATAGATATAATCTCTTATAAAGGTTGAAAGACTGATATGCCATCTAGCCCAAAAATCTTTTAGATTTTTTGCAAGATAAGGCATGTTAAAGTTAGGTGGAAGGGTAAAACCTAACATTAAAGCAAAAGCACAAACTAAATCAACATATCCGCTAAAATCGCAGTATATTTGAATCGCATAGGCGTAAATTGCGCTTAAAAGTTGTATGAAATTATAAGATTGTGGAAAGTCTAAAATACTTTTAGCATAAATTCCAAGGTAATTGGCTATTAAAACTTTTTTAACTATACCAAAAACAAGCAAGATGATGATTAAATTTGCATGTTTAAATTCGCGTTTTTGATAGGCTTGTTCAAAGAAAAAAGAACTTCGCATAATAGGCCCTGAAAGTAGTGTTGGAAAAAATGATAAGAAGGTTGCTAAATTTAAAAAACTTTCTAAACGGCGTTTTTGGTAAACTTCTACAAGATAAGTGATAGAAGTAAAGGTATAAAAACTAATTCCTATTGGAAATACTAAATCAATATTTAAAAATTCTAAACCGAAAAAATCTAATATCTCATCAATACTTCCTTTGATGCTAGGAAAGTATTTAAAAAAACATAAATTTAAAACAATAAAAGCCATACAAGTAGCGAAAATATAACGCTTGCGACGCACAAAAATAAGCAAGGCAAAATAGTGTATAAAAAAGGTGTATATAAATAAAACCAAGGCGAAATAAGGATTGATTAAAATATAAATAATATAAGAGAAAATTAAAATTAAAATATTTTGTATTTTGTAATCATTTTTAAAAGTCCAATAAATAGCAAAAAAAGCTATCATTAAGATACTAAATTCTAAAGAAAAATAAGTCATACCTTCAATCCAAAGCGAGATTTGCCCATAATAGGGCAAAGATTATTTTTTTCTGCTTAATGCAATATTTTTGATATATTGATCAGCTAAATAAAGTCCATTTCCGTGTTCTCCGATTAATTTAATCTTGTCAACTATACCACGGAAAAGTGCTTCTTCTTCGTGTTGTTCGCTTACATACCATTGTAAGAAATTAAAAGTAGAATAGTCTTTATGTGTTAGCATGTGTTCAACTAAAGTATTGATTGATTTTGTGATAAATTGCTCATGTTCATAGGTTTTTTCAAAAACATCAAGCAAGGATTTGAAATTTTGTTCAGGCTGTTTTACTTCTTGAAGCTCTACATGAGAATCTGTTTCATTAAGATAAGTGATAAGCTTTTTGGCATGATCACTTTCTTCGCTTGCATGTGCAAACAAGAAGGCTCCAGCTCCATCAAGACTGTTTTCATAGCACCAAGAGCTCATACTAAGATATAAGTTCGCTGCATACATTTCTTTGTTTATTTGTTCATTGAGTAATTTTACAACTTCTTTAGAAAGCATTCTTATCTCCTTATTAAAATTTAAAATGTTTTATAATGATATATTATTTTTTTAAAAACAAGCTAAATTTTTTGATAGTTAAAAATTATATTTAAGAAAAATGCAAAATAAAAAATGTTTCCAAAATGTTTCCAAGTTTTTTTAAACTTCCATTACTTTTTTTAAAGTTAAGGAGAAAAAATGAAAAAAATTCTATCTTTAAGTGTGGCAAGTTTTGCGCTTTGTGGTGCTTTAAATGCAGCAGATTTAAAAATCGCAGGTTCATCGACTGTGTATCCTTTTACTTCTTTTGTAGCTGAAGAATACGCTTCGATTAAAAATACAAAAACTCCTATAGTAGAGAGCTTGGGAACAGGGGGTGGATTTAAGGTATTTTGCGAAGGAACTACTGATATTTCTAATGCTTCAAGACCTATGAAATTAAGTGAATTTGAAACTTGCAAAAAAGCAGGAGTAACTGATATAGTAGGGATTATGATAGGTTATGATGGTATAGTTTTAGCTCAAAATAAAACCAATGCTCCATTAAATATCACAAAAAAAGAACTTTTCTTAGCATTGGCAAAAGAAATTCCACAAAATGGAAAACTTATACCAAATCCTTATACAAACTGGAATCAAATCAATAAAAATTTACCAAATCGTAAAATTAGTGTTTATGGTCCACCATCAAGTTCAGGAACAAGAGATACTATAGAAGAGCTTGTTATGAGTGATGTGTCTAAAAAAATTCCTGAGTATAAAGGCGAGTATAAAACTTTGCGTCAAGATGGTGCTTATATCCCAAGCGGTGAAAATGATAATCTAATCGTTTCAAAACTTACTATTGATAAAGATGCTTTTGGAATTTTTGGTTATAGCTTTTTAGTGAGCAACTCAGATAAAATCAATGTCGCTACTATCGATGGTGTTACACCAAGTGAAGAAAATATTGCAGATGAAAAATACGAACTTGCAAGAAGCTTGTTTATTTATATCAATGCTAAGAAAAATCCAAAAGAAGCCTTTGATTTTGCAAAAATTTACATGAGTGATGATTTGGCAAAAAGTGGCGGAGAACTTGAAAAAATAGGACTTGTTCCTTTAAGCGATGATAAATTAAAAGCTTCTCAAAAACATATAGAAGATAGAAAAATTTTAAATGATGAGCTTGTAAAAGCTGGAAAAGTTTTTTAAGGAAAAACTTTGCTAAAAGAAAAAATAATCAAATTTGCACTTTTTTTATGTGCTTTTGTAAGCGTGATAGTAAGCTTTGCTATCATGCTTACAATTTTAATTGAAGCTTTAAAATTCTTTCAAAAAGAAAGTGTTGCTACCTTTTTATTCTCAAGTCAGTGGGCAGCTGATGCAGCTTTTATGAATGCAGATGGCACGAGCAAACAAGGTGTTTTTGGAGCGCTATCGCTTTTTTGGGGAACTTTTTATATTTCATTGATTGCTATGCTAACGGCTTTACCTTTAGGGGTTATGTGTGCTATATATTTAGGTGTTTTTGCTGGCAAAAAATCTAAAAATTACTTAAAACCTATTTTAGAAATCATTGCAGGGATTCCTACTGTTGTTTTTGGATTTTTTGCAGCTATAGTCGTAGCGCCTTTTATAGTGTGGTTTTTTTCTTTATTTGGCATACAAGCAAGTTTTCAAAGTGCTTTAGGCGCAGGTTTTATCATGGGGATCATGATAGTGCCTATAGTGGCTTCGTTATCTCAAGATTGCATTGAAGCAGTAAGCGAGAAAAGGATTAATGGCGCTTATGCTTTAGGTATGACAAAAAAAGAAGTGGTTTTTGCTGTGATTTTACCTGAGGCTATTCCTGGTATAGTTGCAGCTTGTCTTTTAGGACTTTCAAGAGCCTTAGGCGAAACTATGATAGTGGTAATGGCAGCTTCTTTGCGTCCAAATTTAACGATGAATTTTTTAGAAGATATGACAACAGTAACGGTAAAAATCGTAGAAGCTTTAAGCGGAGATCAAGCTTTTGATAGTTCTTTAGCTTTGAGTGCTTTTTCTTTAGGTTTGGTGCTTTTTATCATCACTTTAATCATCAATATGTTTAGCGTTTATCTCATCAATCGCTTTCACAAAAGGAAAAATTTATGAAAAAACTTTTTAAAAAAAGACAAAAAGCTTCAAAGTCTTTTAAAAGACTTTGTAAAATGGGGCTTTATATTAATTTAATTTTTCTTTGTATCTTTTTAGGAAGTGTGGGTTATCTTGGAATTGGAGCTTTTAAGCAAACTTATATTTTTGTAGAGGCTAATAGAAATTCTCCTGTTTATGATCTTTTATCTCGTGCTGAGCAAAGAAAAATAAGAACAGGGCAAATCACTGAAAAAACTTGGCTTTTGGCAAATTCAGAAGTGGATCAATATATGAAGCAAAAATATAATCGCCTTAGTGAAAAACAAAGAACTTTAGTCGATGATCTTGTGCAAAAAGGCGATATAGAGCTTAAATTTAATAGCAATTTCTTTTTAAATGGGGACTCAAAATCTCCTGAAAATTCAGGAATTTTATCTTCAGTTGTAGGGACTTTGCTTGTTATGCTTGTTTGCATGGTTGTGAGTGTTCCTATAGGCGTTGCAGCAGCAATTTATTTAGAAGAATTTGCACCGCAAAATTTATTTACACATTTTATAGAAGTGTGTATTAACAACCTTGTAAGTATTCCAAGTATCTTGTTTGGACTTTTAGGACTTGGAGTGTTTATCAATCTTTTTGGAATGCCTCGATCAAGTGCTTTAGTGGGTGGGCTTACTTTGGCGATCATGAGTTTACCTATTATCATTGTTTCAACCAAAGCGGCTTTAAAAAGTGTGGACATTAACATGAAAAATGCTGCTTATGCCTTAGGTATGACAAAGGTTCAAATGGTAAAAGGTATTATGTTGCCTTTGGCTATGCCTATGATTTTAACAGGTTCTATTTTGACTTTAGCTGGGGCTATAGGCGAGACTGCACCTTTGATGATTATCGGTATGATAGCATTTATCCCTGATGTAGCTAGTTCGATTTTTGATCCAACTAGCGTTTTGCCTGCTCAAATTTACTCATGGTCAGCTATGCCAGAGCGTGCATTTTTAGAAAGAACAGCAGCGGGTATTATTGTGCTTTTAGGACTTTTAGTCGTGTTAAATCTTAGTGCGATATTATTAAGAAAATATTTTCAAGGAAAATTAAAGTGATAGCAAAAACAACAAATTTAAATTTATTTTATGGAAAAAAACAAGCTTTATTTGATATCAATATGCAAATAGAACAAAACAAAATTACCGCACTCATCGGTGCTTCAGGATGCGGTAAATCCACTTTTTTGCGTTGTTTTAACAGAATGAATGATAAAATCGCAAAAATCGATGGTTTGGTAGAAATTGAAGGAAAAGATGTTAAAAATCAAGATGTAGTAGCTTTGCGTAAAAATGTAGGCATGGTTTTTCAACAACCTAATGTTTTTGTAAAAAGCATTTATGAAAATATCTCTTATGCACCAAAACTTCATGGTATGATTAAAAATAAAGATGAAGAAGAAGCTTTGGTGGTGGATTGTTTGCAAAAAGTAGGACTTTTTGAAGAGGTTAAAGATAAATTAAAGCAAAATGCTCTAGCTCTTTCAGGCGGACAACAACAACGCCTTTGTATCGCAAGAGCTTTAGCAATAAAACCTAAGCTCTTGCTTTTAGATGAGCCAACTTCCGCACTTGATCCTATTAGCTCAGGTGTTATAGAAGAGCTTTTAAAAGAATTAAGTCATAATCTTTCTATGATTATGGTAACGCATAACATGCAACAAGGCAAACGCGTGGCTGATTATACTGCATTTTTTCACCTTGGAGAGCTTATAGAATTTGGTGAAAGTAAAGAATTTTTTGAAAATCCAAAACAAGAAAAAACCAAGGCTTATCTAAGCGGTGCTTTTGGGTGAGATTTATACAAAAACAAGTATCTTTGTATTAAAATTATATCCTTAAAAAAATTTTATAAGGATATAGTTTTGTTTGAAACACTTTTAAAACTCAGCGAAGAACCTTTAAAAAGCAAGATTAAGGGTTTGTATTTTTCTAAATTTAATTATATAGGTGCTAAGATTGATTTTTGTATCACTCAAAATTTAGGACTTTTAGGTGAAATTAACTTGCTTTGGGCTGAAGCCAAACAAGGAAAAAGTGAACTTAAAAAGTCTTTTGTACAGCTTGTGCTTACCATAGGAAAATATAAATTTTATACAGAGCAAACTCCAAATTTACTTTGTGCTTTTGATGGAGAAAAGATAGCTTTTTTACCCTTTGCTTGTTTGCAAGAAATTTTTTATCAAAGCGATATAGACTTTAGTGTAACACCTAGCAACCATACAAGTGAGCAGTTTTTAAAACTTCTAAAAGAATTAGATAGTATTTTAAATACAGCGCAAATTTTTTATTATGAAAAAAATGACAAAGAATTAAAAACTTTCATAAAAGAAAATCTTACAAGCGAAAATATAAGCAAAATTAGAATCGATAAAAACAATTTTGTAAGCATTTATCACAAATGGAATAAAATGGTTAAAGATACTATCAGTATTGATTGGAATTTGGCTAAAAAAAGTGGGATTATAGATGCTGATTTTTATTTGGCTGATTTGTTATCAAAAGATGATGTTACCATAGTTGAAAAACTATTTGCTGTTTTAAAAAGTGATTTTTATGAATTTAATGCAAAAAAGACAGATTTAGGTTCTATCGCTGCTGAAAAAACAGGTTTTAATGACAATCAAAAAGCACATAAAGAATTTTGGGCTATTTATGAGCGTCCTCCAAGAGAAGAATTTTGGGATTATATTATAAAGCGTAGAGATTTGCTCGTAGATCAAGATATAAGAGAGCGAAAGGGAGCATTTTTTACCCCAAGAATTTGGGTGGATAAGGCTTGTGAGTATTTGTCAAAAACTTTTGGTGAAGATTATGAAGAGGGGTATTATATATGGGATTTAGCGGGTGGAACAGGAAATTTGCTAGCAAATTTTACAAATAAAAAAAATATCTTTTGTTCTACTCTTGATAAAGCCGATATAGATGTGATACATGAGCGTATAAAAAATGGTGCAAATTTGTTTGAAAATCATGTTTTTCAATTTGATTTTTTAAATGATGAATTCTTTGATAAAGTGGATGATAAGGGTAAAATCATCCAAAAATCAAAATTACCTTTAAATTTGCAAGAAATTTTAAAGGATGAAAATAAACGCAAAAAATTAATAATCTTTATAAATCCACCTTATGCGGAAGCTGGAACTACTGCTACTATATCTGGAACTGGAAAACATAAAACTGGCGTTAGTCTTGATAATTATGTTTATGAAAAATACAAAGATATTTTAGGAAAAGCAAATAATGAACTTTTTACACAATTTTTTATAAGAATTTATTGCGAGATCGAAGGAGCTATACTAGCTAGTTTTTCTACTTTAAAATATGTAAATTCTACAAATTTTATAAAATTTAGACAAGCTTTTAAGGCTAAATTTTTAAAAGGTTTTATAGTGCCTGCTTATACTTTTGATAATGTAAAAGGAAATTTTCCCATAGGATTTTTGATATGGGATACAAGTAAAAAAGAAGAAATTAAAAAAATAAAACTTGATGTATTTAATGAAAATGGAAATTTTTTAGGTAAGAAAAATTTTTATAGTAATCATAGTTTGCATGTAGGAAAGTGGATATCTAAATTTAAAAATAAAAATATATCATTGAATTTAGGAATGATGAATACTGGTAGAATGGATTTTCAGCATCAAAATCTTGTTTATATTATGCACGATACAAGAGATGCTGGACATTCTATAATTCTAACTTATAATAATTTAATTGTTAGTGCCGTATTTTTTTCAGTGCGTCACGCTATAGTAGCTACTTGGATTAATGATAGAGATCAGTTTTTGTATCCTAATGATTTGTATAAAAATGATAATGAGTTTAAAAGTGATTGTTTAGCTTTTATGCTTTTTCATGGACAAAATAAAATAAGCTCTAAAGAAGGGATAAATCATTTCATACCTTTTAGTGAAAAAGAACTAGATATCACAAAAGAAGCTTTTGAAAGTGATTTTATGTATAAATTTATAAAGGGTAATATAAAAGATGAAAACTCGCTTTTTGGTGATGAGTTAGCAAAGATAGAATTTAGTCTTGAAGCTCAAGAGCTCTTAAAAGCTGGAAAAGAACTTTTTAAGTATTATCACACACATAGCGAGGATAAAGGCTATCTTGTCAATGCTTCGTTTTATGATATCAAAGAATTTTTTCAAGGCAGAGATGAAAAAGGTAGGATGAAGCTTCCTAGCCAAGCAAAAGACGAGCATTATAAAATTTTGCTGAGTGATTTAAACACAGCCTTAAATACTTTAGCCAAAAAGCTAGAGCCAAAAATTTATGAATACGGCTTTTTAAAAGAATAATCATGGCAAAAAAACAACTCTCTTTAACAAGACTCAGTTTTCCTATATTTTGGGATTTGCTTTCTAAGTATTTAACCGTAATTATCAATACCGCTATGGTGTCGCATTATTCTAATTTTCTTGTCGGTGCTATGGGGGCTGGAAATCAAATTTTAGATCTTTTTATCACTATTTTTTCATTTTTAAGTGTGGGTTGTAGTGTGGTGATAGCTCAGGCTATTGGTGCAAAAGATCATGTTTTAGCAAGAAAAGTGATTCATCAAAGTTTGTTTTTAAATGCACTTTTAGGCTTTGTATGCGGTATGCTTATTTTATGGCATGGGGAGTATTTGCTTTATCTTTTAAAAATCCCACAAGAACTGCTCAAAGATAGCGAAATCTACTTGCATATGCTTGCAATTTGTTTGTTTTTTGATGCCATAGGAATTGTTTTAGCGGCTATTGTAAGGGTTTATAATATGGCTTATTGGGTCATGTTTATAGGTTTTTTGATGGATATAGTGGTGATTTGTGGAAATTATTATGTTTTGCATTATACAAAATCAGAACTTTTTGGAGTAGGACTTAGCAATATTTTTGCCCGTATTGTTGCTATAGTGGCTTTACTTGTGATACTTTTTTATAAACTTAAAATTCATCTTAAAATCAAAGAAATGATAAAACTTGAAAAAGAGGTATTAAAAAAGGTTTTAAATATAGGCGGATTTTCAGCAGGGGAAAATCTTTTGTGGATAGTCCAATACACTATAGCTTTTGCTTTTGTAGCAAGCTTAGGTGAAGCAAGTTTGAGTGTGCAAACGATTTATTTTCAAATTTCAATGCTTATCATGCTTATAGGACAAGCTACAAGCATAGCTAATGAAATCATAGTAGGTAAATTAGTCGGTGCTAGATATGAAAATATCGCTTATAAACATGCTTGGCGTGCTTTGTATTTTAGTGTGGTGGCAAGTGCTTTAGTGGCACTTTTAAATTATCTTTGTCAAGATTTTACTATGCAAATTTTAGGACTTAAAGAAGAGTTAAAAAATTTAATGATACCTTTATTTGCCCTTTCAATCTTTCTTGAAATTTCACGAACTTTCAATATAGTCATGGTTAATTCCTTACGTGCAAGTGGTGATGCTAAGTTTCCATTTTTTAGCGGACTTGTTTTTATGATGGGAGTATCTTTGCCTGTGGGTTATGTGCTTTGTTTTCATTTTAATCTTGGAATTTTAGGGGTTTGGATAGGATTTTGTGCAGATGAGTTTTTGCGTGGAATGGTAAATTCATACAGATGGAAAAGCAAAAAATGGCAAGGCAAAGCTCTAGTTTAAAATCATTTACTTATAAAGATGAGTGTTATTTTTATTCTAAAAAACGTATAAAAACTTTAAGATTAAGGCTAAATGAAAGGGGTGAATTTGTTCTTAGCATTCCTTATTTTTGCACTTTTAAAAGTGTTTATGAGTTTTTAGATAAATCAAGTTCTTGGATAAATGAGGCAAAAAAAAGATTTGAAAAAAAAGTTTTAAAAGATGATGAATTAATCTTTTTAGCTAAAAAATATAAAATTATATTTGATGAAAATGCTAAAAAAACTTATTTTGATAAAGATAAAATTCTTTGTCAAAATAAAGCAAAATTAGATTTATTTTTAAGACAAAATGCCAAAAAGATTTTTACTTTTTATCTTAAAAAATGGAGCCAAAAAACAGGTTTATTTTACACGCATTTAAGCATTAAAAATATGAAAACGCGTTGGGGTTCATGTAATCACAATAAAGCTTATATTAACTTAAATTTAAAACTCATTCAAAAGAGTTTAAGGGCTATTGAATATGTGATTTTGCATGAAATAAGCCACTTAAAATTCCCCAATCACAGCAAAGAATTTTACGCTTTTATGGAGCATTTTATGAGCGATTTTAGACAAAGAGAGAAAGAATTTTTAAGTTAAAAATGTTATATTTATAGTTTATTTTTCAAAAAAGGCATAATATGACTTTGAATTTTGATTTTATTTATAATGCAGATAATAATATTTTTGAATATTTATTGCGTTTTTATGCGAAAAATTATAACTACACCCTTAGCAAAGAAGAAAATATTTATCATTTTTCTATTGATGCAGATGAAGAAAATTTAAAGACTTTTTGTGATTCTTTAAATTTCATGAGTCATAGTGTTTTTTTGAAAAAATTTGATGTAAAAGCGGGGCAGGATTTTAACCCTTGTATGCCAGAGGATAAAGAATTTTCAAGATTTTCTTATATTACTCATTTAAATTCTAATGCCTATCAAGAAAAAAAACTTTTAAACAAAAACGAGTGGGGCGTGTTTTGTGAGTGTGAATTTTCAAGCAATTTATCAGAATTTGAAAAAATCAATGAAGAAAATTTCAATACTTTTTTAAATCTTGCCTTTGATTTGTTAAGTCAAGAAAAAAAGATTTATTTAAAAGATAAAAATGGCATTTATGAATTTTCTTTGTTTAAGAACGAATTTATAGGAGATTTTTTACTTCCTTGTGATATTAAGGCTATAAATTCAGTTTTTGTTTGTTCAAATGAAAATTTAAAACTTCTTGCAAGTTTAGAAAAACCTTTGATGAAGCTAAGACTTAATGCCATGTTTAGAAAAAATCACAATCTTGATTTTAATGATTTTAAAATCAGACTTGCTAGAGATTTGTTTTGCTTTGCTTTAGGTTTAAAACTTTTTGAAAATGAATATAAATTTTTAAGCGTAAAAAAAATAGAAGAATATCAAAAAGATTTTTATATCAGTGTTTTAGATGAGCAAGTGGTGGTTTTGGAAGGCTTTGAATTTATCAATGCTAAGGCAAGAGAGCTTATTTTTTCTAAAGAAGATAAAAATATGGCAAGAATTTCTTATCTTGTAAGCCGTTATAAAGAAAAAGCTTTTATTTTAGAGCTTAGCAAAGATTATGAAGATATTTTGCTTATTAACAAAGAGCTTAATTTGCTTAAACTTTGCTTACCAAAACACAGCAAAGAACTTTATGAAGAGATTAAAAAAGATGAAATTGGTGCAAGGCTTTTAGAAAATTTTAGCAAGGAATTTCCTCTTTTAGATGAAAATTTTGAGCTTCAAAACAATTTTTATTCCTTGCTTGGCTTGGTAGGCAGAGTGCTAAATTTGGGTAAAAATTTACAAGAGAGTGCTAGTGAGCTTTTAAAAATTGCTGATGAATCAAAAATGCCTCGTGGAGTAAAGATTGATTATCGCTTGAAAGAAGATAAAAGTTTTGATTATACAAGAACTTTAAGATCTACTATGAGTTTTATGTTAGCAGGTGTGGATAGTGCTAATATCGCTTATGGAGCGGTTGAGAGTTTGGCTTATTTCTTACGTGATATTTATGATGAATTAAGAGAGAAAAAGCAAAGCGACTTAGCGCTTATAAGTGGCTCTTTGTTTGAACATAAATCTTTGCTTAAAAATACTTTAAAACATCTTAAAAATTGTCAGTTAAGCGATGTGCCACTTAGGGTATAAGATCAAAATTTCAGGCTTGGTGCAAGGGGTGGGTTTTCGCCCTTTAGTTTATGAACTAGCTTTGAAATCAAAGCTTTTTGGAGAGGTAAGAAATGATGGTTTTGGGGTAGAAATCATCCTTGCTTGCGCTCAAAAAGAATGTGAAAATTTCATAGAAAATTTAAAAAATCATCTCCCACCTTTAGCAAGAATAGATAAGCTTATAATGACGCAAATTTCTATTTCAAACTATGAGAATTTTAGTATCACTCCTTCTTTAAAGAACATAAAAAGCACGCCTATGTTAAGTGATTTTGCGCTTTGTAAGGAGTGTAAAAAAGAATTTTTTGATGAAAAAAATCCACGCTTTTTATATCCTTTTATCACTTGCACGCATTGTGGGCCACGCTTTAGTATTATAAAAAGTCTTCCTTATGATAGGATTAATACTTCCATGCAAGAATTATTGATGTGTGAGTTTTGCAAAAGCGAATACGAAGATCCTAAAAATAGGCGTTTTCATGCCCAGCCTATTAGTTGTCCTAAGTGTAAAATCAATGTTTTTCTTAAAAATTCAAAGGGTGAAATTTTAGCCAAAGATCAAGAAGCTTTTATGAAAAGTGCGAAGTTTTTAAAGGAAGGTAAAATTTTAGCCATTAAAGGCATGGGCGGTTTTCATCTCATGTGCGATGCTTTTAATGAAGAAGCTTTAAAAACTCTAAGACTTAGAAAAAATCGCCCTAAAAAACCCTTTGCTTTGATGTGTAAAGATTTACAAAGTGCTAAAGAACTTGCCTTTATAGATAAAAATGAAGAAGCCTTGCTTGGTGGGGCTTTAGCTCCTATTGTGATTTTAAAGGCAAAAAAAGCCTTTTCTTTAATCGCACCTGATGTTGATAAAATCGGTATTATGCTAGCTTATACGCCTTTACATCTTTTGCTTTTTGAGTATTTTAAAGGAAGTCTTGTGGCAACAAGTGCGAATTTAAGCGGAGAAAGTATCATTAAAGATGAGTTTAATTTGTGTCAAAAACTTGATAAAGTTTTTGATTTTTATTTGGATTATGATAGAGAAATTATCAACGCAAGTGATGATAGCATAGCTCAAGTGGTAAATGGCAAAACTATGTTTTTGCGTACTTCAAGGGGTTTAAATCCTTTTTATTTGGAAAGAAATTTTAATAAAAAAGGCACTTTTTTAGCTTTGGGTGCGGAGCTTAAAAATGAATTTGTGATTTTTTATGAAAATAAACTTTTAATTTCTCCTTATATAGGGGATTTGAAAAGTCTTGATGTACATGAGAGATTTTTTAAACTTTTAGAATTTTTTAAACAAAATTATGATTTGAAATTTGATGCGATTTTGTGCGATAAACACCCGCATTTTAGCTATGCAAAAGAATTTGAAGAAAGGACTAAAATTTCTCATCATTATGCGCATTTTTGTGCGGCTTATTTTGAATACGAAGAAAATTTTGCAAAAGATGAAAAGGCTTTAGCTTTTATTTGTGATGGAACAGGTTATGGTGAAGATGGCAAAATTTGGGGTGGAGAAGTTTTTGTAGGAAATTTAAAAGAATATGAAAGAATTGCACATTTTGAAAATTTCACTCTTATAAATAGTGATATTAAAAATATACAAAATTTGGCTCTAAGTCTTATTTTTCATTATGGTTTAGAAGATAAGGCTAAGGAGTTTTTAGCAAAAATTCCAAAAATTAAACTTGAAAATCTTAAAAAAATTTATTCACATTCTAACTTACAAACAAGCTCTTTAGGACGCATTATCGATGCTTTTGGAAGTATTGTTTTTAACTTAGAAAAAAGTTCTTATGAAGCCCAAGTTGGCTTAATGTGTGAAGCTTTTTATGATAAAAATCTTGATTTTTCTTACAAGCTTTTTGTAGAAAAAGGGCAGGTTAATTTTAAAAATTTAATCCTAGGGGCTTTACAAGATGAAAAAACTAAGGCAATTACAGGTATGTTTAATGCCTTAGCAAATTTTATCATAGATTTTAGCAAAGATTATGATTTAAAAGTGCTTTTAAGTGGAGGAGTTTTTCAAAACAAAACCTTACTTGAAATTTTAAAAGCTAAAAATTTTGATTTTTTTGTACCTTTAAAATATCCTTGCAATGATAGCTCCATAGCCTTAGGACAAATGGTGCATTTTTTAAATTTAGAAAAATAAAGCAAATATTCTAAAAACTCATAATTTTTTAATGCTTTTAAGGTTAAAATGAAACAAAAAATATATAAGGAAAGAAAATGTGTAAAGATTGCGGCTGTTCTATAAATTCAAGCCATACGCACGATCATCATCATGATCACCACCATAAAAATCCAAGTTTAAAAGAAAGTAAAACCATAGAAGTGATTTCTAAAATTTTAAGCAAAAATGATGAAGAAGCTAAGCACAATAGAGTGCATTTTAATGAAGCTAACACGCTTTGTATTAATTTAATGAGTTCTCCAGGTAGTGGAAAAACCACGCTTTTAGAAAGCACGATTAAGGCTTTGAAAAATGAGCTTAAAATCGCTGTGATTGAAGGGGATTTAGAAACCAATAATGACGCTCTAAGAGTAAAAAATGCCGGAGCTTTAGCGTATCAAATCACTACAGGGCAAAGCTGTCATTTGGATGCTTTTATGGTGCATGAGGCTTTGCATCATTTAGCCATTGATGATGTGGATTTGCTTTTTATAGAAAATGTTGGAAATTTAGTTTGTCCTGCAAGTTATGATTTAGGAGAGCATTTAAATGTGGTTTTGCTTTCGGTAACTGAAGGAAGTGATAAACCGCAAAAATATCCTGTGATGTTTAAAAAGGCTGATATAGTTTTAATCACAAAGGCAGATTTGGCTCATCATTTTGATTTTGATGTTAAAGAGGCGACCAGGTTGATTAAAGAATTAAATCCTAGAGCAGATATTATCACTCTTGATGCAAAAAATGGTACTAATATGGAGCTTTGGTATAAGGTGCTTAAACTTAAAAAGGAGCTTTTTTAATGTGTTTATCTATACCTTCTGAAATTTTAGAAATCGATGAGTTAAACAATGCTTTAGTGCAAACTTTAGGTGTGAAAAGAAAAGTTAATTTGGATTTGATTGATGAGCCTTTAAAACAAGGCGATTATGTCTTAATCCATGTAGGCGTTGCTATGGAAAAAATCGACAAAGAAGCTGCACTAGAAAGCATTAAAACCTATCAAGAAATAGTAGAAAAAATGAATAGCGGAGAGATAAAAAGCGATGAGGGAGATTTGGGTTTAAATGAATTTCATCGATGAATTTAGAGATAAAGAAAGCATTTTAGCTTTAAAAAAACTCATAGAACAAGAACTTAAAAATCCTATCAATATCATGGAAATTTGCGGTGGGCATACACATAGTATTATGAAATATGCCCTACCTTCTATTTTGCCAAAAGAAATTAACTTCATCCATGGACCAGGATGTCCTGTTTGTGTTATGCCAAGAGTTCGCATTGATACAGCTATCAAGTTAGCCTCTATGAAAGATACGATTTTTTGTACTTTAGGAGATCTTTTAAGAGTGCCTGGAAGTGAAATTTCTCTGCTTGATTTAAGAGCTAAAGGGGCTGATGTTAGAGCACTTTATTCTCCACTTGAAGTTTTGGAAATTGCTAAGCAAAATTTAAACAAAAATATCATCTTTTTTGCTATAGGTTTTGAAACTACTACGCCTATGAGTGCTTTACTTCTTCAAAAGGTTATAGAAGAAAAAATAAATAATGTCTTTTTTCATATCAATCATATCACAGTTCCAGCACCTGTAGAAGCGATCATGAATGATAAAAATGTAAAAATCAATGCTTTTTTAGGCCCTTCTCATGTGAGTGTGATAACAGGTTATGGTATTTATGAGCCTTTGGCAGCAAAGTTTAAAACCCCTATAGCGGTGAGTGGTTTTGAGCCAGTTGATATTTTAGAAAGTGTATTAAATATCATAAAACAAAGCAATGAAGGCACTTTTAAAGTGTACAATCAATACAAAAGAGCCGTAAGCAAAGAAGGTAATGTTAAAGCGCAAAATTTAGTAAAAAAATACTTTAGAGTGTGTGATTTTGAATTTCGTGGCTTAGGACTTATTAAAGATGGAGGTTTGGAACTAAAAGAAGAATTTAGCACCTATGATGCGAGTAAAAAATTTGATTGTACGGTGCAAAGTAAAAATGAAAGCAAAGCTTGTATTTGTGGGCAAATTTTAAGAGGTTTAGCCAAGCCTTATGATTGTAAGGTTTTTGGTAAGGCTTGTACGCCAAGAAGTCCTATAGGAAGTTGTATGGTTTCTGGCGAGGGTGCTTGTGCGGCGTATTATAAATACTCAAAGGTGAATGTATGAAAAATATTTCCTTAGCCCACGGAGGTGGTGGAGAAGAGATGAACGAGCTTTTAACTAAGCTTTTTAAGATCTTTGATAATGAAATTTTAAACGCAAATAATGATGCGGCGATTTTAGGAAATTTGGCTTTAAGTACGGATTCTTTTGTTTTAAGTCCGATTTTTTTAGATGAAGAGGTTAATATAGGCAAACTTTGTGTTTGTGGTTCTATTAACGATGTTTTGATGGTGGGTGCTAAGCCAAAATATCTAAGCTTAGGACTTATCTTAGAAGAAGGTTTTGAGCTAGAAAAACTAGAGCGTATTTTAAAAAGCATTAAAGAAGAATGTGAAAAATGTGGAGTTATGTTAGTTTGTGGCGATACTAAAGTTGTTCCTAAGGGTAAGGCAGATGAAATTTATATCAACACTACAGCCTTAGGTGAAATTATTTCTAAAAAAGAAAGTAAAAATATCAAAGCAGGGCTTAGCATACTTCTTTCAGGTGATATAGGAAGGCATGGAGCTAGTGTTTTAATCAAAAGAAATGAGTTAGAAGCTGATATTAAAAGTGATTGTAAGGCTTTAGATAAAGAGGTTTTAGAGCTTTTAGAAAAAGATATAAAGGTTGTAGCTATGAGAGATGCTACTCGTGGGGGGCTTAGTGCGGTTTTAAATGAGTGGGCAAAGCAAAGTGGAAATGATCTTTTGATCTTTGAAGAAAAAATCATCGTTCAAGATGAGGTTTTAGGACTTTGTGAGCTTTTTGGTTATGAAGCTTATGAGCTTGCAAATGAAGGTACTTTCATACTTTGCGTGGAAAAAGAAGATGAGTTAAAAGCTTTAGAAATTCTAAAAAAATACAATGTAAATGCGAGTATTATAGGAGAAGTTTTAGAAGAGAAAAAAGCACGCGTGATTTTACAAAACGCTTATGGGGCAAAACGCTTTTTAGAAAGTCCTAAAGGCGAACTTTTACCAAGAATTTGCTAATGCACGAATTAAGTATAGTAGAATCTTTAATCGAACTTTGTGAAGAAAATGCCTTAAACAATAAGGCTTACAATGTGCAAGAAATTTATGTAAAAATCGGGCGTTTAAGCGGTATAGAAGTGGATCTTTTTAAGCGTTGTTTTGAAATTTTTAAAGAAAATTCAAATATTTGTAAAAATGCTAAACTTTTTATAGAACTTGCTCCGCTTGAAATTTTATGCTTAAAATGCGATCAAACAAGTATTTTAGAAGAAAATGTTTTTAAGTGTCCTAAATGTCAAAGTATAGAATGTAAAATCACACAAGGTGAGGACTTACACCTTATGCGACTTGTGATGGAGTGAGATGATAAATTTAGAAACATTGTTTTTTGTTTGATTTTATATAATTTTTAGTATTATAATAAAATAAAATTTTTAATTTTACAAGGATTAAAATATGTTAAAAGATAAATTATTGCAAGATTTACAAGAACACTTTGAAACTTAGGACAAGTTAGAAATTTAGCACAAAATTATGATGAAAGATTGTTTAATTATCTTTTAGAAGAAAGTAAATATAAAGAAGAATTTAAAAATAGATTTTTTATTTTTAATAAAAAAGTTTTGATTTTTAAAATAAATGAATTTTTAACATTTTTAGATCTTAAAAATTTAAGTGGTAGCTTTACAAGCTATGCTAACAAAATAGGACTTGCAAATAAAACAAAATCTCTTTTAAAAATAAATAACGAAGTAGTATTAAATTTTGCTTTTAAAGATGGTGTTATAAAAGGCGGACAAAGTAAAGATGAGTAAAAAACACAAGAGATATTTTTCAATGAAATACTAGCTCATGATGAAATAGATGTGTTATTTGATAAAAAAGCTTTGCAGAATTTTGAACTAATAGGTGAAATAAAAAATTTACAAGAATATTTAAAAAATAATCCAAATTTGCTCATAAAAGGCAATAATTTACTAGTGCTACATTCTTTAAAAAAGCTTTATGCAAATAAAATAAAATTAATCTACATTGATCCACCTTATAATACAGGTAATGATAGTTTTGGTTATAATGACAAATTTAAACACTCTACTTGGCTTACTTTTATGAAAAATCGCCTTGAAATTGCTAGGGAATTTTTAAGAGATGATGGTGTGATTTTTGTGCAATGTGATGATAATGAACAAGCATATTTAAAAGTACTTATGGATGAGATTTTTGGAAGAGATAATTTTGTAAATAGTATAGCTGTTAAATTAAAAAATATTGCAGGAGCAAGTGGAGGAGGAGAAGATAAAAGATTTAAGAAAAATATAGAGTATATTTTAATTTATGGTAAAAGTTATGAAAAATTAGAACAATTTAAATCTGTATATGATTCTAGAGAATTGTATTCTCATATAAGTTTTTGTAAAGAAAATAATATTAGTTGGAAATATACTTCGGCTCTACTCAATGGCGGTGAAAAAAAGTTAATAGCTACAACACTTGATGGTGATGGCAATGAAATTAAAATTTTTGAAAGAATTAATTATGATATAAAATCCATAGGACAAATGATAAAAGATTTTAAAATGAATGAGAAAGAAATTTTTTATCATTATGTAAATAAAATTTTTAGAACCACGATGCCACAAAGTTCAATTAGAGTGAGAGTTCTTGAAAAATTAAAAGAATTAAATTTAAGTCCTTATCTTATATCTATAGAATATACCCCAAAAAGTGGAAGAAATAAAGGTGTTGTATACGAGCAATTTTATAATGGAGAAAAATTAAATTTATTCGCATGGCTAAAAGATGTTGTAGAAATTAAAGATAAGCAAATTTTTAAAAAAGAATTAGCTGGAACTTTATGGGATTTTGCTTTCGCAATGACAAATTTAACAAAAGAAGGGGATACTCAATTTAGCAATGCAAAAAAACCCGAAGCTTTACTTCAAAGAATTATAGAAATTTCTACAAATGAAAACGACATAGTAATGGATTTTTTTGCGGGAAGTGGCACTACTCTAGCCGTTGCTCATAAAATGAAACGCAAATGGATAGGCATAGAACAAATGGATTATATAGAAACTATCACAAAAGAAAGACTCAAAAAAGTCATAGAAGGTGAGCAAGGTGGTATCAGCAAAGCAATAAATTGGCAAGGTGGTGGAAATTTTGTTTATGCTGAGCTTATGCCACTTAATGCAATTTATAAAGAAAAAATACAAAATTTAAATGATGAAAAAGAACTAGATAATATTTATCAAGAGTTAAAAACTAAAGCTTTTTTAGATTATAGAGTAGATATAAATGAAATTTTAAAAGATAAAGAATTTGAAAATTTAGACTTAGAAAGCAAAAAAGAAATTTTAAAACTTGTTTTAGATTCTAATATGGATTATGTTTTATATGGTAATATAAAAGATGAAGATTATGCCTTGTCTAAAGAAATAATAAAGCTTAATAAAATATTTTATGGTGATGAAAATGTTTAATAAAAAACTACACGAGCTTTTACAAGAAGAATTTGGAAAAAGAGGTATAGAGCAAATAGAAATTCCTTTTTACGTAAAAGAGAATTTATCAAAAGAATTAAGAATTTATCAAGAAAAAGCTCTAAAGTATTATTATGCAAATTCTGATAGCATAAAACAAAGACATTTAATGTTTAATATGGCAACAGGAAGTGGAAAAACACTTATAATGACGGCTTTAATACTAGATTGTTATAACAAAGGATATAGAAATTTTATATTTTTTGTAAATTCTACTTCTATTTTAGAAAAAACTAAAGCAAATTTTGCAAATAAATATTCTAGCAAATATCTTTTTAAAGAAAATATAAATATAGACTCTAAAAATATAGAAATTAATATTATAAATAATTTTTTTGAAAGCAAAAATGAATGCATTAATATATATTTTACAACTATACAAGCTTTATTTTCTCTTTTTAAAAATGAAAGGGAAAATTCTTTAAGCTTTGAAGATTTAAAAGATAAAAAGCTTGTATTTTTAGCTGATGAAGCTCATCATTTAAATAGTGATACTAAAAGCAAAAACGAAAATGAGCTTAAAGAAGGTTGGGAAGCTATTATAAAAAGAGCTTATGAAAGCAATAATGAAAATTTATTGTTTGAATTTAGTGCTACTATTCCGCAAGAATTTAATGTTTTGGAGAAATATCAAGATAAAATTATTTACGAATACACCTTAAGGGAATTTTGCAAAGAGGGATATTCTAAGCGTATATTTTTAGTTAAGTATGATAATGATAGTTTAGAACATAGATTTTTAGGAGCAGTACTTTGTAGTCTTTATAGAGAGTTGTTGGCTCAAAAATATAATATCGTATTAAAGCCTGTTGTTTTATTTAAGAGTGAATCTATAAAAGAATCTATGCAAAATCAAGAAAAATTTATAGATTTTATAGATAATTTAGAAAGCTTGCATATAGAAGATTTTTATAAAAATATAAACAAAGAAAGCGATCTTTTAAATAAAAGCTTAGAGTTTTTTAAAAAAGAATATCAAAATACTTATGCAAAAACTATTGTAAATTTTTTGAAAAATAATTTTAAAACGCTTTATATGTTAAACACAAATGATGATAAAGAGCTAGAAAAAAATCAAATTTTACTTAATAGCTTAGAAGAAAAAGATAATCAAATAAGAGTTATTTTTTGTGTTGATAAACTTAATGAAGGTTGGGATGTTTTAAATCTTTTTGATATAGTTAGGCTTGGAAATAAAAAGGCAAGCAAAACAATAACCACAAAGGAAGCACAACTTATAGGAAGAGGTGCTAGATATTATCCTTTTAAAGGCAATTTATTTGATTTTGATGATGAGCTTAAATTTAAAAGAAAGTATGATAGCGATCTTGAAAATGAGTTAAATACTTTAGAAAGATTAACTTATCATACTAGAAACGATGTTGAGTTTATCAAGCAACTCAATGAAAGCATGAATAAAGAAGGATTGTTATTTGAAGAGGAAAAAACACGCATAGATTTAATAGTCAATGAAAAAATAAAAGAGATCGTTGAAAATAATAAAATTTATTATGCCAATAATAAAAGAATCAAAAAGCGTGATTTGAAAAATTTTTACATTACAAGAATTGAGATGGAGCAAAAAATAAAAGGTTTGCAAATTCCTTATTTTTCAAATTCTATAAAAGAAAGTGAGGAGAAATTTGAAGAAATCAAAGAAGAATATGATCTTCAAAAACCATCTGCTCTTAATCATATAGATAATATATATTTTTTAAAAGCTATGAATATATTAGGACTTGATTTTAATAAAATCAATGAAAATTTTACTTTTAAAAGTAAAAAAGATTTTATAGAAAATTGTTTAAAAAACATAGTTGTTTGTTTTTCAAAACGACAAGAATTTAATCAAATAAATAATCTTGAAATAGCCAAATATATTTTAGAAAATTTTAAATCGCTCAAGCAAAACATAAAACAAGAATACGAAGTAAGTGAGTTTATAACTCATGAATTTAATATAGGTAATAAGGTAGTATTTAAAAATAAAGAGAATTTTAAGGAAATGAATTTTGAGTGGCTTTATCACAAAACTTTTTGTTTTGATAGTAATTTAGAAAAAGAATTTTTAAATTTTATAGAAGTGAAAAAAGATGAAATCAATAAAGTGTTTTCTAAATGGTTTGTTATAAGAAATGAAGGCTTTGAAGAATTTAAAATTTACGATAATAGAAAAGATGAAGCAACTTATGCTATGGGATTTGAACCTGATTTTATTTTCTTTGGTAAGAAAAATAAAGATGATGATAATTTTTTAAGTATACAATGTTTTATAGAAACAAAAGGGGAGCATTTAGCAATAGCAAAAGATGCTTGGAAGGAAGAATTCTTAGAGACTTTAAAAGGAAAAATAATAACCACTAAGGATGATAAAAAAATAACTCTTCAATCTTTACCATTTTTTATAAACAAGAACTTTAATATAAATGATAAATTCCTTAGTAGTTTTGATGAATTTGTAAGTTTTCAAGATGAAAGATAAGTAATATTTATTTTTACCAAGTATAAATCTAGCTTTTCAAAATCCTTGCAAGTTTAAGCAAATTTGAAATTAAAAATTCTTTTTTTATGAGTTTAGAATTGGTTTTAAGCTCGTATTCGCATTTAAGCAAAAGAGTGAAAATTTCTTTATATTGTTCGATTTTTAAACTAAAGGCTTGAGAGCTTAAATTTTGTCCCACTTGAGGGGGTGGAGTGTAGCCTAAAAGCTCTTTAAAATCAATTTTGCCATTGATTTTAGCATAAAGTGCGATTTTAAATAAACGATAAAAAGAATTATATAAAGAGTTGATTAAAGCAATTTCATTAAAATTATCTAAAATTTTTTCAAGTTCGCTTTTAAAGTCTTGTTTTTTTAAAATTTTCTCAAAAAAGCTTTCAAAACTTCCTGTATTTAAACTATAGCAGTATTGTTCTATGGTTTTTTCATCTACTCTTAAACTACTAAATTTATTAAGCTCACTCGCAGCAAGATACAAGTTTTCATCAAAACTTGTAAAAAGGGTAAACAAAGCATTTTGAGTGATTTCAACCCTTAGTTGTTTTGCTTTTATGCTTAAAAGCTCCACGCCTTCTTTAGCTCCGTTAGCTTTAAAAAATCTTACAAAATGAGGAGAGAAAATTTTTTCTATGTCGCTTTGCTTTGAACTTTCATCATAAAGTTCTAAAAGAAAGAAATTGTTCGCATTGTTTTTGCAAAGTTCGACTAAAATTTTAAGATCTTTTATTGGAATTTTTTTAGAAGTTTTGATTTCTAGTAATTTTTTTTCGCTAAAAAGCGATCCTGTGCTTAAAAAATCACTTGCATGAGTGAAGTTGTATTCTTCAAAAAAAAGTTTTAAAGTTTCATCGGGCTTATATTTTTCTTTTATAAATTCAGCATAAAGTTCACTTTGAAAATTATCTGCTCCATAAAGAAAGAAAAAATTAGGCATTGAGTCTTTAGAAAGTAGGGTTTGGAGCTCTTTTCTATACATTTTCTTCCTTTATAAGTCTTTGGGTGATTTTAGCATAAATTTTTGCCATAACTATATCCGCTTCCATGATTTGCACTTCAACACTTTCTAGTAAATTTACACGCGTATCATAAAGGATTATATCCGCTCCTTTGATTTCATCATCTAGTTTGGCTATGCAAACTCCATCATTTTGCACAACTAAAGCTTTAAATTTTTTGCCTATATTTTTAGCTGCCCATCTAGCAAATTTTCTATCCATAAAATCAAAAGCAACCTTATCCGCCTCTCTTTCAAGCGTACTAAGACTCTCGCAAGTGCTTTCTATGTTTAAAAGCAGATAATTAAAAAGTTTTTCATCGTTTTTTTGTTTGGCTTTTAAAAGTCTGTGCAAAATAAGATCAGAATACCTTCTTATAGGGCTTGTAAAATGTGAGTATTTATCAAAACCTAAGCCAAAATGTCCCGCATTTACGCTAGAGTATTCCGCTTTTTTTTGTGCTTTGATGATGAGTTTATCTACTTCTGCTCTTAAATTTAACTCATCGGCTAAAGCTTGTATGTCTCGTATGAGTTCAGGAAGATTGGGCTTAAAATTTACATCGATTCCGAGTTCGCGTAATTCATTTAAAAGTTTATCGATTTTTCTTGTATCAGCACTTAAGTGATTTCTAAAAATACCTATATCTATGAGTTTTGCTGCCGCTTTATTGGCCAAAAGCATACAATCTTCGATCAAATTATGCGAAGGCGTGTCTTTTTCAAAAACTGTGCTTTTTAGACTTAAATTTTCATCTAAATTCATTCTTAATTCTTCGGTGCGAAATTCAAAGGCATTTTTAAGACGCATTTTGCGTAAATTTTTTGTGATTTCAAAAAGCTCATAAAGCCATGAAAGTTCTTTTAAATCAGGTTTTTGTACCAAAATTTCATCAACTTCATCGTAATTAAAACGGCGTTTTGAGTTGATAATACCTTCAAAAAGTTCTTCTTTTATGACTTTATTTTCATGATTGAGCGTGATTTTAAAACAATACGCTAAGCGATCTAAATGAGGTTTTAAAGAACAGATATTTTCACTTAAAGGATGCGGTAACATAGGTATAGCAATATGTGGAAAATAAATAGAAAATCCACGATTTCTTGCTTCTTTATCTATAGCGCTATAAGCATAAACATATTCGCTAACATCAGCAATAGCTACATAAATTTCTCGTTTTTGAGTGTCAAAATAAATCGCATCATCAAAATCTTTTGCATGTATAGGATCTATGGTGCAAAAAGGCAAGGCTCTTAAATCCATGCGATTTTCATACATACTCGCATCAACGCTATCACCGTTTGCTAGAGCTTCTTTGATACAAGCGTCGCTAAATTCGTTATTTTTATTAAAAAGAGCTAAGGAGATTTTTTCATCTACGCTTTCATCATCGATATGTCCTAAAACTTCTATGATATTGTTATTTTCATTTTCTATTTTTAAAATTGTCCCTAAAGGTAGTGCTTTTAAGGATTTTTGAGAAGCTTTTAAGGCAGTGCTTAATCCTGTTTTGATATTCATTCCAAGCACGGCTTCGCCGTACCTTTTGGTGATCACTAAAGAGGTTTCATTGGCTCTTTTTAGAACCAAAATCACCTTTGCACTGGGGCGTTTTTTCTTTAAAGGTAGAAGTTTTACTGCGACTATATCTTTATAGTTTGCGCCTTTTAGGTTTTTGTTTTCTATCAAAAGATCTTTTTTGAAACTTTCATCAAAGCATTGTAAAAAACCTGTGCCTTTACTCGAAATATCAAGTACTCCAAAGGCAAAACCATTGTTAAGATAGTATTTGTTTTTGTGTTCTTTGATGATGTGATTGGCTAAAAGCTCTCTTAAAATTTGTTTAAATTCATTGCTTACTTCGTGAGAGCTAATGCCATAACTAAGACTGTTTAAAAATTCTTTCACTTTTAATACTTTATGATTTTTTGTAAAATTCTTACATAAAGTTTATAAAAAAAATATGAAATTTATACTTTAATTGCTATAATAATACCTTTAATTTTTGAATTTTTAAGGAGTGAATATGGCTATTACGGTATATTATGATAAAGATTGTGATTTAAATTTAATCAAATCAAAAAAAGTAGCAATTATAGGCTTTGGCTCTCAAGGACACGCTCATGCGATGAATTTAAGAGATAATGGCGTAAATGTAATTATCGGACTTCGCGAAGGTAGTGTAAGTGTTGTTAAAGCAAAAAATGCTGGTTTTGAAGTAATGAGTGTAAGTGAGGCTTCTAAGACAGCAGATGTGATTATGATTTTAGCTCCTGATGAAATTCAAGCAGATATTTTTAATGTCGAAATAAAACCAAATTTAAGTGAAGGTAAGGCTATAGCTTTTGCGCACGGTTTTAATATCCACTATGGTCAAATTGTTGTTCCAAAAGGTGTAGATGTTATTATGATAGCACCTAAAGCACCAGGACATACAGTAAGAAATGAATTTACTTTAGGAGGTGGAACTCCTTGCTTGATAGCTATTCATCAAGATGAAAGTAAAAATGCTAAAAATTTAGCCTTAAGTTATGCGAGTGCGATTGGGGGCGGACGCACAGGTATTATAGAAACAACCTTTAAAGCCGAAACAGAAACAGATCTTTTTGGTGAACAAGCCGTGCTTTGTGGTGGACTTAGCGCTTTGATTCAAGCAGGTTTTGAGACTTTGGTTGAAGCAGGTTATGAACCTGAAATGGCTTATTTTGAGTGTTTGCATGAAATGAAACTCATTGTGGATTTGATTTATCAAGGTGGTATTGCAGATATGCGTTATTCTATCTCAAATACTGCAGAATACGGCGATTACATTACAGGGCCAAAGATTATTACTGAAGAGACTAAAAAAGCGATGAAAGGTGTTTTAAAAGATATACAAAATGGTGTTTTTGCAAAAGATTTTATCTTAGAACGCCGTGCAGGTTTTGCTAGAATGCATGCAGAACGCAAAAATATGAATGATTCTTTGATAGAAAAAACAGGACGCAATTTGCGTGCTATGATGCCTTGGATCAGTGCTAAAAAATTAGTAGATAAAGATAAGAACTAAACATTGTCAAAGAAAAAATTAGTTCAAATTCAGCGTTATTTAATCATAGCTATACTTTTTTTACTTTGTATAGCTTTAGCTTTGGGAATTTTAGTAAAATATCAAAATTCCCAAGATGTTTCTTCTGTTAAGCTGGATTATTTTGTTGATAAACAAGAAGATTTAATTTCATTAAACAAAGATCATTATGAAATTGGTATTTTTCAAGAGAATGAGTTTGATAATAATAAATCTGTAAGTATTTTAGAGCAAAAAATTCAAGAAATTGATGATTTAAATACAAGTTTAAATGAGCAAAATTTAAGCAGCGTGGAGCAGAATTTAAGTTTAGAGCAAAATCAGAGTTTAGAACAAAATTTTATTCCAAAAGATACAAATTTAACCCAAGATCAAAATTTAACTTTTGATGAAGATATTCATTTAAATAAAATTTCTAAAAAACCAAAACTTGCTATTATTATCGATGATATGGCAAATGCAAGTCAGGTTAGAGGTTTAAAAGCTTTAAATTTAAAGTTAAATCCTTCTTTTTTTCCGCCAGATAAAAACCATAGCGAAACGCCAAAACTTGCTTTAAAATTTGATTTTTATATGGTGCATTTACCTTTAGCAGCGATTAATTACAATAAACCCGAGCTTGATACTTTAAATCCAAATGATAGCAAAGAAAGAATTTTTAAAAAAATCAAGCAAATTAAAAAAGATTTTAAGGATTTAAGATATATCAATAATCACACAGGAAGTTTATTTACAAGCAATGAAGAAGCTATGAGAAAGCTTTACGAGGCTTTAAAAAATCAAAATATATTTTTTGTAGATTCTAAAACTATAGGAAATTCTAAGGCAAATAAAATCGCTAAAGAACTCAGTATGCCTTATATACAAAGAGATGTGTTTTTGGATAATGAAGATGATGTTAATTATGTTAAAAAACAACTTCAAAGCGCAGTAAAACTTGCACAAAAAAAAGGTTTTGTTATAGCCATAGGACATCCTAGGAAAAATACTTTTAAAGCCTTAGAGCAAAGTAAGGATTTGTTAAAAGGCGTTGATCTTGTGTATTTGAGTGAAATTTATGGCAAGTGAAATTTTGCCTGATGAATTTTTAGAGCTTTTTCAAGATTTAAAAAAGCCTCCTAAAAAATTACACTATAAAGGAAATTTATCTTTATTAAAACAAGATAAAATCGCTATTATAGGTTCAAGGCGTATGAGTGTTTATACGAAAAATTGTGTTTTTTCCTTAGCGAGTATGCTTAAAAATGCTCATCTTTGCGTGGTAAGTGGCGGTGCTTTGGGTGTGGATATCACCGCAAGTATGGCGGCTATGCCAAATACTATAGGTATTTTTGCCAATGGTTTGGAACAAATTTACCCAAGAACTAATGAAAAAATCATTAAACAAATTTATGAAAATGCTTTAGCTTTAAGTGAATACGAAAATGATTATTTGCCAAAAAATTATGATTTTTTACTAAGAAATCGTTTGGTTATTGCTTTAAGTAAGGCTGTTGTGGTTGCACAAGCAGATATAAAAAGTGGTTCTATGCAAAGTGCAAGGCTTGCTTTAGAGCTTAATAAACCTTTATATGTTTTACCGCAAAGACTAGGAGAAAGCACAGGGACTAATTTGCTTTTAAAGGAAAATAAAGCAAAGTTAATCTGTGATTTTAAAGAATTTGTAAGCGAGTTTGCAAGTATAGATACAAATCAAGATGAGTTTTTAGAGTTTTGTAAAAAAGGTGTGAGTGTTGATGAGGCTTTAAAAATTTATGGACAAAAAGTTTATGAATACGAACTTGAGGGAAAAATTTCCATAGAAGGGCTTTTTATAAGGGTTTTAGTATGAGAGCTTTGGCTTTAGATGTAGGTTTAAAACGCATAGGTGTAGCGCTTTGCGTAGATAAAAAGATCGCTTTGCCTTTAGACGCAGTTTTAAGAAAAAATCGCAATCAAGCCGCTAATGAAATCAAAAATTTACTTAAAATACATGAAATTTCTTTACTCATTGTAGGTATTCCTAAGGGTGGGTCAAGTGAAGAAGAAATGACAAGACGCATTAAGCATTTTGTTTCTTTGCTTGAATTTGATAAAGAAATTTGCTTTGTGGATGAAAGTGGAACAAGTAAAGAAGCTTTAGGATACGGTGTAGCCAATACACGCAAAAAAGATGGTAAATTAGACTCTTTGGCTGCTTTTATCATGATAAAGGATTATTTTGCTCTCTAGAATAGAAAAACTTTATACCAAAGATGAAATGCAAAATATTTTATCTTCTTTTACTCAAGAAAAAAATGTTTGTGTATTTGCAAATACTTTAAAAATTAGCATTGAAGAATTAGAAAAAGAATTTTTAAAACAAAATTTAAAATTTAAAAAGATTAATGCTTATTGTTATTTGTTTGACGCTAAAGATAAAGCTATCTTAAGTTCTATGAAAGTTTTTAATGAGGGGTACTTTTATATACAAAATTATTCTTCTTATTTGTGTGCTTTAAATTTAGAGGTCAAAGCAGGGCAAAGTGTTCTTGATATGTGTGCAGCTCCGGGTGGCAAAAGTATCAATCTTGCAAATTTTATGCAAAATACAGGTTATTTAGCTTGCAATGAGATGAGTAGGGATAGATTTTTTATTTTGCAAAAAAATCTTAAAAATTACGGCGTGAATGCTAAAGTTTTTATGAAAGATGGTAAAAATATAGGCAATTTATGTCCTTTAAAATTTGATAAAATCTTACTTGATGCGCCTTGTTCAACTTTTGCTAAAATAGGTTTTGATTTGGAAAAAAGTTATAAAGAAATCAAAAATATTGCAAAAACTCAAAAAAAACTTCTACATTCTGCTTTAAAGGCATTAAAAATAGGCGGAGAGCTTGTATATAGTACTTGCACCTTTACCAAGGAAGAAAATGAAGAAGTGATAGAGAATGCTTTAAAAAGCGAGTTTAAATTAGAGCTTTTAGATATTGATTTGGAAAATGTTGAGGCTAAAGCAGGGCAAAGTGAAGAATTTGCTGAAATTTCAAAATGCAGACGGATTTTACCAAGCTTAAACTATGATGGATTTTTTATAGCTAAACTTAGGAAATTATGTTAATTAATAAAATTATTCACATTTAAATACAAATTCATAAAAAAACTTAAAAAACAATAAATAATTTTTTCTTTATTTTAAAGCTTAAAGTTCTATTTTTAAGCACTTTGAAAAGAAAATCACAGCGTGAAAAGGCTGTGAATAAAGTTGAAATTTTTTTAACCTTAAAAAGATGAAATTAGTCTGATTGTATTTTTTGCAGTTTTGGAGCTATTACAGCTTGACAATATCCTTGATTGGGATTATTTATAAAATAATGTTGATGATAGTTTTCAGCTTTGTAGTAAGTTTGCAATCTTGAAATTTTAGTAACTATTTTTTTGCTAAATATTTTTTGCTGTTCTTCGATAAAATTTTGAGCTAAAATTTTATCTTCTTCATTTTCGTAAAAGATTATTGAGCGATATTGCATACCAATATCTCCACCTTGTTTATCTATACTTGTTGGATCATGAATTTTAAAAAAGAGCGTTAAGATTTCAAGAAGAGAGATTTGTTTTTCATCGTAATTTATTTTGACAACTTCTATGTTACCATCACCATTACACACGCTTTCATAGCTAGGATTTGGATTTCCTCCGCTATATCCAACTTCAGTATCAATTACACCTTTTAGGCGTTCAAATACAGCTTCAACACACCAAAAACAACCACCACCTAAAACGATATTTTTCATTGTGAGTTTTCCTTGAGTTTAGCCCTTTGAAGGGCTAGGACTATTTGTAGTTTTTGATTGCTTTTTCTAAAATTTCAATTGCAGCTTTTTCATCTTTGAAATCTTGTACTTTAACCCATTTGTTTGGCTCTAAAATTTTATAAGTTTCAAAGAAATTTTTGATTTTATTTAAAGTTGCTTGTGGTAAATCTGTGTAAGTTTTTATATTATCATATCTTGCATCTATTTTTGAATTTGGAACCGCAAGAAGTTTTTCATCCATTCCGCTTTCATCTTCCATGATTAAAACACCGATTAAGCGGCAAGGAATCACAGCTCCAGCTTGGATAGGATATTCATTAAGTACTAAAATATCCACAGGATCACCATCATCAGCCAAAGTATTGGCAATAAAACCATAGTTTGCTGGGTAAAACATCGCGCTAGCCATAACGCGATCTACCATGATAGCACCACTATCTTTATCGATTTCATATTTTATGTTTGAGCCGTATGGAATTTCGATTACGGCATTGATTTTATTTGGAATATCTCCGATTTTGATTTTGCTTAAATCCATTTTTTCTCCTTATATACTTTGAATTTTTTTAATCAGTTCTTTCATATCTGCAACGATAGGTTCGATAGTGCGCTCTCCATCGATAATAAAATGAAGTTTTTTCTTTTGATAAAAATCTAAAATTTCATTTAAAGGTTCTGTATAAACTTTCATTCTATTGTAAAACACTTCTTCATTATCATCTGCACCACGATTTCTGCCTAGAACTCTTTCTTTGGCAACTTCTTCGCTTACTCTTACTTCTATGACGCCTTTAAGACAAATTTCATTTTGCTCACTTAAAACCTTGTCAAATTCCATCATTTGTTCTACGCTTCTTGGATAGCCATCGATGATGATAGTTTTAGTTGGAGCAGCTTTTAGTGCGCAAACTATAGTATTTACAACAACATCTAAAGGAACAAGATTGCCTTTGGATATAAAACTATCTATAGTTTTTCCAAGCTCACTCCCACTTGCTACTTCAGCTCTTAAAAGATCACCTGTTGAATAGTGTGTGATATTTGTCGCATCTGCTTGTGCGATTAAACTAGCATCGGTAGTTTTTCCACTACCTGGTGCACCTATGATTAAAAACAATTCTTTCATTTTATATTCTCCCTTAATTTGATTCCTAATTCTCTCATTGCTTCATTGTTAGCAGGTGATGGTGCATCTGTCATTAAGCATTGCGCTCTTTGGGTTTTTGGAAAGGCTATAACCTCTCTTATGCTGTTTGCTCCTGTAACTAGCATGATGAGTCTATCAAGTCCTATAGCGATACCTCCATGTGGTGGAGCGCCAAAACTTAAAGCATCAAGCAAGAAGCCAAATTTTTCTTTTTGTTGTTCTTCATTGATATTTAAAAGTTTAAATACTTTTTGCTGAATATCGTTTTTATGGATTCTTATACTACCTCCACCTAGCTCAACGCCGTTTAGTACTACATCATAAGCGATAGATGAAATTTCTTCTAAATCAGTCTCATTGATATTTTTTGGCATAGTAAAAGGATGGTGCATCGCAGAATAACTTCCGTCATCATTTTGCTCAAACATAGGAAAATCAACAACCCATAAGAATTCTAAGGCATTTGGATCTATAAGATTTAACTCGTTGGCTAAGAAAATTCTAAATCTTCCCATATAATCAAGCACGGTTTTTTTAGCTCCTGCACCGAAAAATACCACATCTCCTATTCCAAGCTCACAGCGTTTGCTGAGTTCATTTAAATCTTCTTCGCTAAAGAATTTGCAAAGTGGACCTTTAAGTCCATCTTCTTTAACTTGTATGAAAGCTAAGCCCTGAGCGCCAAATTTACGCACAAATTCTTCAAATCTTTGCATTTGTCTTTTTGAAAAAATAGTATCGCCTTTTGGAACGCGTATGGCTTTGATGCGATTTTTCTTTGTATCTTTGGCGATATTTGCAAAAATTTCATTATTTGACTTAGCGAAAATATCAATAACATCAATAAATTTAAGATCAAATCTTAAATCCGGCTTATCAGAGCCATAATTCTCCATAGCGTCTTTGTATTGCATTTGTCTAAAAGGGGTTTGAATTTCTTTGCCGCAAGCTTTGAAAATATCTTTTAAAAAAGTTTCGGCTACATTGATCACATCTTTTTGTTCACAAAAACTCATTTCAATATCAATTTGTGTGAATTCAGGTTGGCGATCAGCTCTTAAATCTTCATCTCTAAAACATTTTGCGATTTGAAAATAACGATCAAAACCGCTACACATTAAAAGTTGTTTGAAAAGCTGAGGGCTTTGTGGAAGAGCGTAAAATTCACCCTGATGCACACGAGAAGGTACGAGATAATCTCTTGCGCCTTCAGGGGTAGCTTTGGTAAGAATAGGGGTTTCAACTTCTAAAAATCCCATATTTGCCAAAGAATTTCTAGCTGCTATACAAGCTTTAGAACGCAGGGCAAAATTTTCATAAAGTTTAGGATTTCTTAAATCTAAAAAGCGATATTTTAAACGTAATTCTTCATTTACACTTTCATCAGCGATAGCAAAAGGAGGCACGGCACTTTCATTTTCTATGGTAAGTTTAGAAACAACTACTTCGATTTCTCCTGTTTTTAATTTAGGATTTACAAGTCCTTCACCACGTGGACGAATAGTACCTTCTGTAATAAGTACAAATTCATTTCTTGCATTGGAAGCGATTTCATGAGCTTCTTTACTATCATTTGGATCGCAAACAAGTTGGATAATACCACTTCTATCTCTTAAATCTATAAAAATAACTCCACCATGATCGCGGTAGCTATTTACCCAACCGCAAAGTTTAACGCTTTGACCAACATGGGAAATTCCCAAGTCTGTATTATAATGACTTCGCAAATTTATTCCTTGAAAAAGATTTTTTAAGATAATGAGCAAAATTATAGTATTTTTATTCTTTTGCTTTGCTAAGATTTGATATAATTTTTTATGCAAAATAAAATAGATCATAAAAATATTAAAAAAATTGGACTTGTTACACGACCCAATGTGAGTTTAGATAAGGAAATTTTAAAACTTCAATCGATTTTATCTATATATAAAGTTGAACTTGTATTGTTTAAAGAAAGTTCTGAAATTTTAGATTTGCCAAAGTATGGATTGGATGATTTGTTTAAAATATCTGATTTTGTTATTTCTTTAGGTGGAGATGGGACTTTGATTTCTTTATGCCGTAAAGCTTGTGAATACGATAAAGCAGTTTTAGGAATTCATGCTGGACATTTAGGTTTTTTAACAGATTTTAAAGTTGATGAAGCTGAAAATTTTTTTCAAGCTTTTTTTCAAGGAGAATTTAGAATAGAAAAGCCTTATTTGTTAAGTGTTTTTTTAGAAGATAAGCAAGGAAAAATTTTAGAAAAATTGGCTTTTAATGATGTGGTTATCAGTAAAAATAATCAAGCTTCTATGGCTCATATAGAAGTTTTTAGAAAAGAAAAGAAATTTAATGAATATTTTGGAGATGGGCTTATTGTTGCAACTCCTGCGGGTTCAACAGCTTATAATTTAAGTGCAAATGGGCCCATAGTTTACACTTTAGCTCAAGCTTTTATCTTAACTCCTGTTTGTTCTCATTCTTTAACACAACGCCCTATTGTCTTGCCAAAAGGTTTTGAAATAGAGATTATGGCAAAGGATTGCATACTTTGCATTGATGGGCAAGAAAATTATAAAGTAAATAATTTTAAAAGTATAAAAGTGGGTTTAAGTGATAAAAATGTGGCTTTAATTCACCCAAAAAATAGAGATTATTTTCAAATTTTAAAAGAAAAATTACACTGGGGAAATTGATGATAAATAGAATTTTTATGAAAGAAAATCTTGGTTTTAAAAAGGCTGAGCTTGAAATTTCTAAAGGACTTACCGTTTTTACAGGGTTAAGTGGAGCTGGAAAATCGGTCTTGTTTAAAGGAATTTTATCCGCATTTTCTTTGAGTGAAAGTGAGGCTAAAATTGTCGAAATAGAACTAGATGATAAGTTAGATTTAGAAAGTTTTGGCATAGAAAGTGAAGAGGAGAATGTTTTTAAGCTTTTAAAAGAAAAAAACACAAAATATTTTATTAACAATCAAAGCATAGCGAAAAAAAGTTTGCAAAATTTAAGTAAAACTTTTATTAAGTATTTAAGCGCAAAGGAAAATAACGAATTTGGAAATGAAAAATTTTTAAATCTCTTAGATGCCTTGGAAATGCAAGAAAATACAAATTTTGTTTCCTTTTTGGAAGATTTTAAAAAAGATTTTAATGCTTATAGTCAAATTTCTAATGAGCTTAATGCAATTTTAGAAGAAGAAAAAAAAGTAGAAGAATTAAAAGAATTAGCTAGAGTACAAATTGAAAAAATTTCAAGCATTAATCCTAAAATAGGCGAGTATGAAGAGCTTTTAATACTTAAAAAGAAGCTTTCTAAAAAAGATAAATTAGAAGAAGCTTGGAGTAAGGCAGAGCGTATTTTTGAGCTTGAAAAAGTTGTTATTGAAGCTTTAAATTTAAGCGAAGTTGATGCGAGTTTTTTTAGTGAATGTTTAAATGAATTGCGTGTGATTTGTGAAAATCAAAAAATGGAAGATTTGGATTTTGATGTGGAGACACTTTTAGATCGCATTGAAAATTTATCCTATCTCATCAAGCGTTATGAAAGCATAGAAAATGCTTTAGAAGTTTTAAAACAAAAAAAACATGAACTAGAACATTATGAAAATTTAAGTTTTGAAAAAAAAGAACTTGAAAAAAAAATTCAAGAATTAAAACAAAAATTAGAAGAAAAAGCACAAATTTTAACTCAAACAAGAAAGAAAAACCTTAAAAAATTAGAAAAATGTTTAAATAATTATCTTAAAGAACTTTATATGAAAGATGCAAGTTTGACGCTTAAAGAAAGTGGAAAAATTTCAATTTTAGGCAAAGATGAGATAATGCTAGATATTAATTTAGCTCATTTAAAAAATTTAAGTTCAGGTGAATTAAATCGCTTAAGACTTGCTTTTATAGCCACAGAATGTAAAATTTTAAATGCAGGTAAAGGGATATTATTTTTAGATGAAATCGATGCAAATTTAAGCGGAAAAGAGGCTATGAGTATAGCCAAGGTTTTAGAGGAGCTTTCTAAGTTTTATCAAATTTTTGCTATTTCTCATTTGCCTCAACTTTCCTCTAAGGCACATAATCATTTTTTAGTTGAAAAAAATGGCGAAGAAAGTAAGGTAAAAAAGCTCGATCAAGAAGAAAGAATTAAAGAGCTTGCTAGGATGGTAAGTGGAGAGCTTGTTAGTGATGAAGCAATCGAATTTGCTAAGACCTTGTTTAAGAATTAAGCGGATTTTTTATTTTGCTATGTTAGAATATATAACTATAAGATTTCCTTTCTTTTGAAATAAATATATTAAAAAATTTTTAGATATAAAGGTATTTTACACACTATGAATAAGAAAATTTTAATTATTGATGATAATAAAATGCTCGGCAAACTTTTGGCTAAAAAAATTCAAATGACTTTAAATTATGAGGTAGATATTGCTTTTGGTTTTGCTGAAGCTAAGGAGTTAATGAATAATAATTATTTTTTAGCTTTTGTGGATTTATGTTTGCCAGATGCCCCAAATGGTGAAGTTGTGGATTATGTTATAGAAAAGAAAATTCCTGCTATTGTTCTTACGGCTAGTGGTGATAAGGCTACTAAAGAAAAATTTATGGATAAAGATATATTAGATTATATTTTTAAAGAAAGTGAAACTTGCATTGATGAGATTATTAGTTCTATTATAAAACTTAATCAATATGCAAAAACTAAAGTGATTTTAGCTATGAGCAAGCTACCTGAACGTAATGAAATTAAAAAAATACTTACTCAAAGACAATTTAATGTTTTAGCTGCAGCTCATGGTGAAGAAGCAATGAGTTATTTAAATGATAATAATGATGTTAAGCTTATTATAGCAGATGTCAATATGCCAGTAATTAGTGGTTTTGAGCTTTTAACTCAAGTAAGAGAGCGTTTTAGCGATGATGAATTAGGTGTGATTCTTTTGGGGGATCATAATGATTCATTTGAAGCAAATTCTTTTAAAAATGGAGTTAATGAGTATTTATTCAAGCCTTTAAGCAAAGAAAGCTTTAATTGTCGCTTAGATCGTTGTTTATCTTATATGGATGATAAAAAATTTTTAAGCACTTATAATGTTTTAGATCCTGTATCTGGGGTTAAAAATTATAATGCCTTAATCGATGGAATAGATGATTATTTTAATGAAATAGCGACAAAAGACGAGGAATTTGCTTTTGCTTTCTTAGATATAGATAATCTTCAAATGATTAACGATGAATACGGCCGTGAAGTTGGTGATGAAGTAATTAAAATCTGTGCTAATGAAATAGTTAATGAAACTAAAGGAAGAGATCTTGTAGGTAGATATAGTGCAGAAAAAATTTGTATTTTACTTAAAAATATATCCCAAGAAAGAGCGATTAAAATCTTTTCTCGTATACGAGTAAATATAAAAAAGGCTGGTGTTTTGGTTAATTTAGATGAAGTCTTTTTTACAGCTTCTATAGGCGTGGTTTTTGGAAAAAGTGGAGATAAGATTGATTCTTTGGTTAATAAAGCGAGTAAAATATTGTCTCAAGCAAAAGATAATGGCAAGGATAGAGTTGAAGTATGTTCTTAAATCTTGATTTTCAAGATGGTTTAAGGATTGTTGATACGCATTGCCATCTAGACAGTGAAGCATTTAAAGATGATTTAGATGAAACTTTAAATCGTGCTTTTAAAAATGGTATAGAGAAAATCATCATACCTGGTGCTGATATAAAAGATTTGCCCTATGCGGCTACAATTGCTCATAAATATAAAAATATTTTTTTTGCAGCAGGGGTGCATCCTTATGAAATTGATAATTATGATGAGAAAATTTTAAGGCAATATTTATGCGATGAAAAGTGTGTAGCTGTAGGTGAATGTGGGCTTGATTATTTTCGTTTTAAAAGTGATCTTGCTGAAGAAATTCAAAAAGAAAAAGAAAATCAAAAAAAGATTTTTATCGCACAGCTTGAACTTGCTATTGAATTTAAAAAACCTGTTATCATCCACTCAAGAGAAGCAAATCATGATACTTATGAGATTTTACATGGGTATTCTAAGGATCTTGTAGGAGGAGTTTTACACTGCTTTAATGCAAGCGAGCATTTGCTAACTCTTTTTGAAGAGGGATTTTATTTTGGTATTGGAGGAGTTTTAACTTTTAAAAATGCTAAGAAATTAGTTGAAATTTTACCTAAAATTCCAAAAGATAGACTGCTACTTGAAACTGATGCTCCATATCTTACTCCAGAGCCTTATCGCGGTAAAAGAAATGAACCTTTGTTAACTCAATTTGTAGCAAACAAAATGTGTGAAGTATTGAAATTATCAAGAAAAGAGCTTTTAGAAATTTGTTTTAACAATTCTGAAAAATTATTTTTTAAAGGTTATTGATGAAAAAAATTTTATTGTGTTTTTTAATATGTTTTAATTTTCTTTTTGCACAAATTAATACTCCTGAATTTTATGAAAGACAAATGAATGTTTTAAGAAATTTGGATATTAATCCAAGTTTTATTAGTGATTTGATTTTTGTGCAAACTCAACAAGATATAAAATCAAAACACGCTCAAACTTTAATAGATAGTATGCAAAATTTTTCAAAAGTTACTCCTATGATAAGAAAAATTTTAGCCCAGCAGGAAGTTCCTGATGAGATTTTGTATCTAGCTATGGTTGAATCAGGCTTGAAAACTCATAGTGTTTCTAATGCCAAGGCTGTAGGGGTTTGGCAATTTATGCAACCAACAGCTAGAAATTTGGGTTTAAGAATTGATGCTTATGTTGATGAAAGGCGTGATCCGGTCAAGTCAACTTATGCCGCTACAAATTATTTAAAAGAGTTAAAAGAAGAATTTGGCAAATGGTATTTAGCGCTTTTAGCTTATAATTGCGGAAATGGTAAACTAAGACAAGCTATCAAACAAGCAGGAAGTGATGATTTAAGTGTTTTATTGAACCCTGATAAGAAATATCTTTCTTTAGAAACTAGAAATTTTATAAGAAAAATTTTAACGCTTGCTTTTTTAGCCAATGATAGGGATTTTTTACTAGATAAAGATGCGTCTTTAATGAATTATGCTTTAAGCAACGAATTCGCAAAAGTTGATGTGCCTTCTTCTGCATCTTTAAAAGAAATAGCTAAAAATTTAAATATGGATCTTGCAACTTTTAAGAAATATAATCCACAATTTAAACATAATTTTACGCCTCCTGGTAAAGGGTATTATATGTATATACCACTTAATAAAGTAGCATTTTTTGATAAAAATTTTAAAGCAGAAAAACTTGCGAAGGTTGATACAACTATACCTATGACAAGAACTTATATTGTTAAGTCTGGTGACTCTTTATATAAAATAGCAAAAAATTATAATATAAGTGTTGATGAAATTCGAGAATTCAATAAAATAGCAAAAAATCATCTTAGCATTAATCAAAAATTAATTATACCAATCAAGGAGAATAAAAATGCGAATAAAAACAATTACACTAAAGTTGTCAGCCGTTAGTTTGGGGGCTTTATTTTTTAGTGGTTGTTTAGGCACTAGTTTTTTTTCTAGCTTGGATAATGCTCAAGTGTATTATCCTTCAAATGATTTTAAAAGTAGTCCTAGTTCTTCAGGGACTAAAGGAACGATGAAGCCTTATACTATCAACGGCAAAACTTATTATCCTACTGTTGTAGCAGTAGGCGAAACTGCTGATGGTATTGCGAGTTGGTATGGGCCAGGCTTTCACGGCAAGAAAACTTCTAATGGTGAAACCTATAATCAAAATGCTTTAACCGCAGCTCATAAAACTTTACCTATGAATACCATCTTAAAAGTAACCAATCTAAATAACAATCGTCAAGTTACCGTTCGTGTAAATGATAGAGGTCCTTTTGTGAATAATCGTATTATAGATTTATCAAAAGGAGCTGCCAGTCAAATTGATATGATTGCTTCAGGAACAGCTCCAGTAAGGCTTGAGGTTATAGGGTTTGGATCAAGTAATTCGGGTAATAATATTGTACATTCTAATGTAAACTATGGAAATAGTGGAGAGATTGCAAATAATGGACAAATTTATGAAGGTGGAAATTTCATGGTTCAAATTGGAGCCTTTAAAAACCCAGCTGGAGCACAAACGATAGCAGCAAGATATAAAACTTATAGAACTTATAGCTCTACTATACGCACAAGCTCAGTGGATGGATTAAATCGCGTTTTCTTAACAGGCTTTAGAAGTGAAGATGAAGCAAGGGATTTTGCTGCAAGTGGTGCATTTGCAGGTGCATTTGTTGTAAGAGAGTAGAAATTATGACAGAATTGATTTTTTTGGATGTAGATGGCTGTTTAACTGATGGGAAGATTATTTATACTTCTAATGGAGAATTTATTAAAGAATTTGATGTAAAAGATGGAGCGGCTATCGAGGCTTGGCTAAAGCTTGGTAAAAAAATTGCTATTATTACAGGTAGAAATTGTCCTTGTGTTGAAAAAAGAGCTAAAGATTTAAAAATAGAAATTTTATATCAAGGCATCAAGGATAAGTTAGCTTGTGCAAAAGAAATTTTACAAAAACTTAATTTAGATTTTTCTCAGTGTGCGGCTATTGGAGATTATTTTAACGATAAGGCTTTGCTTGAAAGTGTAGGACTTAGTTTTAAGCCAAAAGATGGTCATAAAAATTTAAATGTAGACATAGTGCTTAGCAAAAAAGGTGGTAAGGCTGCTGTAGCACAGATGATAGAAATTTTAGTAGAAAAAAATCATCTAGAAGAAGAATGGAATAAGCTTTGGCTATAAAAATTTTTGGAATTTTAATTGCTCTTTTTACAATTACTTTTACGATTTTAAGTTTGCAAGATCCGTATTCTTTGAATTTGCAAACTAATGCTTTAAATTTTAAAAATATTGAGGCTAAAAATTTGAAAGCTTATGAGAGTAATGCTAGTACAATTAAGGCATATTATAAGGCAAATTCTTGGGTGAGATATGCAGATAGAGATGAATTTAATGATTTTATTACTTTAAATTTAGATTTTAATCTTAGTGCGAATCGTTTAGAGTTTTTCAATAAAGATATGAGCAAGGTTTTGTTTGAAGGAAATGTTACTTATATAGGTACTAATAATGTCAAAATTATTTCTCAAGAGGTAGAATACCAACCTAAGGATAAAATTTTACACACAAATACTAATTTTAAAGCTCTGATCAATGGAAGTATTATTAATGGAAATACTTTAAACTATGATACAAAAAACAAAATTTTAAATATCCAAGGAGTAAATGCGTGGTTGCAAGACAAATAATTTTATTGTTAGCTTGTGTAAGTGTAACTTGGGCAACTCAAATTGAAGTAAAAGCTTTAAATTTTTACTCAGATGAAAATAAGGGTGAAAGTATTCTTAGTGGAAATGTAGAAGTAATTAGGGGTGATGATATTTTAAATTCTGAAAAATTGATTATTTATACGGATAAAAATCGCAAACCTATTCGTTATGAAGCAATGCAAAACGCTAGGTTTAAGATTGTTTTAAAGGGTAAAACTTATAAAGGTAGTGGAGATAAATTTATTTATAATGTTATTAAAGATACTTACGAGATTAATGGTCATGCTTATATAAATGAGCTTGGAAGTAATCAAAAACTTTTTGGTGATAAAATAATAGTCGATAGAAAAGCTAATATTTATCGAGTGGAGAGTAAGGATCAAAAACCTGCTCGTTTTGTGTTTGATCTTAAAGACAAATGATAATTAGTGCTAAATTTATCACTTCTTTAGTGAAATTTGATGAGAAATTGAGCTCAAATTTTAGTGAAGTAGCATTTTTAGGGCGTTCCAATGTCGGAAAAAGTTCTTTAATCAATTCTTTGTGCAAACAAAAAAATTTAGCCAAAAGTTCGGCAACTCCTGGAAAAACTCAGCTTATAAATTTTTTCGAAGTAACTTGCAAAAGAAATGAAGAAAAATTTAATATCAATTTTATCGATTTGCCAGGGTTTGGTTATGCAAAGGTTTCTAAAAATTTAAAAGAAATATGGAATCAAAACTTAGATGAATTTTTAAAATTAAGAACCTCGATAAAGTTATTTATACATTTAATCGACTCAAGACATACTCATTTAGAGATCGATGTAAATTTAAATGACTATTTGAAAAGATTTTTACGACCTGATCAAAAAATTTTAAAAGTTTTTACCAAATGCGATAAATTAAATCAAAGTGAAAAAGCTAAGTTAAAAAATGAATTTAAAGACTCTATTTTAGTTTCAAATTTGAATAAATTTGGCCTTGATTCTTTAGAAGATATTATTATCAATCAAACTTTAGGTCTTGATAAATGAGAAGAAATTTAAGTGCTTATAAAGCAAAATTTAATGGAGCTTATGTCTTTTTAGGATTTTTTTTTCTAATCTATCAGATTCTTGGTTCGACTTTTATATATGCTCCGTTACTTTATGGGATTTTTTTCTGTTATATGTTTTGCTTACTAGAAGAGAGAGAAAGAACTTTTTCAAAGCTTGATTTTAGATGGTATTTTTCTTTATTTTTTTTATTTTTTACTGATATAACTTATAATTTTTTTATTTTTTCATCTTGGTTGGCATTTTTTATTTTTTATTATCTTTGTGCAGATTGGATTAAGACAAATTTAAAAATTGGTAAATTTATCCCTGTTGTTTTTGTGCTTTGTGCTTACGGCATTATTTTGTTTTTGGATATGATATTGTCTTATATTGGAGATGAAAAAATTAAAATTTTAGGATGGGCGTATATTGTTTCAGTTTTTATAGAATGTTGTTTAGCTTATGTGTTTTTTAAAGGTAAAATTTAAATGAGAATGCGTTTAGTTGTTGGATTTATACTATTGTTTTTTATATTTTTATTAAGTCGTGTGTATTATTTGAGTATAAAATCAAATGTATATTATGAAGAACTTGCTAAACAAAATGCCATAAAAACTGAATTTTTAGCACCTGTTAGGGGTCAAATTACAGATAGAAATGGAACTTTATTGGCTATTAATGATTTGGGTTTTAGTATTTCTATTAAACCTTATTTAAGTATTAAAAAGTCAAATAAAGGAATTCTAGATAAAGAACTATCTGAACTTGCAAATTTATTTCCTGATTTAAATGCTAGTAAATTAGCAGAAATTTATAAGAGAAATGATTCTTACTATAATCAAGATTTTATTAAAGTTGTAGATTTTATACCTTACGATGAGATTATTCCGCATTATTCAGAGTTAAATCTTAATAAAACAATAAAAATAGATCCTGTTGTAAAAAGAAAATATCCTTTTGGAAAATTGGCTTCGCATATTATTGGGTATGTAGGTAAGGCAAATTTGCAAGATGTTCAAGAAAATGAAATAGCAAAACTTTCTAACTATACGGGAAAAAGCGGTATAGAACGCTATTATAATGATATTTTACAAGGAGAAAAAGGAACTAGGGTTTATAAGGTTAATGCCTTAAATCAAGAAGTAGAACAGCTTTCTTACACTCCTGCTATGTCTAATGATATAGAACTTACGATAGATATAGAGCTTCAGTCTTATTTAACTTCATTGTTTGAAGGGAATGCTGGAGCTGCTATAATTATGAATGTAAATGATGGATCTATTTTAGCTGCAGGGAGTTTCCCTGAATATGATCTTAATCCTTTTGTAACAGGGATCTCTTTTAAGGATTGGGACGAGCTTTCAAATAGTCTTGATCATCCTTTTACAAATAAACTTATAAATGGATATTATCCTCCAGGTTCTGTTGTAAAAATGGGAGTAGGGCTTTCTTTTTTAAATTCTAAAAATATTAGCCCGTCGACTCAATATGTTTGCAATGGAAGCATTGAGCTTGGAGGTAGGTTTTTTAGATGTTGGAATCGATCAGGCCATGGACCTGTGGATTTAAAACATGCGATAAAATATAGTTGTGATGTTTATTTTTATAATGGCAGTTTGCAAGTTGGAATCGATCAAATAAGTGAAACTTTATCTCGCATTGGCTTTGGAGCGAAAACAGGGGTAGATTTACCTAGTGAATTTGTAGGGACTTTACCAAGCAAAGAATGGAAGATGCAAAGATATAGACAATCTTGGTTTCAAGGTGATACTTTAAATACAGCTATAGGTCAAGGTAATTTTCTTGCAACACCTATGCAAATTGCTAGATATACAGCTCAAATCGCAAAAGGTGGAGAGGTTATACCTCATTTTTTAAAAAGTATAGAAAATAATAATACAACTATAGAAAATCAAATGGATGAAAATAAAAAAGAAATTTTTACTTTATTTGAAAAGAGTCAATTGCCTTATATAAGAGATGCAATGTATGCTGTTGCTAATGAGCAAGGAGGAACCTCTTATCGTTATTTGCATAATCTTGATGTGAAAGTTGCAGCAAAAACAGGAACTGCTCAGGTTGTGGGATTTTCACAGACAGATAAAAATAGGGTCGATGAAAAACAATTTGAGTATTATACTAGATCTCATGCGTGGCTTACTTCTTATGCTCCTTATTCTAAGCCAAAATATGTAGTTACCGTTCTTTTGGAACATGGTGGGAGAAATATTACTTCAGGGGTAACTGTAGCTAAAATTTATCAAAAAATGATTGAACTTGGATATTTTAAATAATTTTTAGTTGTAAATTGAGTTTTTCAAAAAAACTTTTTTAGCAATTGGTTTAAAAACCTTGTATTAAACAAATTATAAGTTTAATACAAGGAAAATTTATCTATGTTAACAAAAAAGTATCTTAAAAGATGGCTTTTGTTTTTTTTTCAAGCCAAACTAGAGCTTTTGGATAATCACCTAGCTTAGGAGAAAGTTTTTCAAATACTTCTTTGTGATAATTGTTTAACCATTCTTTTTCTTTTTCATCTAACATTTTTGTATCAATACAAGATATTTCAAAAGGACAAAGGGTAACAGGTTTAAAGTATAAAAACTCTCCAAAATCTTTATTTTTAGGATTTTCTACTTTGGTATGAATAACTAAATTTTCAAGTCTTATACCCCATTTACCTACTTTATAAATACCTGGCTCTATGGAGGTTAGCATACCTTCTTTGGCTTTTGTTTTTTCAAGCACAGGGGATAGATAAGATAAAACTTGTGGACCTTCATGGACATTTAAAAAATATCCCACGCCATGTCCTGTGCCGTGTATATAGTCAATTTGTTCTTTCCATAAAGGTGCGCGTGTGATTGCATCAAGTAAGGGCATAGCTATATCTTTTGGAAAAATTGCACTAGAAATGGCAATATGTGCTTTTAAAACCAAGGTATAGTCATGAATTTGTTCTGCATTAGCCTTTCCTATTGGTACAACGCGTGTAATATCTGTTGTACCGTTTTTATATTGTCCACCAGAATCAATAAGTAAAAGCCCATCTTTTTTAAGATAAGCAAAACTCTCTTTTGTGGCTTTATAATGTGGATATGCTGCGTTTTCGTTAAAGCCTGCTATAGTGGCAAAACTATCACTTATGTAGTACTTGCTTTGTGCTCTAAATTCGCTTGCTTTAGCATCTATGTCCAATTCGCTTATTAATTCTTTATTTTCTATCGCTTCTTCAAGCCAGGCAAAAAATTTACATAAAGCCACTCCATCTTCTATCATAGCATCTTGTATATGCGCTATTTCTTTTGTATTTTTAGCTGCTTTTAAGTGAGTGCTTGGATTAATTTCTTGAATGATTTTTACGCTTTTATCTAAAGAATTTATGAGTAAAGCGGTCATTTTTGAAGGTTCAATAAGCAAATTTGTATTTGCAAGTTTTTCAAGCTCCATGATGATTTCATCATAATTTTTAAGCCAAAACCCATCTAAATTTAATTTTTTTTCAAGTTCTGAATTTACTTTTTTCTGATCAACAAAAAGCAAAGCTTTGTCTTCCAAGATTAGCAAATGACTTAAAAATACAGGATTGTAATTTACATCATTCCCTCTTAAATTTGTAAGCCAAGCTATATCATCAAGGCTGGAGATTAAATGAGAAGTAGCATTTAAATTTTTCATTTTTTGACGCACTAATGCTAATTTTTCTTTTCTTGAGTAAGAGCAGTATTCTAGTTCGTGTTCATAAATTTTTTCTTGTGGTAAAGTGGGACGATCTTTCCAAAGTGGACTTATCAAATCTATATGTTTTAAATTTGCCTTGCAATTAATCTGTAAATCTTTTTGTAAAGATAAAGGTAAAAGTGCAAAATCGATGCCTAAAATTTGATCTTCGCTTAAATTTTTTTCCAACCATTTGGTAAAAGTATTTTTAGCATCTTGTTTTTGTAAAAGTATACCGCTACCTTCTAATTCCTTTTGTGCTTGAAGCCAATATCTTCCATCTACCCACAAAAAGCCCTCTTCTTGTGTGATAAGAACTGTTCCAACAGAACCCTTAAAGCCACTGATAAAGATTCTGTTTTTGTAATATTCTGGTAAATATTCGCTCAAATGTGGATCTGCACTTAAGATGAGATAGGCGTCAATATTATTTTCTTTCATTAATCTTCTAAGTTCTAATACTCTTTGTTTGTAAATACTCATATTTTCTCCTTAATATTAATTTTTTAGTATTTTATTGATAGGTTTTTTGAGTATAAGTAAAATTATAACAGCACCAAGTAATATCCACATACATTGGTAAAATAAATTTGGCAAATAAGCTATATTTTCTTCACTTGCTTTACCACCTATGAATCCAGCTAAAGCATTGCCTAATGCACTTGCTACAAACCAAAGTCCCATGACTTGAGATTTAATTAAATTAGGTGCAATTTTTGTCATTATAGAAAGTCCCACAGGGGAAAGGCAAAGCTCTCCTAAAACCATAAGCAAAAAGCTACTGACAAGCCACCAAGGTGAAACTAAAATAATTTGCGATGAATTTTCTAAATTTTCTCTTAATGTATTAGCATCGCCATTTAAATTAATTGCATGATTTGAAGCTAAAGCCATTATTAAAAATGCTAAAGCTGCACCCAAAAGTCCTAATGCAAATTTGATAATAGATGAAATTTCTTTATTATTTTTGGCACATATAGTCCATATAAAAGCACTAAAAGGTGCAAAAAGTATAACAAATAAACCTCCAAGAGATTGAAACCATATTGTAGGAATTTCATAATTTAATATGGTTTTATCTGTTAATTTTTCTGCAAAAAAATTAAAAGAAGTGTATTGTTGCTCATATACTGACCAAAATAACGCAGCCGCTAAAAATAAAACAATAAAAATAATTAAATTTCTTTTTTCTTCTATTTTTAAAGAAGTAAAAGCGAAAAGATATAAAAAATAAATTCCAGCACAAGCTAAGATAGTTAAAATAATATTTTTATTAATAACTTGTGCATCTAATTTTATAAAACCACTAAGGATTAAAAATATTGCTCCAAGTAAAACAATACCTGATGCAATGATGATGTAAAATACGTTTTTGCTTTTTTTGCTTGGTCTATCCCAAGTAGAGTCTATGCCAACTTTTTCATCAAATTCTTTTAAATCAGGCATAGTTTTTAGGTAGAAAATAATTACCGCTAAAAGCATACCAATCCCACCTGCACCAAAACCAAAGTGCCATCCGTATTCTTTTTGTAAAAAGCCGCAAATTAAAGGAGCTACAAAAGCACCAAAATTAAAACACATATAAAAAAGAGTAAAACCAGAATCACGCCTTGTATCATTTTTTTTATAAAGCATTCCAACCATTACAGAAGCGCAAGTTTTAAAAAGTCCTGTACCTATAACCAAAAAAACCATACCAACAAAAATCATTTTATTGTTAAAATAAGAAAAGGCTATGCACAAATGTCCAAATGCTATAGTTAAAGCACCTAGTAAAATTGCTCTTTTTTGTCCTAAGTAATTATCCGCAAGCCACCCACCTGGCAAAGCAGCAAGATATAAACAACTTGCAAAAATTCCCATAATTGCACTTGCTTCTTCAGGTTTTAAGTTCATTCCACTTTTTTCAAAACTTGCTATCATAAAAAGGTAAAGCAAGGGACGAATTCCGTAAAAAGAAAATCTTTCCCAAAGCTCAGTAAGTGAAAGAGATAAAAGTGGTTTTGGATGTCCAAAAAATGAAGTATCTAAATTTTTTACATTTTTACTCAATTTATATCCTTTATGTATTTTTATTTATAAATTATAGACAAGAAATTAAAAAATATGTATAACTTTGTAATATTTTTAAATGATTTATATCATAATGTTACTTTTTTACAAATATAAAAAAAGAAATATTAAGATCAATTTTCAACTTTGGTGTATTTTGTATTTTAGGTTTAATTAGATAATTGCTTATTTTTTTCGTTAAGAATTTTATAAATTGATTTTTTGGCAATAAAAAGTAAAAGCGCTACAACAAAAAGCATCCACATACATTGCCTAAAAATACTGGAAAGTTGATCGATGTTTTTAATATTGACATTTCCTCCTATAAATCCTGCAACAAAATTTCCAAGCGCACTTGCTACAAACCAAAAGTCCCATGATTTGATTTTTGATTAAATCAGGGGCAATCTCAGCCATTATAGAGAGTCCAAACATAGTAAAATTACAATTAGAAGTTTTTTTGATAGTATTATGGGATTAATATCTGCAAGATTAATGAAAATTAGAAAAAATCCAATAATACTTAACAAGCTTATACTTAGTATAAGAGTTAAATTTTTACTTTTTTTAAATGGTTGTTCCCAGTTTCGCTTTAAAGTGTAATTTTTATGAAATTCTTCAAGCTCAGGGATAGCTTTAAAATATAAAATAAGCAAAGAGATTACCTAAACCTCCTATGCCAAATCCTAAATGATAATTCCATTTTGCTTGAACAAAACCACATATAAGAGGAGCAATGAATGCTCCAATGTTAATTCCTATATAAAAAATCGTATAGCCAGTATCGCATCTTGTATCATTTTGTTTGTATAACATTCCAACTGTTACAGAAGCGCTAGTTTTAAAAAATCCAGTACCAATAACGATAAAAGTAAGCCCTAAGAAAAACATAGGTGTGCTTAAAATAGATAAGGCTATGCTAATATGTCCTAAAGCTATAATAAAAGAACCTAAAAATAAAGCCTTTTTTGCCCTAAATAATTATCAGTAATCCAGCCTCCAGGAAGTGCTGTTAAATACAAGCATCCTGCAAAAATGCCATAAATTGCCGAGGCGTATTCAGTACTTATTCCAAGTCCACCTTTGCTTATGGTTGTTGCCATGAAAAGCACAAGTAAAGATCGTATGCCATAAAAAGCAAATCTTTCCCAAAGTTCTACCATTGATAGAGAGAATAAAGGCTTGGGATGACCTAGGAAATTTGTATCGAGTTTTTGTATTTCTTGCTTAGTCACTTCTCAACACCTTTCTTTTTTATGCTTAAAATATTTTAACTAATAGTAATAGAAAAATAATTAAATTACAATATTTTTAAATATTTTTTTATAATAATATTTAAAAATATAACATTTTAATATTATTATAAATTAATAAATTTAAACATTAAATCAAGCTTTAATTTTAAACCCTGTGTATTGTATAGTTTTATTTTATCAATTTTTAAAGCTATAGGAAGATTTTCTAAATTTTGTATAAAATTGAGCAAGTCTTTAAAGTTGCCATTTAAACTTAGAGAAACATAATTATAGTGAATAAAATTTTTGTTTTCTTGGGAAAATTTTATTTCATTAATGATTAAATTTTTGGATAAATTATTGATTTTTTTATTGAAAAAATCTTTATCATAAGAAAATAAATGTAATTTTTCTTTATAGTATTTTAATTTTTCTTCCTCTGTTTTTATCTGTTTTGTTAGCTTTGTCTCTATTTCTTTAAGATGTGAATTTTCTATTTTTGCTTCATTTAATGCAAGGTAATTATGTTCTACTAATGTTTTTTGAAAAATATCTTCCAAAAAGTGATCGTGAATTTTAAAAGCTAAAAACAAAGCACAAAGGCAGATAAAAGAAATAAAAAGAAATTTTTCCCTAGGATTTAAATTTTGCAAAAATACTTCTATTTTATTCATGTATGACTTCTAATATGATATTAAATGTTTCTTTATTTTTATCAAGAATTTTAAAAGCAGAATTTAGATTTTCTAATGCTCTTTTAAAGTGGTTTTCATCGATAAAAGAAAGAATGATTTTTGTTTGTTCAAATTCAAGATTTGTGATTTTAAGTTCATTGGAGTTAAGCCATGATATGATTTGATTTAGAATGATTGCCTTATTTTTATCTAAATTGATTTCTTTTGTTATGGTGGATAAAATATGAAATTGTTGTTGTGTAGATGATATTTTATTAGAAAGAGTAAAGTTTAAATCTTGTATGTTTGTTAATAATTTTTGCTTATCTTGTTTTAGTTTAGAAATTTCTTCTTGTATGATAAAATTTTTATTTTGAATTTCCTTATTTTGTTTGTACTCTATAAAATCTTTAAATAATAAAATTATCATACTAAGACTAAAGCTAAAAATAAATATTAATATAATTTTAAAAGAAATAGATATTTTTATTTTATTATGCTTGATAAAATTACAATTTTGATCTAGATTTTTTATGCTATATGAACTTAATTTCAATAAACTATTTTTATCAAGAATATCATTTAGATTTAAACATTTTATTTGAGATGAGAAGTAATGTTTGATTGTATCCAAATCCTGATAAAGTAGCAGTTTGCTTTCATAGTGTTTTAAAAGTTCTATAAATCGATTTTGTTTAAAAAATAAATCCATATTACTTGGGTTGAAATTTTCGATTTTTTTAAGATTGATAAATTTTCCTTCTTGGTAAAAATATAAATATAAAGTTTGATCATATAAATTTAAAACACAATAATCACTTTCCTTAATAAATCTTTCATCAAACAAAGCTTGAAAAATTAAAGGTTCGGGAAAGCAAAAACGACTTTTTTTCAATTTGTAAACAGGTGCTAAAAAACAATGATAAATTTCATTATGTTTAAAAAAAGCTATTTGGTAGTCAAAGGGTTTACTTAGCTTAAAATCTGCGGTTAAATTGTTAAAAAGTTCGTCTTCTTTGGATATTCCCGTTCTTTGAGTATAAAGCAAATCTGTAGATTTTATAAAATTTATTTTATTTAATGAATTAATTTTCATCATTTAAAAGTTTTTTTAAAAATTCTTCATCTTTTTGCCAGTTTTTTTTCACTGTTACGAAAAGCTTTAAAAGTGCCTTTTTTTGTGCAAGTTTTGAAATTTTAAAGCGTGCATCTTTGCCTATTCTTTTTAAAGTTGCTCCTTCTTTTCCTATAAGCATACCCTTGTGAGAGTTTGTATCGGTGATGATATTGGCTTCTAGGATTAAAAGATCGGGAGTATCTTTGGTGCGATGGATAAGCACTTCGCTACTATAAGGAAGCTCATCGCTTAAATTTTCATAAATACTTTCAAGTATAAAATCTCTATAAAGTTCTTTTTCGCTACTCGCACTTAAAAATTCAGGATCATAAAAATACTCATGTTCATCAAGGTATTTTACTATCTCATCTAATAAATCTTTTTTATAGTTTTTTTTCTTGGAGGAATAAGGAATGATAGCCTTAAAATGTTGGCTAAATTTTGCATATTCACTAAGTTTTTTTAAAAGCGTAGCATTATCGGTTAAATCTACTTTATTTAAAGCGATGATATGTGGTACTTGTGGGCTTAGACTAAGAAAATTTTCATAGTCTTTTGTGTTATCAAAAACACTTGCCACAAATAAAATCACATCACAATCCCTCATGGATTTAATAGCACTTTGGACAAGCAGTTGATTAAGCCTAGCACCGCTTTCGTGAAGTCCTGGGGTATCGATGAAAATGATTTGATTTTTTTCATGCATCACTATGGCTTTGATTTTACGCCTTGTGGCATTTTGTTTGTGAGAAACTAGGGCGATTTTTTCTTCTAATAAGGAATTGATTAAAGTACTTTTTCCTGCATTAGTACGCCCTATGATGCTAACAAAGCCACTTTTCACAAAATATACCTTGCAAGATCTTTATTTTCTATGATATCTCCGAGTTTTTCTTCTACCATTTTTTTATCCACTACGAATTTTTTACCTGCATACTCATCAGCTTCAAAGCTTAAATCTTCAAGTAATTTTTCTATCACAGTATGCAAGCGTCTAGCACCTATATCTTGCATTTCTTCATTAGCTCTTGAAGCTATTTTTGCTATTTCTTTAATGGCTTCATCATTAAATTCAAGTTCTAATTTTTCAGTTTTTAAAAGCTGAGAGTATTGTTTTAAAAGTGAATTTTTAGGACGTGTTAAAATTTCATAAAGAGCTTTATCATCAAGACTATCTAATTCCACTCTTAAAGGAAAGCGTCCTTGAAGTTCAGGGATAAGATCGCTTGGTTTGCTAAGATGAAAAGCCCCTGCGGCGATAAAAAGAATATGATCGGTTTTTAAAGTACCTATTTTTGTTTGTACATTTGATCCCTCTACTATAGGAAGTAAGTCTCTTTGCACCCCTTCTTTACTTGGATCTTGGCGGTTTGAATTTCCGCTTGAAACAGCGATTTTATCGATTTCATCAATAAAAATAATCCCTTCATTTTCCGCTCTTTTTAAGGCTTCGCTTTTGATACTTTCTTGATCTAGGATTTTTTCTCCTGCTTCGTTTTTTAAAGCATTTTTAGCGTCTTTGATTTTCATTTCTTTTTTGACTTTTTTACTGCCAACGCCTATAACCTTAACTATATCTTGCATTGCACCCATTTCAGGAGGTAGGTTAGGATTGGTATCGAACATATTTTGTGAAATTTCTATCTCTATGGTGCTTTCATCAAGATCGCCATTTCTTAGTTTAGTTCTCATTTTTTCAAGACTGTTTTTATATTCTTCTTGTTTTTCATCACTGATACCCTTTGGTAAAGGTGGTAAAAGTTTTTCTAAAATTTTATTTTCTATAAATTCATCAATTTTATCTTTGTTTTTTTCTCTTTGTTCATTTTTTACCAAATTTAAAGCTGCATTGGCAAGATCTCTTACCATGCTTTCCACATCACGACCTACAAAACCCACTTCAGTATATTTGCTCGCTTCGATTTTGATGAAAGGAAAGCCCATCATTTTAGCTAAACGCCTAGCGATTTCTGTTTTTCCTACACCTGTAGAACCTATCATCAAGATATTTTTAGGTACGATATCATCTTGTAATTCAGGGCTAAGTTGCATTCTGCGGTAGCGATTTCTTAAAGCTATAGCTATGATTTTTTTAGCTTTTTTTTGTCCTATAACATAATCATCTAAAAATTTAACAATTTCTTTTGGAGTTAGATTCATTTCTCATCCTCGATTACATAAGTTTTGATATTGGTATTGGTGTAAATGCAAATTTCACCTGCGATTTGAAGGCTTGATTTTACAAGTTCTTCTTCATCTAAATTTGCATGTTTTGCTAAGGCTCTAGCAGCTGAAAGTGCATAGTTTCCACCACTTCCTATGGCTGCGATTTGCCCATCTTCAGGTTCGACCACATCGCCTGTACCAGAAAGTAGAAAAATGTGATTTCTATCAAGTACAAGCATCATGGCTTCAAGTTTTCTTAGGTATTTGTCTTTTCTCCATTCTTTAGAAAAGTCAATCGCTGCTTTTAAAAGATCGCCTTTAGAACTTTGAAGGAGATTTTCAAACATATCAAAAAGATTAAAAGCATCAGCTGTCGATCCTGCAAAACCTGCTAAAACTTTTCCATTATTAAGTTTTCTAATCTTTACAGCATTGCCTTTTAGTACCGTGTTTCCAAAGCTTACTTGTCCATCTCCGCCGATTACGGATTTATTTTTACCTTTGTAAGCTAAAATCGTTGTTGCGTGAAACATTATTCTGCCTTTATGTTTATGTTAAATTTAGCATGGATTGCGTGTCCAAGTTTTACGCTTACCTCGTGAATTCCTAAGCTTTTTAAGGTGTCGCATTCTAAACTTTTTTTATCGATTTCTATATGGCTTTGTTCTTTTAGGGCATGAGCGATTTCATCTTTGGTTACACCACCAAACAAACTTCCATTTGCACCTACGGGTTTTGAAATTTCAAGAGTGATTTTGCTAAGTTCTTCTTTGAGTTTTTCTAAATTTGCGATTTCAAAGCGTAAATTTTCAGCCTCTTTTTTCTTATCGCTTTCGTATTTTCTTAAAACTTCATTAGTAGCTGCTTTAGCAAAGCCTTTAGCGATTAAGAAATTTTGTCCGTAGCCGTCTTTTACTTCTTTTATTTCTCCTGCTTTTCCAAGTGCTTTTACATCTTTGATTAATAATACTTTCATTTTATTCCTTTATTAAAATTTTCTTCCATTTTTTCCTGCAATGATAAAACGCAAAGCATTAAGCTTGATAAAGCCTGCTGCGTCTTTTTGATTATACACTTCATCTTCTTCAAAAGTACAATAAGCTGCGTTAAACAAGCTATCGTTCGCACTTTCACGTCCTATAACCATCACATTGCCTTTATAAAGCTCGAGTTTTACTCTGCCATTGGCGTGAATTTGAGACTCATCGATTAAGGCTTGAAGCATCATTCTTTCAGGCGAGAACCAATAGCCATTATAAATTAAACTTGCGTATTTTGGCATGAGTTCATCTTTTAAGTGTGCTGCTTCTCTATCAAGAGTGATGCTTTCAAGCGCTCTGTGTGCTTTTAAAAGTATAGTACCGCCTGGAGTTTCGTAACAACCACGACTTTTCATTCCTACATAGCGATTTTCTACTATATCAAGGCGTCCTATACCGTGTTTGCAGCCTAGTTCGTTAAGTTTGGTTAAAAGTCCTGCAGGACTTAGTTTTTCTCCATTTATCGCTACTAAATCTCCCTTTTGGAAATCAAGTTCTATAATTTCACTTTCATTTGGAGCGTCTTTTGGGCTTTTACTCCATCTCCACATATCTTCTTGGGGTGCGTGTGCAGGATCTTCTAAAACAAGTCCTTCATAAGAAATATGAAGTAAATTTGCGTCCATAGAATAAGGAGATTTTCCTTTTTTCTTAGAAATATCAATACCGTGTTTTTGTGCATAAGCAAGGAGTTTTTCACGACTGTTTAAATCCCACTCACGCCATGGAGCGATGATTTTTAAATCGGGATTAAAAGCAAGATAACCAAGTTCAAAACGCACTTGATCATTTCCTTTGCCTGTGGCACCATGACTTACCGCATCAGCACCTGTTTGCAGGGCAATTTGTGCTTGAGTTTTTGCTATAAGTGGTCTTGCTATACTTGTTCCTAAAAGATATTCTCCTTCATAAATCGCATTGGCTCTAAACATAGGAAATGCATAATCTTTAACAAATTCATCTCTTAAATCTTTAATGAAAATATTTTCTTCTTTTATGCCTAAAGAAAGGGCTTTTTTTCTTGCAGGTTCAAGTTCTTCGCCTTGACCAATATCTGCTGTAAAAGTTACAACTTCGCAATTATACTCATCTTGAAGCCATTTTAAAATAATGCTCGTATCAAGCCCTCCAGAATACGCTAAAACTACTTTTTTTACTTCATTTTTCATAAGATATCCTTTGTTAAAATAGATTTGAAAATTATAAAATTGTATCCAAATTTCATTAAAGAAAAGTTTTTACTTGCTATTTTCTTAAAAAATAAAGCAAAGGCGCAAGCAAATTTTGTTCCAAAAATTGATTTTTTTTGCTAAAATTGCTTTTATGAGAGTAGATAAATTTTTAAATGTAGTTAATATCACGAAAAGAAGAGCTATTTCTGAAGATATGTGTAAAAGTGGTGTAGTAGGGATTAATGGTGTTATTGTTAAAGCGAGTAAAGAGGTTAAGGTGGGTGATATCATCACTTTACATTTTACTGAATACACTCAAAAATATAAAGTGCTAGCTCTACCTAGTACGAAAAGTATTCCTAAAAACGCACAAAATGAATATGTGGTAAAATTATGAAAGAATTTATTTTAGCAAAAGATGAGATCAAAACGATGCTTCAAATAATGCCTAAAGAAGGTGTTGTTTTGCTTCAAGGAGATTTGGCTAGCGGAAAAACAAGCTTGGTGCAAGCTTGGGTTAAATTTCTTGGTCTTGATGCAAGGGTAGATTCTCCAACTTTTTCCACTATGCAAAAATATGAAAATCATGATATTTGCATTTATCATTATGATATTTATCAAGAAGGTTTAGAAGGACTTTTAGCGAATGGTTTATTTGAAAATTTTTTTGAAAAAGGTTTACATTTGGTTGAATGGGGCGGTGAAAATTTGAAAAAAACTTTAATGAAATTTGGAATTTCTACTATTCAGATTAAAATTAGCATTAAAGATGACAAAAGAAAGTATGAAATTTATGAGTAAATTAGAAATTGTAAATTTGGAAAAAATTATTAAAAAAACTAAGATTATACATGGAATTTCTTTAGAGGTTAATAGCGGAGAAGTTGTAGGACTTTTAGGGCCAAATGGCGCAGGAAAAACAACAACTTTTTATATGATATGTGGACTTATTTCTCCAAGTAGTGGAAAAGTTCTTTTAGACGGTTTGGATGTAACAAAAGATCCTTTAAACAAAAGAGCTAGATCAGGGATAGGTTATCTACCTCAAGAAAGTAGTATTTTTAAGGATTTAAGTGTAGAAGATAACCTGCTTTTAGCGGCTCAGATTTTTTATAAAGATAAAAAAATTTTACATGATAAAGTTGAGCAAATGCTTGAACTTTTAAGTATAGAACCTATTCGTTTAAGGAAAGGTTTAAGTTTAAGTGGAGGTGAAAGAAGGCGTTGTGAGATCGCTAGAAGCTTGATGTGCGAACCTAAGTTTTTGCTTCTTGATGAGCCTTTTGCAGGTGTTGATCCTATAGCAGTGGCTGAAATTCAAACTTTAATTAAAGAGCTTAAAAGATTAGGGATTGGGGTTTTAATTACCGATCATAATGTGCGTGAGACTTTGGCTATTTGTGATAGAGCTTATGTTATAAGATCGGGCTCTTTGCTTGCTAGTGGGAATGCTGATGAAATTGCAACCAATAAAGACGTGAAAAAGTATTATTTAGGAGCGGAGTTTAAACTCCTTGATTGATGTTAAAGCAAAAAATCACCCAAGCACCCAAGACTAAAATTTCTCAAACTTTACGCTCTTGGTTGCCGATTTTACAAGCAAACATAGAGGATTTAAAAGAAAATTTAGATAAATTTGCTGAGGATAATCCTTTCTTAAATGTTCAAGATTCGATACAAACTCATGATAAGGGTAAGAATTATTTTGATTCATTTTATAAACATAATGTAAATTCGGCTTTTGTGGATAGTAAAGGACTTGCCAAAAAAAGTGTTTATGAGCTTTTAAATGAACAGATTCTTCCTCCTTTGTTTCCTACAAACAAATCTCAAGAGCTTGCAAAAAAAATTATAGAATGCTTAAATGAGGAAGGATATTTTGAATACGATGAAGAATTTTTAAAAGAGTATTCCTTAGAAGAAATTGAGCGAGTAAGAGCAAGATTTAAATTTTTAGATCCTGTAGGAGTAGGAGCTAAAGATTATAAAGAAGCATTTTTATTTGCTCTTGAAAATATGGAGTTAGATGAAGATATTGATGAGTTTTGTAGAATGTTGATTATGGATTTTGAAAATATACAAAACTATACCAAAGAGCCTTTATATAAAGAAGCATTGGCTGTACTTAAGCGCTTTAGCACTCCTCCTTTTTTGGAATATTTTGAAGATTCTCGTATAATTGTTCCTGATATTTTTGTTTATAAAGAAAATGGTGAAATTAAAGTAAAAATCAATGATGATTATTATCCTGAAATTTCAATCCAAACTGATGGTTTAGAGCATGATTTTTTAAATCATTACATTAAAGAAGCAAAAAATTTAGTTGATGCTTTAGCGATGAGAAAAGCTACTCTTTATAAAATAGGGCTTATGATAGTAGAATATCAATATGATTTTTTCATGGGAAAAGAGATAAAACCTATGACTTTTAAGGATTTAGCACTTGATTTAGAACGTAATGCTTCGACTATATCAAGAGCTGTGGCAAATAAATATTTAAGTTGTGAAAGAGGACTTATTCCCTTGCGTGATTTTTTTGCTTTTGCTCTTGATGAAGAGGGAGAGACTTCAAATGTAGGTGTTAAAGAATTTGTGGCAAATTTAGTAAAGAATGAAGATCGCAATAAACCTTTAAGCGATAGTAAAATTTTAGAATTAATCAAAGAAGAATTTAAGGTCGATATCGGACGAAGAACTATTACAAAATATCGCAAACATCTTAATATAGCAAGCTCTACAGATAGAAAAAAAATATATGAACTTGAAGGATAAAATTCTATCAATCTATCAAACCCATTACGCTTGTGTTTTATATTTAAATTTAATTTAAATAATTTAAAAAATTGTTATTTTTATTTTTATAAATATTATTCTTTAATTTAAAAATGTGATACAATAATAACTGTTTTTAAATATCAATTTTCAAAGGAGTTAAAATGGACTTTTTAACAAGCCTTAGTGAGGGAGGGCAATTTGCAATCCAAATCATTATCGTTTTAATTTGTCTTTTTTATGGTGCAAAAAAAGGCGGTATAGCGCTTGGTTTACTTGGTGGTATAGGTATTTTAATGCTTGTATTTGCTTTTCATATAAAGCCTGGAAAACCAGCCATAGATGTTATGCTTACAATTTTAGCGGTGGTGGTTGCGAGTGCAACTTTGCAAGCGAGTGGTGGTTTAGATGTTATGCTTCAAATAGCAGAAAGAATTTTAAGACGCAATCCTAAGTTTTTAACAATACTAGCACCTTTTGTAACCTGCTTTTTGACTATACTTTGTGGAACAGGACATGTGGTTTATACTATTATGCCTATTATTTATGATATAGCGATTAAAAATGGTATTCGCCCTGAGCGTCCAATGGCAGCAGCTTCTATATCATCACAAATGGGTATTATTGCATCTCCTGTATCTGTGGCTGTTGTGAGTTTGACTGCTTTGCTTTTAAATGCTAATCATAAATTAGCAGGTTTTGATGGTTATATCAATCTTCTTCAAATTACTATACCTAGTACATTATTTGGTGTATTGTGTATAGGAATTTTTTCTTGGCTTAGAGGAAAAGATTTGGGTAAAGATGAAGTATTTCAAGAAAAACTTAAAGATCCTGAATTTAAAAAATATGTTTATGGGGATTCTAAAACACTTTTAGGTGTTAAACTTCCAAAAAGCAATTGGGTTGCAATGTGGATTTTCTTAGGAGCTATTGCTTTAGTAGCTTTATTGGGTGTATTTGATTTTTTGCGTCCAAACTGGGGACAAGTTGTAAAAAATGGCATTCCTCAAGTAGATGCTTTAGGTAACCCTAAAATGGATGTTTTATCCATGGTTTCAGTTATTCAGATGTTTATGCTTTTAGCAGGTTCTTTGATTATCATCTTTACTAAAACAGATGCAAAGAAAATCGGCTCTAATGAAATTTTTAAATCAGGCATGATAGCGCTTGTTGCGGTTTTTGGAATTTCTTGGATGGCTGATACTATGTTTGCAGTTCACACTCCTATGATGAAAGCAGCGCTTGGAGATATAGTAAAAGAGCATCCTTGGACTTATGCTGTAATGCTTCTTTTAATTTCAAAATTTGTAAACTCTCAAGCAGCAGCTATTTCGGCTTTTGTTCCTTTGGCTTTAGGAATTGGTGTTGAACCTGGTGTAATTGTTGCCTTTGCGGCTGCTTGTTATGGATATTATATTTTACCAACTTATCCAAGCGATTTAGCTACTATACAATTTGACAGATCAGGTACTACTCACATCGGTAAATTTGTTATCAATCATAGTTTTATTTTACCAGGTCTTATAGGTGTAATCACTTCTTGTATAGCAGGATATTTTATTGCTATGGCAGCGGGTTATCTTTAACAATTTTTAGCAGGATTTTTCCTGCTAAATTTTTCATTTGTCTTTTTATTTAATATAGATAAAAATTATAAATAAATCATAAAATTAGTATTAATCAAAATATAAGCTTAACAAGGATAGAATAAATCCTATTTTGAATCAATGAGAAAGGGCTATCCTATGGATGTTATCTTTGCTTTGCTTCTGCTTTTAGCTTTTGGTAGTTTATGGTTTTTTATCCGTTTTTGTGAAATTCAAACTAGGACACGCGGATGATATTTTTACTAGTTTTAAGCTTAATACTTGCTCTTTATTTATTTTATGCTCTATTATATCCTGAAAAATTTTAAAGGAAAAATATGCTAGAAATTTTAATAACACTGATTATAGCTTTTATATTGGCTTTAATTTTTGGAAATTATCTTTATAAAATTGCAAGCTGTAAAAAAACTATTTTTGATTTTATTTTTAATCCAATTGATAACTTAATTTATAAAATTTGTGCGATTGATAGAAAAAATATGACTTGGCAAAAATATTCTTTGCATTTAATTGCTTTTAATGCCTTAGTGGCTATTTTTTCTTTCGTGATTTTTTATTTACAAGATAAACTTTTTTTAAATCCCAATTCGATAAATTCTATGAAAGGGGATTTGAATTTAAATACTGTAATTAGTTTTATTACAAATACAAACCTTCAGCATTATAGTGGAGAGAGTGCTTTAAGTTTGCTTTCCCAAAATACAGGCATTTTACTTGCTATGTTTGTTTCAAGTGCAAGTGGATATTCTGCTTGTATGGCTTTTTGTCGTGCTTTATGTGGTATGCAAATGGGAAATTTTTATGAAGATTTTACGCGTATTATTACGCGTTTGATGTTGCCTTTAAGTTTTATTTTGGCTGTAATTTTTATCTCTGAAGGCGTGGTGCAAAACTATCACGCAAATTTTAGCGTGCTTACTTTAGAAAATAAATTTCAAAGTATTGCCACAGGTCCTGTTGCAGCTCTTGAGTCTATAAAACATTTAGGGACAAATGGGGGTGGTTTTTTTGGTGCTAATTCAAGTATGCCTTTTGAAAATCCTACTTCACTTACAAATTTTTTACAAATTTTATCCATGATGCTTATTCCTAGCGCCTGTGTTGTAGCTTTTGGATTGATGGTTTATCATAGAAAAGAAAGACAAGGTTTTGCTCTTATGGGAAAAGAAGGGGGAGTTATTTTTGGTGCAATGGGGATTATTTTTATCATTTCTTTGCTTTTAATTTATTTTAGCGAAAAAATGTCAAATCCAAATTTGGATTCTTTGGGTTTAAATGCAAATTTGGGAAATTTAGAAGGTAAAGAAATAAGATTTGGCACAGATGGTTCGAGTTTATTTAGTGCTGTAACTACTGCTTTTACTACAGGAAGCGTCAATAATATGCACGATAGTTTAAATCCTTTAAGCATCAGTGCTACTTTGTTAAATATGATGTTAAATGTAGCTTTTGGTGGCGAAGGAGTAGGGCTTATGAATATGATTATTTATGTGCTTTTAACCGTGTTTATTTGTGCATTAATGATAGGCAGAACTCCAGAATTCTTGGGTAAAAAAATAGAAAGCGCACAAATGAAGCTTATAGCTTTGGTAATTCTTATCCATCCTTTATTAATCCTTGTTTTAAGTGCATTAGCTGTTGTTTTTGCAAAAGATAGTATAAGCAATCCTAGCTTTCATGGCTTGGCTCAAATTTTGTATGAATTTAGTTCTTCGGCAGCAAATAATGGTTCAGGACTTGAAGGTTTAAAAGATGATAATTTATTTTGGAATTTAAGTACAGCTTTTGCTATGTTTTGTGGGCGTTATTTGGTTTTAATAGCTCAGCTTGCTATAGCTGGATCGCTTTTGGCTAAAAATACACAAGAAAATACTGCAAATTCTTTAAAAACGGATAATTTAACTTTTATGTTTGTGCTTGTTTGTATTATATATATTTTTGCTGCACTTACTTTTTTTCCAGTGCTTACTTTATCAAGCGTTGCAGAATATTTATCTTTATGGCATTAAGGAGAGTCAATGTCTAAAAAACAAAATAAACTCATTACAAAAGAAATTTTAAATAATGCCATAAAAGGAGCATTTTTAAAATTTGATCCACGCTTTATGATAAAAAATCCTGTTATGTTTATGGTGGAAGTTGGATTGATTCTTACTTTGATTTTAAGTATTTTTCCTACTTTGTTTAATGGAAATTCTGATGAAAGAATTTATAACATCTTAATCACTTTTATTTTATTTGTAACCTTGCTTTTTGCAAATTTTGCAGAAAGTATTGCAGAAGGAAGGGGTAAAGCCCAAGCAGCTACCTTAAGACAAAGTAAAAAGGATTCTAAAGCTAGACGCATAAAAAGTGATGGCAGTGAAGAAATGCTTAATTCTAGCGAGTTAAAAATAGGTGATATAGTTTTAGTTAAAGCAGGTGAACTTATACCTAATGATGGAGAAATTATAGAAGGTGCTGCAAGTGTTGATGAATCAGCTATTACAGGTGAAAGTGCTCCTGTTATGCGTGAAGCGGGCGGTGATTTTTCTTCTGTTACAGGTGGGACTACGGTTTTAACTGATTTTTTAAAGATTAAAATTTTAGTTGGATCTGGGGAAAGTTTTTTAGATAAAATGATCAATCTTGTAGAAGGTGCTGCGCGTCAAAAAACTCCAAATGAAATTGCTCTTAATACTCTTTTAATTGTTCTTAGTTTGAGTTTTTTAGTAGTGGTTGTAAGTTTATATCCTTTTATGCAATTTTTAGGCGTGAGTTTGCCTATTTCGTGGTTAGTAGCATTGCTTGTATGTCTTATTCCTACAACTATAGGGGGGCTTTTATCAGCTATAGGAATAGCAGGTATGGACAGGGTAACGCGTTTTAATGTGATCGCACTTTCAGGCAAGGCTGTTGAAAGTTGTGGTGATGTTGATACTATGATTTTGGATAAAACAGGAACGATTACTTTTGGAAACCGTTTGGCAAATGAATTTTATGAAGTCCAAGGTATAAGTAAAGAAGAAATGATTAAAGCTTGTGTTTTATCCTCTTTAAAAGATGAAACTCCAGAAGGTAAAAGTATAGTTGCATTGGCTCAAAAAATGGGTTATGAATTAGAAGGTAATGATATTAAAGAATTTATCGAATTTAGCGCTCAAAATAGAATGAGCGGTGTGGATTTGCAAGATAATACAAAAATTCGCAAAGGTGCTTTTGATGCTATAAGAGCTTATATAAGCGAAATGAATGGAAAAATTCCTAGCGATTTAGAAACTAAGGTAATGGAAATTTCAAATCTTGGTGGCACTCCTTTGGTAGTGTGTAAAAATGAAAAAATTTTAGGAGTGATTTATCTAAAGGATACAGTAAAACCAGGACTTAAAGAGCGTTTTGATGAGCTTAGAAAAATGGGCATAAAAACTTTAATGTGTACTGGAGATAATCCTTTAACAGCAGCTACTATAGCTAAAGAAGCAGGGCTTGATGGATTTATAGCAGAATGCAAGCCTGAAGATAAAATAGAAGCCATTAAAAAAGAACAAGCCCAAGGTAAGATAGTAGCCATGACAGGAGATGGAACCAATGATGCTCCAGCTCTTGCACAAGCTGATGTAGGTATAGCTATGAACTCAGGAACTCAAGCAGCCAAAGAAGCAGCCAATATGATAGATCTTGATTCTAATCCTACTAAAATTTTAGAAGTAGTTGAAATAGGAAAAGGTTTGCTTATTACTAGGGGTAGTCTTACAACTTTTAGCATGGCAAATGATATTGCTAAGTATTTTGCTATTTTACCTGCTATGTTTAGTGTGGTTTTACCTCAAATGCAAATTTTAAATATTATGCATTTGGCTACCCCGCAAAGTGCTATTTTATCAGCACTTATTTTTAATGCTATTATTATACCTTTGCTCATACCTATTGCTATGCGTGGAGTTAAATTTAAGCCTATGAAAAGCGAGCATTTGCTTTTAAGAAATTTGAGTATTTATGGTTTAGGCGGTATGATCGCACCTTTTATAGGGATAAAAATAATTGATATTCCTACAGCTTGGATACTTAGAATTTTAGGAGTGTGATATGCTTAGAACTTTGCTTAGTTTTTTTGTGGTAATGCTAATATTGTGTACTCTTATTTATCCTTTTGCTTTAAATACAGTTGCAAAATTTATTTTTCCTTATCAATCAAGTGGAAGTTTAGTGGATAAAGAAGGTCGTCCAACTTTGGATATAAGTAAAGCGGTAGGTTCAAAGCTTTTGGGTCAAGATTTTAATAAGCCTTATTTTCTACATTCAAGAGCATCTGTATTAAATTACAATACAAGTGATGCAAATGAAAGCAGTGTAAGTTCAGGTGGATTTAATTATGCTATGTCAAATCCTGCTTTAAAAGAGCGTGTGCAAAAAGATTTGCAAAAATTTTTAGATGAAAATCCGCAAATTACAAAAGAACAAATTCCTTTGGATTTATTAAGCGCTTCAGGATCAGGTCTTGATCCTCATATCAGTCTTCAAGCAGCCCTAGTGCAAATTCCTAGGATAAGTCAATCTTCAAAAATCACCAAAGAAGAATTAGAAAAAATCATTCAAGAAAATACCGAGTCTAAATTTTTAGGGATTTTTGGGGAAGAAAAAGTTAATGTTTTAGCCGTTAATATAGCTATTGCTAAAGCCATGAAAAAAGAATAAACATGCAAAGACAAAGTCCTGAACAAATTCTTAAAAAACTTGAGGTTAAAGCCAAGGAAGAAGAAAAAAACAAACTTGCAAAATTAAAAATCTTCTTAGGTTATGCTGCAGGTTCTGGAAAAACTTATGCTATGTTAAGTGAAGCTAGAACTTTAAGGGATAATGGAGTTGATGTTATTTTAGGCTATATAGAGCCTCACGATAGACCTGAAACAATGGCTTTAACACAAGGTTTTGAAAGTATAGCTAATCTTGAAATTCCTTATAAAAATATAGTATTAAAAGAATTTGATTTAGACGCTACCCTTAAGAGAAAACCTGCTTTGGTTTTAGTAGATGAGCTTGCACACACTAATGCTAAAGGCTTGCGTAATGAAAAGCGTTTTCAAGATATAGAAGAACTTCTAAAAGCAGGGATTGATGTTTATACTACTTTAAATATACAACATTTAGAAAGTTTAAATGATTTAGTCGCTAATATCAGTAAGATAGAAGTTAAAGAGCGTATTCCTGATCGTATTTTTGATGAGGCTGATCAGGTTGAACTTGTTGATATTGAACCCAATAAGCTTTTAAAAAGAATGCAAGATGGCAAAATTTATAAGGAAAAACAAGCTAAACTAGCACTTGAAAATTTCTTTCGACAAGAAAGACTTATAGCTTTGCGTGAGATTGCCTTAAGAAGACTTGCTTCAAGAGTGAATTTAAGAGCAAGTGAACAAAGGCTTATTAATGATGATTTAGCTTATCATACTGGAGAGCATATTTTAGTTTGTATTAATGCTTCAAATGCAAAGGTTATTCGTGCAGCTGCAAGACTTGCTTTAGCTTTTCATGCTAAATTGAGTGCGCTTTATATAAAAAATCCCAATATTAAAGAAGAAAAAGCCTTAGAAGAAAATATAGAACTAGCTAAAAGTTTTGATGCTGAAATCATTAGCGTATATGATGATGATATAGCAAGACAAATTGCAGAGTATTCAAGCCTTAGCAATGTTTCTAAAATTGTTTTAGGTAAAAATAAAGATAAAAAAAAGTTTAAAGAAGAGATTTTTGAAGCTGTTGCTAAAAAAGCACCCAATATTGATTTATATCTTGTTAATGAAAATCAAATTTCTACTCCTAAAATACGAAGTAAAAAAGGTTTTGATTTTTTAGGTTTTTTAAAAATCACAGGAGTTTTGCTTTTAGCAACTTTTATAGCTTTTGTATTTCATAAATTTAATACTCAGCCAAGTAATATAGTTATGATTTTTATTTTAGCAGTTTTTGCTTCTTCTTTTATTTCTGATAATAAAATTTTCGCCTTTTATTCTTCTTTGGTAAGTGTCTTGATTTATAATTTTTTCTTTTTAGAACCTATTTTTAGTCTTAAAGTTCATGATAGTGGAAATATTATTACTTTTACAACTATGTTTATAGTTGGATTTTTAACAGCTGTTTTTACTAGAAGATTAAAATTGCAATCTAAAGAACTCACTAAAAGAGCTTATAGAACAGCTATTTTGCTTGAAAATAGTGAAAAGTTAGCAAGAGTAAAAAGCAAACAAGAGCTTTGGGAACAACTTGGAAATCAAGCTTTAAAATTATTAAATTTACCTATTATTATTTATCCTATAAATAAAAACAATATTTTATCAAAACCTTTGTTGTTTTTTAACGATGATAAGCAAATGTTAAAAAATTGTTTTAGTGCCGATGAGATTGCTATTGCTCAATGGGTTGCAACAAATAAAGAAAGAGCAGGTGTTTGTACAAATACCCTGCCTAATGCTAATGCTATGTATTTACCTATAGAAGATGGGGAAAAAACTAAAGGGGTCATAGGTATAGTTTTAAAAGAAAAACGTCCCTTACAAGACTTTCAGTATGAAATTTTAAGTGCTTTACTTAATGAGGCGGGAGTTAGAACAAGGGATATATTTTTATTATAAATCCCTTAATTTATTAATCTCATCTCTAATTGCAGCAGCTTTTTCAAACTCAAGTGCTTTTGCTGCTTCAAGCATTTGCTTTCTTAATTCCTTGACAAGTTTTGCTCTTTCGCTAGCAGGCATTTTTTCTAGTTTTTTACCTTTGCGATAAATTTCGCCTAAATCCTCTTCATTTTTCAAGCTTTCTTCAATATGGCGTTTGACTGAAGCTGGCGTGATATTATATTTTTTATTATAAGCCATTTGAAGTTTGCGACGTTCATTGGTGGTATCCATAGCTTCTTGCATGGATTTTGTAATCTTTTTGCAAAAAAGCAAAACCTTACCATTAACATTTCTAGCTGCTCTTCCCATGGTTTGGATTAAACTTGTTGTACTTCTTAAAAAGCCTTCCTTATCTGCATCCATAATGGCAATGAGTGAAACTTCAGGTAGGTCTAGTCCTTCTCTAAGTAAGTTAATGCCAATTAGCATATCAAAAGCACCGCTTCTTAAACCTCTTATGATTTCATTGCGTTCTATAGCATCGATATCTGAGTGCATGTATTTGACTTTTATACCAAGTTCTAAATAATACCTTGTAAGTTCTTCAGCGAGTTTTTTAGTCAGCACGGTTACTAAAACCCGTTCGTTTCTTTGTATGACTTTTTTAGCCTCATCAAATAAAATTTCAACCTGATTATCACTATCTTTTAATTCTATTAAAGGATCAAGCAGTCCTGTAGGACGCATGATTTGATGAAAGATATTTTCTTTACTAAGTTCAAGTTCTAAAGGTGCGGGTGTGGCTGAAACAAAAAGAAATTGACAATTTTTATGGATAAATTCATCAAACATTAAAGGACGGTTATCCAAGGCTGAAGGCAAACGAAAACCATAATCAACCAAGGTTTGTTTTCTGCTTCTATCTCCTGCAAACATACCCCTAAATTGTGGTAAAGATACATGGCTTTCATCGACTATAACAAGAAATTTTCTATCTTTAATCGCAAAATAATCAAAAAGCGTATAAGGAGTATCACCTTCTTTAAGTCCTGTTAAATGCCTTGCATAATTTTCAACACCTTTACACATTCCTGTGCTTGTAAGCATTTCAAGATCAAATTCAACCCTTTGTTTAAGGCGTTGATATTCTACGAGTTTATTTTCATGTTCAAAATAAGCAAGGCGTTCGTTAAGTTCTGTTTTTATGTCTTTTATCGCTTGTTTTAATCTTGTTTCGCCCACGCTAAACTGGCTTGTAGGATAGAGTATGAAGCGTTTTAAATCTTTGCCTTTTTTATTTTCTAAAACATTGTAATGATACATAGCATCAAGCTCATCGCCAAAAAATTCAAGCCTTACTACTTCATCTTCATAATAAGCTGGATAAATGTCTATAATATCTCCTTGAACTCTAAAATCTGCACGATCAAAAAAATTATCATTTCTTTTATAACCCATATCTACAAGTTTTTTTAAAAGTTCTTTTTGTGAAATTTGCATACCTAGTTCAAAGATTAAAACCATGCCTATGTATTCATTTGGATTACCAAGTCCATAATTTGCTGAAACACTAGCTATGCAAACTACATCTTCATAACTTAAAAGAGAAGCAGTAGCACTCAGTCTTAAACGCTCTAAGTCTTCATTGGTTGAGCTGTCTTTTTCTATGAAAACATCAGTGCGTGGGATATAGGCTTCAGGTTGATAATAATCATAATAAGATATAAAATATTCCACATGATTTTTAGAAAAAAAGCCTTTAAATTCGCTATAAAGTTGTGCACAAAGGCTTTTGTTGTGACTCATGATAAGAGTGGGTATATTAAGTTCTTTAATGACATTTGCCATGGTAAAGGTTTTTCCACTTCCTGTAACGCCTAGTAAGGTTTGATATTTGTTGCCTTTTTTTATACTTTTTACTATGCCTTTTATGGCTTCTTGTTGATCGGGACTGGGTTTAAATTCGCTGGTAAGTTCTAACATTTTTTTACTTTATTTTTATTTTTGAAAAAATTTTAAAAGAAAATACTTTAATTAAAAATTAATTGACAATAAAAACCTAAATTTAAATTTTTTTCTGCTACAATATCAAATAATATTTTCCATAAATTACAAATTTCTTAAGAAGGCAAAAATATGTTTGATGAAAAAATAATCAATACTATGACAGATAAAGTAAATGAATTAATTGAAAAGTATAACGAAGTTTGTGAAGCCAATGAGGCTTTAAGAAATGAGCTTGTAAGCGTTAAAGCACAAAATGAAGCAAAAAGTAATCAAATCATGCGTTTAGAAGAAGAACTTAAATCTCGCAATATAGAAAGCGAAGATATTTATAAGAAAATAGAGGCTGTTCTTGGCAGATAATCTAAAACAAGTCATTGTTAATGTTAATGCAAAAGATTTCATTGTTAAGTGTAGTGAAGAATTTGCAAATTTTTTAGAAGATGATATCGCTTTGATTTCTGGCGGTACTAAAAAAATAGAACTTAAACGCTTTGTAGATGCGTTTGTTAAAAAAAGTTATGAAAATTATATTTTAGAAAGAGAACTTAAGAAACTAATAAAAGCAATCAATGAAGAACTCCCGACAAAATGAATAAAGCTTTTACTTTGCTTGAGCTTGTTTTTGTGATTTTGATTTTGGGAATTTTATCAAGCTTATCTTTATCTTTTATCAATACTACAAAAGATGAGGTTAAAATTTTAAAATTAAAAATGGACTATGAAATGCTAAGCTCAGCTCTTGCTTTAATGCGTAGTCAAATGAGACTTAAAAATTTAAATTTTCCAGAAATTTTAGATAATGCGCAAAACAATCAAGCCAAAGAAAAACTCTTTTATTGTTTAAATGATTGTGATTATTCTTTGCTTGATACGCCTATTTATTCTGATTTTAAATCTTGGATAAAAATAGGTAAAAATCACTATAGATTTGCATTAAACGCCAAAGAGATGATTGAATTTATTTATGATTCTAAAGAAGGTTTGTTAAAGTGTATAGGAAGTTCTAGATGCAAAGATCTGATATAAGATATTATGAACTTGCAATTTGTGGTTTGTATTTGGATAATTTAACTTTTCATAGTTTTGATGAAATCAAACCTTTAACACAAGTATTAGTGGATTTAAAAACTAAAAAAAACCTTAAAGCTATCGTGCTTAAAGAATGTCAAAAACCTGATTTTAAAACCGTAGAAATTAAAGAAATTACAGGGTATTTTCTAACTCCTTTGCAGTTTGAATTGGTAAATTTTATTGTTTATTATTATGCTTCAAAACTTGGTTTTGTTTTGGGTTTTTTTGAAACTAGTCCTAAGTATGAATGTCACAAAATGTTTTTTAAAGATACTCCTAAACTAAGCAATCAACAACAAAATGCCTTAAGTTTTCTTCAAAAAGAAAATAACTCCTTGCTTTTTGCTGATACGGGTAGTGGCAAGACTGAAATTTATATTTCTTTGATAAAAGAGTGTTTAGAACAGGGTAAGCAAGCTTTACTTTTAATGCCAGAAATCGCACTTACTCCACAAATGCAAAAGCGTTTAGAAGTGTATTTTAAGGATAATTTTTTCCTGTGGCATTCTAAAATTTCAAAGAAAAAAAAGCAAGAATATTTAGAGCGTTTTTGTAAGGGAGAAGTGCTTTTAGTAGCGGGTGCAAGATCGGCTTTGTTTTTGCCTTTTAGAAATTTAGGGCTTATTGTAGTAGATGAAGAACATGATAATTCTTATAAGGCTTCTAATCAGCCTTTTATCAATGCAAGAGATTTAGCACTTTTTTTGGGTCAAAAAAATAATATTAAAGTGGTTTTAGGTTCTGCAACCCCATCTTTAACGAGTTTTTACAAACAAAAAAGTTTTAGACTAAAAGGAACTTTTTTTGAGAGTAAAAAGCATTTTTTATATGATGAAAATGAGCTTGGTATAACGCCTATGCTTTTAAGTGAATTAGAAAAAAGTTTAAAACATCAAAAACAAGCTATAGTGTTTTTACCTACAAGGGCTAATTTTAGGCAAATCATTTGCAAGGATTGCGGGGAAACGATAAAATGTCCTTTTTGTTCTATTGCTATGAGTATGCATAAAAAGAAAAATGTTTTAAAATGTCATTATTGTAATTATACTTCTTTGATAGAGCAAAATTGTCCAAGTTGCAAAGGAGAAATGTTAGAAGCTAGAAAAATGGGGACTGCTGAACTTTTAGAGCTTTTGCAAAATGCTTTGCCTTTAGCAAAAATAGCAAAATTTGATAGCGATGAAATCACAAGCGTTAAAAAGCTTAATACTATTTTAAAAGACTTTAATGAAAATAAGATCGATATACTTATTGGCACCTCTATGCTTGCTAAAGGACATGATTATCATAGTGTGGATTTGAGTGTGATTTTAGGACTTGATGAGTATTTGTTGCGTCCTAGTTTTAGAGCGAGTGAAGAAACTTTAGCTTTAGCTATGCAAGTTGCAGGTAGGGCAGGGCGTAAAGGTGAAGCAAGAGTGCTTTTGCAAACAAAAAATAGAGCTTTTTTTGAAAGGTATATAGAGGATTATGATGCTTTTTTAAAAGATGAGTTAGAAAATAGAAAAGATCTTTATCCTCCATTTAAACGCCTTTTAAGAGTTCTTATAGAAGATAAGGATCAACAATCCTCACAAAAGCTTTGCGAAAAACTTGCTTATCAATTTAAAAATATCAAACAGGTAGAATTGGTAGGCTATGGAATTTGTGGAGTTGAAATGCTGCATGGAAAATATCGTTTTTATTTATTACTTAGAAGTGAAAATTATAAAGCTTTAGTGGCAATTGAAAATTATATTTTGCAATTTAAAAATGTAAGCGCGGATATTGACCCTATTGATTTTATATGAAATCAATTTTTAAATCACTCATAAAATCAATTTCACACCAATTGCCATCAATTTCCACTGCTTTTGCGTTGTTGTATTTTTCAATTAAAGCCTGCAAAAAACTTGTCATATACATATTTTCAAAATTTTTATTATCATATAAAATATCTCGGTCAAGCATTTCATAAAAAGTAATAACTTCAGAAAGAAATTGATAAGAAAATTTAAAAAGTCCTATATATTGAGCTTCTATCTCATCATAGGCATTAGCTTTTTTTCCAAGTTCTATAATATAACCATTTGTCATCTTTAATGTTTCAGCATCTTCTAAAGGATTTATAAAGCGTTTGCTCCAAAGCTTACGCCAAGACTTATCAACTACTATAGCAAGTTCTTCTTTGGCATTTATAAGCTTTTGCACGCAATCTTGAAAATAAACAATATCCGCATAAGAAATAATCAAATCTTGTTTTTCTTCGATGCATTTTAACATAAAATCTTTAGCGCAAAAAAAAGTATGAACCATATTGGTTTTATCATATTTTGAATTAATAAAAAAATGCTCAATATCATATTTATTAAGATAATTTTTTAGCACATCGTTTAAATATCCACCCACAACAGCTATTTCATTTATACCTGCTGATTTTAAAGCTTCGATTTCATAATCTATTATTTTTTTATTCTTATACTCAACCATACACTTTGGTTGATCTTTTGTTAAAGGCATCAGCCTTGATCCAAAACCTGCTGCTAAGATAATTGCATTCATATTATTCCTTGATTAAACTAAACCACTCTTTTAAAATTTGAATATTATTAAGCCCATTTTCTCTTTCAATATGCCACATTATACCAAAAATATTTTCATACTTATGTTTAAAAGCTTCTATAGTATTATCTTTTGCTAAGCAAAGTTCTACAAGATCTTCACCTAATTTTTCAATAGCAAAATTATGAAAAGAATTACTTATAAATTTTTCTTTTGAGAAAAATACTTCATGTTTGCCTATATGATTTTCACAAGGACTTATATGACTGTTAAAATAATGAGCTATCATCTGAGCTCCTCTGCAAATTCCTAAAAGTGGTATTTTTTCTTTTAAACAAATTTCTATAACTTGCTTTTCGTATAAATCTCTCTTTTTAGATAAAACATTAGGACTATAAAAACTTAAATCATTACCACCGCTTAATATCACAGCTTTTATTAGATGTTTATAATGAGAAAAATCTATTTCATAGCTAAGAGGAAGAGGAGTAAAATTTTTAAATAAATCTTTATTAAATAATTTCCCCCAATCCAAAGCCAAACATTCTCTTTCTTCATGATAACTTTCGTTGCAAATAAGCCTTTGAGTAATACCTATAAACAAAATATTTGCTCACTTTCACATTCTATATTTATTTTTTTAGCTTTTAAATATTTTTCAAAATTTTCTTCTCCAACTCCTATAACAGCAGGCATTCCAAGTTCTGAGGCACGAATGGCCATATGTGAATTAGCACCCCCATAACATGTAATAAGTCCTGCTATATTTTTTGTAAATAAATAATCATATCCAGGATCTGCTGCATAAATTAAAACAATCTTTCCTTCTAAATCTTTATCATTTTCCTTCGCCGTAAATGCAGTAATGCTCTTTTGTGTAATAAAATTTGGAATAATACTATGATTATAAAAAGAAAAAATTTCATCGGCATTGCAAAGTAAAGAAGGAAGTTTTATAGCTTGTGTAAGTTCATATTCTTTTTTATTGCGATTAATTTCTTTTACAAACTGCTCTTTTGGATTTATAGAATAAAGACTAGAATAAAGATTTAAAATGCTTTTTATATCAAGATGAGCCAAATCTTCTTTTTCAATACCATAATATTTGCCTAATTCTTCTATATAAACTATAGCCTTAGAAAGCAATCTAGTGAATTCAAATTTAACAAGCTCTCTACCCTCAATAGCCTGCTTTAAAAAATCAAAAAATTCACAAGCATTAATCTCTAATCCATGTTCTCTAAGTAAAGCATTTAAAGCTTTTGTCTTTTCTTCTGAAAAAACAAAAGCTTTATCTTGTAAATAAACTTTACTATCTTTTTGATCCACATCAAAATAAAGTTCAAAATCTTCATCATATCTTGGAGATAAAATATTATAAGTTCCTGCTCTTAAGTGTCCAAAATCTTTCAAAAATTGATCTTTGTTGTGAAAATTAAGATGGTTTGTTTGTTTGCTTAAATTTTTACTCACTGTATTGAGTGAATTTAAAAAATCATCTTTTTCCTCTTTAGTTATAAAATCAATCTCAACTAAAGAATTTAAAAGTTGCATTGCTGCAAATGCAGCCCTAGCCACCCCAGCAAAAGGCAATGTTCCATAACGCTTGCATTCTTCAATAAGCCAATAAATTTTATCAATTAAAGAAAAATTAGAATTAATAATGCCATCATATCTTTCTTTTAGCTTATAAGCTTTTTGTATGTCTTTTAAATAAAGCCCTGATCTAGGATTAATAATCTTATTTGTAAGTTCCAATAATGAAAATTCTAATCTTTTGATTTCATTTTCATTAAAACCATGATTTAAAAGTTCTTCTAATTTTTTAGAACTATTAAAGTCATAACAAGAATAAACTATATTAAATTCAATCTTATCGTGCAATTCATGATTTTTATTAAGCTTATCTAAGTAAAAATTGACAAGTTTTTGCGCGATATTTTCATCTAATTTTTTTGGTATAAAAGAATTAAAAGATAATCTTACATCCACATAAGGAATGCCTAAAAAAGAATGGATTAAAGGATGGGATCTTAAATCTCTATAACCATAATTATCTCTTTGATATGCCCAGATATTATCTGTAATGATTTCTTTATATAAACTAAAAGCTAAACGCTTAGGTCTTAACCCTATGATTTCAGCTGGATTCCAATCAGGCATTACCCCAAAAATGGCTTTATCTCCCAAAACCCTAGATCTTGATTCTTTTAAAGACTCAAAACGTTTATAAAATCTATATAAAGCTTCTTTTGGTAAAGAGTGAAATAAATTATTTTTTTCATGCATAACCAAAGGACGCACTTGCAAGCAAAAAAGTTCTTCCTCATCATCTTGAATAGCAAATGCAAATTCAACATCTAAAAAACAACAGTCATATAAAACTTCTAATTCTTTTATAAGTTCTATAATTTTTTGAAGTCTAATATCTTTAAATTCTAAATAATCTCTGTAATGATAGTAAGTTTTTGCACTCTTACTACTTCCATCTGTAATAGAGCTATTTGAACCATTTTCATCATATTGAAGACAAAAATAAGGGGAAAAATTATCCTTATCAACACTAAAACCAACACCGCAAAGAGTAATGTTTTCAAGCATAGGTTGAACTAAAATTTCATCGCTTTTTGATGGCATAGAATTGGCAACTTCATATAAAGCTTTTAATAATTCATCTTTAGAATCAGCTTTAATATTTGCCAAAGAAAGAAAAGCGCCTGCATTGGAGTTTTTCATACTATCTTCACTTAAAGAAGAACTTCTTATAATGAGTCTATTAGCCTTTAAAGTTTGAATGCCCTGTAAAACTTTATCTTCATTTGATATTAATTCTTCAAGCGAAGTTAAAACCAAAGGTAGAACTTTTGCTTTTTTTAATTTTGTTTGTAAATTTTTTAAATTTTGTGCTTTGGTTTTAAATTTTAACTCCGCCATATTTTTCCTTAGTTTTATATTTTTTTAGCACTCCAACAACGAGTGGTATATTTTATGCTAAATTCCTTAGGAAGTCTTTGTGAAATTTTATCACTAATTTTATTAAAAAGTTCATTTCCTTCATCAGTCTCCAAATCCCAGTAAGGATTTTTAACACTCTTCCATGCATTAATATAATTTTCAATGCTTTGATGAAAATAAAAATCCTCTTCAATATAAACAATATTATCAAAAAGATCCTTTCGACTCTCTATAATTGGTCTTTGATCTTCTCTTCTTGTTCCCCTTGTATAATTTGGTACAAATTCTACAATAGTATCTTCAGCTATTTTTTGCACAGGATCGTTTAAATCCCTGTGATTCCACATACAAGAAAAATATCCCTCTGATTTTAATAAGCGATGCGCCTCTTCTAAGGCTTCATTTCTATCCATTACATTAAAACTGCTACCAAAAGTCACCCAATCAAATTCACTATTTTGAAGTGTTGAGTTTAAGCCTGTTGCCCTAACCCAATCAATCTTCTCACCTTTGGTTCTTTCTATCCCAATCTCACGCATCGCATCATTTGGTTCTACAGATACTACCCTACATCCTCTTTCTAAAAGCATAATGCTTAAATTTCCAGTTCCTGCACCGATATCAGCCACCTTGATATCTCTTTTTCCAATAAGACTAATTAGCATATCTATAGTTTTTGGAGTATAATTTGGTCTATAGCTATAAAATTTAGCATGCTTGGTATAATCCCACACTTGTTCTACTAGTTTTTGCATTTTGTTTCCTTTTTTTCATCTTTGACAAGCTTGATGAAAAAAAAGAGGTATTTTATGCTTTTCTAGCTGTCCATGCTCTTATTTTATAAGGAATCTCTATACTTTGCATATGGGAAATTTTAGCTTCTATCATCTCTAAAATTTCCTTCCATCTTTTTTCACCTGCTTGTGCTTGTATATCATTTACAGAATGCCAAGCTCCAAGATAACGCTCTTTATCCCAAAACTCTTTATAGTCGCACTCCATAAAAAAGCAGTCTGTGAAATCTCCTGTTGAAACAAGAATTTCTTCCCATTTTTTAACATTTTGAGTGCCACTGCTTACACGAGCAAGCTCTGGAACAATATGTTTAATCTCCTTTTCGATTTCATCAAAAACCGAACCCTCTACAATGTGGCGAGGATTCCAAATCGCAGTGAAATACCCCCCCCTGTCAATATACGATTAAATTCTGGGAGAGATTTTTTAGGATCTGTCCAATGAAAAGAACTAGCCATGATGACCCAATCAGCTTGATTGTTGCTCATGCAGGTTTCTTCACCACTTCCTTTGTGCCAAGAAATATTTGATAAATTTTGTGTAAATTTTTGCCCTTCTTTACGCATATTATCATTTGGCTCCACAGCACTAATTTGGCATCCAAACATTTCTCCCAGCATCTTAGTAAGTTTTCCAGTTCCAGCTCCTACTTCAACAATATTTAAATCTTTTAAATTTTTATTTTTATCATTGATACAAGATACAAGTTTTTCAAGTAAAAATGGACTATAAGCAGGTCTATTATGATAATGCTTTGCAACCTCTGTAAAATCTCCTTGTTTCATATTAATTTCTTTCTCTAATTTTAAACACAATTATATCTTTTTTTTATTAATTTACAAATCTTTTGTCGGCGGAAAAATAAAATTTCCATTTGGAAAAATAAAACTTCCATAAAAGTGGAAATTTTATTTTTCTACAAACCTTAAACTTAAAATATAACTTTATTAAAATAAAACTAACAAAAAATTCGTTTATGATGTTCATCTTCTTTAACAATAGTTTTCATATCCAAATAATGCTTTACTATATATTTTGGAATGTTAAAGTCGTAATCAGAGTGCGGCTTTAAATCAAAACGATTAAAAGTTTGTAATTTTTATAATATTCCCTACTGTTAAAAAAACTATGTTCTACTATATTAAAAATTGATGTATCTTCATAAAAATTTGGCGGATAATATATATCTATACTTTCATCATCTTTTAAAAAAGTAAGTATTATATAAAGCTTCATTCAACTCATCACTCCTATGCATTGTTTGCATAGGAAAATAGCTTCCTTCTGGTATTTCATTAAAAAGAAGTCGATATAGTAGCGATAAGCTCTTAAACTTAATTTGCTTTTTATTTGAACGGGGTCCGAAAATTCGTGCAAATATCTCTTCCTAGATCGTATATATTTTTTAAAATATTCAGGAAGTTCACTTTGTCATTTTAAATATTTGAATATTTGCTCATAAACCTCTTTTAACAATCCAATATCATCACAATCTTTAACTGTATATGCCAATATTTTTTCATACTTGTTAAGCTTTAAAAAATCATTCCAAGTTACTGGAAAACATTTGTATAAAAATTCTTTTCTAGCAATCTCTTCATAATTAATTTGGCTAGTTTGAATTAATCCAGCTGTACAAGTTAATTCAACCTCAACATCTTTATTCTCTGGAGTTTTTATGGTAAAAATTTCGCGTGAGGTTATTTGAAATTTATTAAGTTCCAAGTCCTTATTTTGCTCTTTTTCTTTTTTAAAATTTTCATCAATTTTCTGCATTTTTTACCTATGCTCTTCGTTGATTTTTTGCATTTCCTGCTTATATTCATTCCAAATTTCTTTTAGCGGCTTATTTGGTGTTCCTTTTATTTTTCTATATAAATAATTACATAAAAGATTATTAATATTAGCAACACAATATTCACTTTAATTCCTTTAAATTATATAATAAAACGCAAAACTTTGCCTTGTATAATCAGCTCAACTTGCGAGTCTTTTAAGTCCAAACTATAGCTTTTATAATCCTTATTTACACTAATAATATCTAAAACTTTACTTATTGGATCTAATTGCATAAGTTTAACCATTAATTGGTTATCAAAATTTAAAATATACAATCCATCTCCTTGATACTTATGCGTTTCTTCAAAAACAACCCAGCTATCAGGTAAAAGCATTGGAACCATAGAATAACCATCAACTTTAATAGCTTTCACATTTTTAGGCGTTGTTTTAAAAAAGGCTTTACTAAGCTCAAGCATTTCACCTGTTTCATATCCTTCGAGCCCAATTAACTCATTGTCACCACTGGTAGAAGCGGAAACATTAAGTTTTGGTATTGAATAAAAATTAGCATCTCGCTGCAAGTTGTTAAAAAATATCAAAGGTAAATTTATGCTTTCTTATAATGATTGTGAGCTTATAAGAAAGCTTTATAAAGATTTTAATTTTAAGGAGTTGAAAGTAAGGTATTCTTTAAATAATAATGTTTTAAAAAGAAAAGAAAGCAAAGAGCTTTTGTTTAAAAGCTAAGAGAGTAAAAATGCTCTCTTTAATATTTAATTTTGTAAAAAATATGGTAAAGTACCTTTAAAATTAAAAGTAATTTAAGGATTTATTATAGAAAACAATTACACCAATTCTGATATTATTGCTATTGCAAATTCTTATTTAACCCATGCGACTGCAATTGTTACTATTGCTACTTTATTGACAGCTATTGTTGCCATAGGACTTACTATGTACTATAATCGAGATAGAAAAAAATTATTAAAAGAAGCAATTGATGTATTTTTGGATAAAATTATAGAAGATGAGGAATTACGCAATGATTTTATAAATAAAATTTTAAAAAATAGTGAATTTATGGAAGAATTTGAAAAAATGGTCGATTTATATAATAAATGATAAAATATCTATGTTAACAGATATCGAACAAGAAAAATCAACAAGAATAGGAGGTTTGGAATGACTTATAAAGAAATAAAAGATAAAACCCCTTATGAGATTTTAGATTTATTAGAAATGAAAGAACCGCCATTCAATCCGTTTGAAATTGCTCAAAAGTTAGGTATAAATGTAGTTAAAGATCTTGACCTTGATAAAATTGACACTGAGGGTCAAATTAGTATAGATGTAAAAGGTAAGCCTGTTATCTGGATAAATCCACTTAAAAATGAAAATAGACAGCGTTTTACATTGGCACATGAATTGGGGTATTTAACCAATGATATTTTACCTATTTAAAGCAAAGACGCTAAAAATTCTAAAGCTTCTTTGCTAAAATCTTTATTGCTTTCTTCTAGATACTCTTTATCTAAAATAGCTCCGTATTTTAATAAAAGTAAAATCGCTCCAAAATTATTATGAGTAATAGCATAAAATATAGGTTTATCTCCTATACATTCTTTAGTAGCACTCATGCCATTTTTAAGATATTCTAAAACAAGTTCGTTGTTATGATTGCTAATTGCGTTTATAAATCTTTTGCTAACACCATGTCTTATGTCTGCTGATACTCTATCCATCTTTATATCCTTTTGTATTGATGAGACAAGATTAGCTTCGTTTGACTGAATATGTGCTGTTACATCTTAGAAAGTTCTCCAATTACCACACCAATTAGCAAAAAATCTCCATTTTTATAAAATATATCTTTATATAAAGGATGTAAAGAGTGTAAAATCACTCCATCAACTTGTTTTAAAACTTGTTTTATAAAAAGTCCATCTCTAGTATTAATCACACAAATGCTTTTATTTTTAAAAGTTTTATTTCTATCTATTACACAAATACTTCCATCTTTTATAGATGGCTCCATGCTTTCTCCATAGCAAGTGATAAACTCACACTCTTTACTACCAATTGATCTTTGGGAGAGCTTCCGTAAAAGAAATAATTTATACTTATATTTCTTTCTTGTAAAAAATTGAGTATTTGTGGATAAGGAATGGGGTTTCTAAACTTCATTCTTTAGCTATATTTTTTGTTTTTAAATATCTTTTACCTTCACTAGCAAGTATGTCTTTTAATTTTTCGATTACTTCTTGCATTTGCATTTTAAATCCTTTAATTTTAATTTCAAAGAATTTAAACATAAAATTACAAAAAGTAATTAAAATATTTTATTTTGAAAAGTTGATTTTTTAAGTTAAAATTATAAGTTTATAAATAAAAATATATTTAATTTTGCATTAGAAATCAAAGTGAAAAAATAAGACTTTGATTTTACAAAGCAACTTTAAAAATTTGATTAAATAAAAAATTTAATATATAATTCTAATGAAATTTAATTACATATTAAAGGGATTTTAATGAAAATATTAAAAAATAAATACTTTATTATATTTCTATGTATAATTGGGTTTTTGATAGCAGTGTATTTATGTTTTGTATTTATTAGTGATTTAGAAAGCAGAATTAAAGCTATTATATCTATTGTTTCTGCTTATGTGGTTTCAGGCTCATTGGTGCTAAATGCTTATTCTATTTTTGAAAAAACAAGAGCAGATAAATTTAATTTAACAATGCAGTTATTATCCAAATGGGATGAAAAACATTTTATAGAGGCAAGAGATTATACAAGAGAGCAACAAAATATAAAATACGAAAAAGGAGATGAAGAAATATTAAAAAAAATTAAAGATAAAAACAATCCAGAATTAGAAAGATCAATTATAATGATGATGAATTATTTTGAAATACTTCAAACTTTTTTTGAAAACAACAAGATAGATGAAAATATTATAATGGAACATTTTGCACATATGATAAAAAACATCATAGGGAGATATGATTGTTATTTAAATAGCGATGATTTCAAAAAAAATAATCCCTTGGGACTCAAAAAACTTATGGCATTGAAAAATAGATGCGATATCTATATACAAAAACATAATTCATATTAATTAAAAAATAATATAGTTATATTTACAAGTCTAAAACTAAATATATATAAAAGTTAATATACCACTCTTTATATTTCTCTTTTAAAAAACATTATAATTGGCAAAAGTTATCATCAAAGTTAAAAAATAAAATCAAAAATAAAAATAATTTTTAAATAAATTAAAGTAATCTTAGTCTATTATAAGCTTACAAAAACCAACTAAATGTTTAAGTTTTATATGTAACTATCCTCCAAACCTTAAAGCTATAGATAGTTACATGGTTAAAAAACATAAGAATACTTTAAGTAAAAATGCAACTATCTTATAGGGTTAAAAACATTTTTGGGATATAAAATTAAAATCAAAACTCGTGTTTATCTGCCTTTTAAACAGCATTTAATCACTTTTTTTGGGACAAAACGGATATTTTGGGATATTTGGGATTTTTTACACTTTAAATTAGGAAAGATAAAAAGTTATTTTTATGAGCTTTAAAATCCTATTATTTGGTGGTTTTGCTAAAATTATTTAGGGATAGTTACATGTTCTTTTTAAAATACCCCTTACATCTTTTCCCTGAATATTGTCATCTAACTCTTGACGCATTTTTCAAATTCTTTATAGTATGTCCAAGAGTTAATTATATTGGGAAATTTTTGCTTTAAATGATTTAGATCATTTTCAAAAATATTAAAAAAAGTGTGAATAAGTGATTTATTTTTTATAAAATAATCTATTACATCTTTTTCTTTCATCATTTTTGATTCTGTTTCATCTATGGTTATTTTAATTTGATATAAAAAATCATACAAATAATGTTTAATTGTTGAAAATAAAAGATTGTTTTGTTCTAATTGCTTAAAATCATTTTTATTAATATATACACCCATATCATTACATAGGTCGTTTTTTATAATTTCTTGTATTATGTCTATTTTTTCATGATTGATATGTTTTCTGTCTAAAATTATGGGAATGCTAGAAGTTTTATCAATATTGAAATTTTTATTATTTTTAGGAGTATTAATATAAAAGGTGTTATTAATATCTTTAGAATTTGCATAGAGTGTGATAGGAAAAAGATAGCGAATATAACCTCTAAATTCTTTAATTTTAAATAAATCTAATTTATCTTTATGGGGGGGGGTAAAATTAAAATTTATAGCAAGCAAATTCATAGTATCGAAGGCCTTTGATTGACGGATTTCTTCCATATCAAGATAGTATACATTGTCTTTGTTAAAATATTTTAATAAATAAGAGATGATAAAAACTCCTTGTTGTAGTTTGTTTATATCGATTTTAATTTTATGATTTTGATGAGTAAGATAGTCAATATAATAACGCCAATCATAAGTTAGATTAAATTCAGAGGGATAGTTTCTTAAAACTTTACTCCAATCTCTTCCCCAGTTGTGCTTTAAAATTCCTATTGGATCGCGAACTCCGCAAATAATTTTAGAGTTAAAATCCAATAAAGATAGATATTTATCAAAATAAGGTAGATTAATTTCTGATATATTAATAGCATATTGAGTAATCGTATTGTCATTTAGACACATGTAATTAAGACAATATCTTTCTTTGGCATCAGGTGGTAAAACCCAGGAGGCAAAACAAGTTACATCGCAACATTGATTAAGGTATCTTAAAAATGCTGCTGCTCCAACGCCATGTGGAGAAATATAGATAAATTTATAGTGTTTAGGTAGGGGTAAATTTAAATCCCAGGCTAATTCTGCACAATGTTGACTAGCATCTATTTCTATGAAATTAGGATTGATTAAAGGTGGATAAGGATGTTTTGTTGATAAATATCTATTCTTAAATTCGCTAGAATTGAGCCAAGTGCAAATTGTTTCAATATTTTTCAAAACAAAGGTAAAAAATTTTTCATTATTCGAATTTTTTAAAGCTTGTAAAAGAATTTGAGCTAGGGTTGGAGTTAGGTTATTTTTTATATAGAGTAAAAGATTTTGCATATAATCTCTTTTAATTGTATTTAATTTATATATAATTCATAAATATTTAAATATCATGAAATTTAAATATATTATCAAAAATAAACTTTAATTAAAGCAATAAAAAGTTAAAATTTGATATTAAAATTTTTTTAAAGAGTGAAGTTATGGAGTATAAAAGATTTAAAACCAGACAAATCAAAGTAGGAGATGTTTTAATAGGCGGTGATGCACCCATTTCAGTTCAATCTATGCTTTTTACTAAGACAAGAGATATAGAAGGTTCTTTAGAGCAAATCAATCGTCTTTATTTTGCAGGAGCAAATATAGTGCGTTTGGCGTGCTTGGATATGGCCGATGCAAGGGCTTTAAAAGAGATTAAAGCTAAAAGTCCTTTGCCTTTAATTGTAGATATTCATTTTAATCATAATTTGGCTGTATATTGTGCTGAATTTATCGATGGAGTGCGTATAAATCCTGGCAATATAGGTTCTAAAGAAAATATCAAAGAAGTGGTAAAAGCATGTAAAGAACAGGGTATCCCTATACGCATCGGTGTAAATCACGGCTCCATAGAAAAACAATTTAGCAATAAATTTGGCTATGGTGTCGATGCTATGCTAGAAAGTGCGATGTATAATATCAAGCTTTTAGAGGATTTAGACTTTTTTGATATTAAAATTTCCATGAAGACTTCAGATGCTCAAAAAACTATAGAAGCTTATGAGAGATTAAGACCGCTTTGTGATTATCCTTTTCACTTAGGGGTAACTGAAGCAGGAACTAAATTTCATAGCACTGTAAAAAGTTCTATAGCTTTAGGAAATTTACTTCTTAAAGGTATAGGCGATACTATGCGTGTTTCTATGACGGGTGAGCTTGAAGAGGAAATTCGTGTAGCAAGAGCGATTTTGCAAGATAGTGGAGTGCAAAAAAGCGGAGTAAATATCATCTCATGTCCAACTTGCGGTAGGATTCAAAGTGATTTGTTAAGCGCGATTAAAATCGTAGAAGAAAAAACCAAGCATATAAAAGAACCTTTAAATATCAGTGTTATGGGTTGTGTAGTAAATGCTTTAGGTGAAGCTAAGGGCGCTGATGTGGCTATAGCCTTTGGGAAAAATCAAGGACTTGTTATAAGACATGGTGAAGTTGTAGCTAAATTAAAAGAAAGTGAACTTGTAGATAGATTTTTAGCTGAAGTTGAAGATGAGGTTAAAAGTAGGACTGTAAAAGAATAAAAGCCAAGAAGCAAGGTTTAACCTTGCTTTTAGAATGGCCATATCGCTTCTATAACTTTGCTACCCCAAGGTTTTCTTGTGCTTCTATCCACTTCACCTTCTGTTTTATAAAGAATTTTAGCATCTGCTATATATTTACTATCTATAGTATTGTCTTGACCGATGTCATAAGGACGAATAACACCGCTTAATTGTATGATTTGTTTCTCTCCGTTGATTAAAAGCTCTCTTGAGCCTTCGATAAAATAATTACCATTTGATAAAATTTTAATTACACGCGTTGAAATTGTAGTCTTGAAACTTTCATTTCTGCTTTGTGAGCCTGTTCCTGTGTAGTTGTTTGAACTATTGGTTTGAAAGCCTATATTAGAATAAGCATTGACTTTATTAAGAGCATTAGCTACCACTCCTGAACTTCCTGTTAAAGCACCTCCGCCTAAATTTGAGGTATTAGTTCTACTTGTTGCTTTATTAGCTTGTGTGCTTTGAGTGGTACTTTCTTGTATAACAACTGTAACTAAATCATTTACATTCATAGCTTTTTTATCTGAAAATAAAGGATTATCCCCTTTGCCAAAAAGCGATCCTGGTGCACTTTCTATATTATTACTTTGTTTTGGTGCAAGTTCTTCTACATAAGCAGGTGGTTTCATTGAAATTTGTGGATCAACCGTTGCAGAACAACCAAAAAATGCAAACGGTAACACATAAAATAAAACTTTTTTCATTTTCGTCCTTTAAAATATAAATTTTTTATTTTTCTTTTGTTAAAATTAGAAAAAGCAAAGAGTGTTCCACATTTATAAATTTAAGGAGAAAATGATGGCAAATCTTTATTTGATGAGATCTAGAAGTGATGAGTTGAATACTATTATTAGTACAAATTTGCTTAAAAATTATAGCAAAATTTACAAAAATATCGCAATTTATTGCCCTGTAATATACATACATCGCGTCCCTGTTTTGCAAGGTTGGTTGGAAGAATTTAATATCAATCAAACTGTAAAAAGCGCTTATGGTTTTACCTTTAGAGAGGCAATGGAGGAATTTAGTAAAGATCCTCATAATTTTTTTAATGTTATTTTAGAAGAATACGAAGAGTTAAAACGCAAATACGATTTTGTGCTTGTAAATAGCTTTTGCGAATTTGGAATACTTGATGGATTTGATCTTAGTATAAAATTGGCTAAAAATCTTAATACCCCTATCGCTGCTATTATTAACGATGAAGATAAACTTATAGCTCAAAAATATTTCGATCATGCCCTAGATGGTCGTAATTATGTTTTGATTAATGAAAAATTTAATTTTGAAGAAGTGCAAAAGCTTGAAGAGTATGATTTTATAACTCCGCATCGTTTTAAATATGAATTGATTAAACAAAGCGTAAAAAATAAAAAAACTGTTGTTTTGCCAGAAAGTAATGATGAGAGAATTTTAAAAGCTGCTGAAATTTTATTAAAAAGTAAAGTTGTTGATCTTATTTTATTGGGTGATGAGGAAAAAATCAAACAAGATGCTGCTAGATTAAGTCTTGATTTAAGCACTATAAAAATTATAAATCCGCTCAATTCAGAATATAATCAAGAATTTACTTCCATTCTTTACGAGGCAAGAAAATCTAAAGGAATGAGTTTAGAAGAGGCTAAGATGCTAGTTCAGGATAAAACTTATTTTGGAACTTTGCTTATACATACTGGAAAAGCTGATGCTATGGTTAGCGGAGCATCAACTACTACAGCTGAAACGATTCGCCCTGCATTGCAGCTTATTAAAACCAAAGAAGGTATTAGTTCTGTTTCGGGAATTTTCTTTATGGGGCTTGAAGATCAAGTTTTAGCTTTTGCGGATTGTGCTGTAAATCCAAGTCCAAGCGCTGAACAGCTTGCAACTAGTGCTTATGTAAGTGCTATGACTGCTAAGTCTTTTGGACTTGAACCAAAAATAGCTTTGCTTTCTTATTCTAGTGGCGATAGTGGTAAGGGAGAAAGCGTAGATCTTGTAAAAGAAGCATTAAAGATTGCCAAAGAAAAATACCCTGAGTTAAATATAGATGGTCCTATGCAGTTTGATTGTGCTTATGACCTAAAGACTGCAGCAAAGAAAATGCCAAATTCTAAGATAGCAGGCCATGCAAATGTATATATTTTTCCTGATCTTAATGCAGCAAATATTTGTTATAAAGCAGTTCAAAGAACCGCTAATGCTTTAGCAATCGGTCCTATTTTACAAGGTCTTAAAAAGCCTGTTAATGATTTAAGTCGCGGATGTTTGGTGGATGATATTGTAGATACTGTTATTTTAAGTGCTATACAAGCTCAATAGAAAGGAATAATAAATGAAAATTTTAGTTTTAAATTCAGGTTCTTCATCGATTAAATTTAAATTTTTTGATAATAAAATCGTTAAAGCGAGTGGTTTAGTAGAGAAAATCGGAGAGCAAAATTCAAAAGTTATATTAAAAAATGTTTTAAATAATGAAAGTTTTGAAAGAGAATTAACGATAAATAATCACGAAGAAGGGCTTAGTATAGTCAATGAGCTTTTTAAAGAATCAGGAATTTTAGCGGATTTAAATGCTCTTGATGGCTGTGGTCATCGTATAGTTCATGGGGGAAGAAATTTAAGTGAGCATTGTTTAGTAGATGACTATGTTCTTAAAGAGATAGATAGGGTTAGTATTTTTGCTCCTTTGCATAATCCTGCGCATTTAGCAGGTATAAAAACAATGATTAAAGCTGCACCTAGTGTTGCAAATGTGGCTATTTTTGATACAGCTTTTCATCGTACTATGCCTGATTTTGCTTATATGTATGCTTTGCCTTATGATTTTTATGATAAGCATAATATTAGAAGATATGGTTTTCATGGGACTTCCCATGCTTATGTTAGTTCTAGAGCGGCAAAATTTCTTCAAAAAGATCAAGATGAATTAAATATTATCTCTGCTCATCTTGGAAATGGTGCAAGTGTATGTGCTATAGAAAAAGGTAAGAGTGTGGATACTTCTATGGGATTTACTCCGCTTGAAGGACTTATTATGGGAACGCGTTGTGGGGATATAGATCCTGCTATTTTACCTTTTATAAGCCATATTAAAAGTTTAACTATAGAAGAAATAGATACGCTGATGAATAAAAAAAGTGGAGTATATGGAATTTGTGGTTATAATGATTTTAGAGATATAGAAAGAGAGATAGAACAAGGTAACGATAAAGCACGTTTGGCTCTTGATATGTTTTGCTATCGTCTTGTAAAATACATGGGAGCCTACTTTGCCGTGTTGCCAAAAACCGATGCTATTATTTTTACAGGTGGTATAGGAGAAAATGATAGTTTGGTTCGACAAAAAGTATGTGAGAGATTAGCTCATCTTGGTATCGAGTTAGATTTTGAACTTAACAAACAAAGGATTTTGGGCGAAAGAATGATAAATCATGCCAATTCTAAAGTTAAAGTGCTTGTTATTCCTACAGATGAAGAATTAGAAATCGCTAGAATCACAGAAGAATTAATAAGCAATTGAAAGAGGTTTATATTTAGTAAAAATTAATTTTCTTTAGATAAAATTTTAATTAAAAAATAAAGCATGGATTATGAAAAAATTTAAAGAATTTAGCCTTCGTTTTTTATTTAAAGTATCAGAACAACCTGTTTTAGTGAAGGATTTATTAGAAGCAAATGCACTTTTTAATGACGGTATGCTTGTAGATCCTTCTAAGCTAAATTTTAATTTCAAAATTCTAAATTCTTATATTTATTTTGGTGTTTTTTGTGCTGTGGTTTTGTTACCATTGCTTTTAATTACTCATTATTTTTTAACAAAACTTGACTTTCATATAAGCATAGTGAGTGCTGTTATGGTTACTGCTTGTGTATTTATAGGATATGATATTTTTAAAGTTTATACTCGCAAAATAATCTCAAAAAAAATAATACAAAAAGCCTGGGCTTTGCATTTCCCTTATTTTGCTTATGAAAAATACTCTATAATGGCAGGTGAAATTTATAAGGAAGCCTTAAAAGAAGAAATTCCAAAAGCAAATTTAGAGCAGTATGTTTTAGATAAGATTATTCATTCTAAATAATCTAAAATTTGATTTTGGAATCGCATATTTTCAAGTCTTCTTTTTAAATCTTTATTTTCTTCGTTTAAAACGCTTTCTTCTGTTCTTAATGTAGCAATTTCTCTACTAAGATAATAAATTTGATTTCTAATATAAATTTGTGGAGCAAATAAAAATAACGCAAAACTAACAAGTAAAGCCGCAAAAAGAAGATGATTGAAATTTAGGTTTCTATCTTCTTTGGTGGCATTAGAGAAGCCTTCTAGTAAAACATTTTTTGCCTTTTGAGCATCTTCATCATTTTGTTGTTTTTCTTGAGCTTGATTAGATGGTTTTGGAAGTTCTTGTTTATTTTCTTGTGGTGTTATTTTTTTTTGTAAATTTTCCAAACTTTGTTTAATATCGGGTTGTTTTTCTATAGTTTGAGAATTTTGTATCTTAGGTTCAGTTTTTTGAATTTTTTCTATAGGTTTTATAGATTCTTTTTTTTCTTTTTTATCTTGGATAGGGTTTTGATCATTTTTTGTTTGAATTTTTGGTTTGGTTTGAATATTTTTTATCTCGTTTATTTTTTTTCTTCCAAACGAAAAAATCTTTTTAGTTTTTTTATTTTCTTCTTTTTTTCTTTCTTTCATTTTGGAAAAAATTTTTTTAGCAAGAGATTGCTTTTCTTCTAATTTAACATTGATCAGATCTTCTTTTAAATATATATTTGATTTTTTAGTATGTTTTGACTCATACTCTTCATCGAGTTCTTCTAAGAATTTATTAGGAGTCTTTTTTTTAAAACGACGTCTTAAAATGTCATCGCTAGAAATTTCATCTCTTAAATCATCATCAAGCGGTTTGCCTTGATTTATAGCACGAGAAAATTTCAGCATTTTTTGGCGTATGTTTTGGCGTTCTTTTATAAAATCATCTTCTAGCATTATTTATTATCCAAATTATTAAAATAAAAAGCCCGCATTTTAGCGCAACTAGAGCGAGAATTTTTTAAAAGTTCTTCCTTGCTTGCGCTTATGGCTTTTTTGGTTATTATTTGCCCTAGGCTATGGTTATTTCCACATTCGCAACGCATTATTTTTTCATGACAAATGCAGTTTTTTGACCATTTTTTGAAAAAATTTTTTACTATTCTATCTTCTAAAGAATGAAAACTAATGATTGCTAAAATGCAATTTTTTGGTTTTAAATTTTCTAAATGCTCAAGAAAATCTTTAAGCACTTTAAGTTCTTGATTTACTTCTATTCTAATGGCTTGAAATGCTAAAGTAGCTTTGGAAATTTTTCTATGATTTTGCTTGCCTTTTCCTATGATTTGATAAAGTTCTTTGGCGCTTTTGATTGGATTTTTACTTCTTTCTAGGCAAATTTTTTCAGCAATAAAATGTGCATCGTGCAATTCTCCATAATCTTTAAAAATGGAAGTTAATTGCTCTTTTGCATAAGTATTAACAACCTCATAAGCCGATATTTTGGAGTTTTGATTCATTCTCATATCCAAAAAGTCAGAATTTACACTAAAACCTCTTTCGTTACTATCAAGTTGAAATGAAGAAACTCCAATGTCTGCTAAAATACCTCTTAATTCTTCTTTATGTGAAATTTTTTCTAAAACTTCACTAAAATTACTTTGTATAAAAGTTATCCTATTGTGAAAATCTTTAAGACGTTTTTTAGAAAATTCTAAAGCTTGTTGATCTTGATCGCAAGCAATGATTTCAAGATCAGGATGATTTTTAAGCAAAGCTTCACTGTGTCCGCCAAATCCTAAAGTGCAGTCTAAAAAATAACCTGTTTTAAGATTTTTAAAAATCTCTTGAACTTCATTAAGTAAAACTGGGATATGAGGAATTTCCAAAATCAATCCTAATAAATTTTTATAAACTATAATTATAACTAAATTTCATTGTAAAAATCATAAAATTTAAAGAACAAATATTTTTTGGTAAAAATTTTATAATTAAACTCTACTTAAACACTTCTACGATACAATATCTAGTTTAAATTTAATCAAGGAATGATATGCTTACTTGGATGCAACATCACAAAAAATATCTCGTTGTTACTATATGGGTTAGTACTATAGCTTTTGTTGGCGCCGGCTTTTTAGGTTGGGGTGCTTATGATTTTAATCTCAATAGAAGTTCGAGTGTTGCAACTGTAGGAAATGAAAAGATAGGTTTTAGCGAATTTGATACTAGATATAGACAGATTTTAAGTTATTATAATCAAATTAGCAATGGTGCTTTAACTCCAGAAAATGCTGAGCAACTAGGCATTAAAAATATAGCCTTAAGCTCCCTTGTTGAAGATAAGCTTTTGTTAAATTTTGCTAAAGATTTGGGTATTGGCGTAAACGAGAATGAAATTTTACAAAAACTTGCAAATACTAGAGAATTTCAAGATCCTACAGGGGATTTTAACAAAACAATTTATTATGAACTTTTAAATGCCAATAATTTAACTCCAAAAGATTATGAAACACAACTTGCAAATGAAGTAATTACTGATAAACTTAATCAAATTTTTAATATTCCTAGCAAAGATGAGGAATTAAAAATGTTAGCTTCTAGTTATTTTATGCAAGATGCTTTAAGTATTGCAAAAATTGATTATGACAAAAAAAATATTAAGATTAATGAAGAGGATTTAAAAAAGCTTTGGAATGAACATAAAGAAGATTATAAAACTAAAAAAATATATGAAATTTCAACTTATTTTTTGCCAGTTAGCAATGAGAAAATTGACGACAAAGAATTAGAAAAATTTTACAATCAAGATGAAAATAAACTAAAATATAAAGATTTTGCAGGTAAAGTGATGGATTTTCAGTCTGCTAAAAATGAAGTTGCTAAAGATTACGCCTTAATGCAACTAAAGAATGTGGCTAATGCTAAATTTTTAGATTTAAAAAATGGGAAAGATAATTTTCAAAAAGATCAAAATATTAGTGAATCTGATGTTTATTATCCAATTGATCTTTTGAATAAAGCTAAAAATGGAGATGTTTTACGACCAGCACCTTATAATAACGGATATATCATAGTTAAACTAAATAAAGTAGATCCTATAAGAAATAAAACTTTTGAAGAAGCTAGAGAAGAAGTTTTACCTATGTATTTAAGTGAACAAGCTAGAAAAAATTTAGAAGAAAAAGCCAAAAATAGTTTAGTAAATTTTAAAGGCGATGATATAGGCTTTGTAAGTCGAGATAGTTCTCGCGAGAGTGTAAAGCTTAGTGATAAGATATTAAATGATTCTGAATTTGCTTATTTTTTAATGAATGTATTTAATGCTGATCAAAATAGTTCTTATGTGGTCATTAACGACAATAAAGCAATATTATATAAAATAAATAAACAAAAATTAGATATGAACTCCGATAAATTTAAACAATACAAAACTATGCTTGAGCAAAATTTGCAAAATTTAAAAGCAAATGAGCTTAAGCAAGAACTTGTTGATGAACTTAAAAAGATATATCCAATAAAAATTTATTATAAAGGGAATTGATTTTGAATATATTAGGAATTGACTTAGGCTCAACCCAGACTTGTGCCATTATTGCTCAAAAAGATGAAGATGGATTAAAAATTATTGGTTTTTCCAAGTCAAAAACCAACGGGGTTAAAAAAGGTGCCATTACCAATATAGAGCTTGCTTCTAAATCTATTGAAGAAGCTGTTAGAAGTGCTGAGATGATGAGCGGAGTTCATTATGATAAGGTTGTGGTGTCTATATCAGGTGCTTATACTAAAAGCGTTGATAGTGTAGGTGTTGTTAATATTCCAAATCATGAAATAGGCATTAAAGAAATCCATCGTGCTGTAAGTACAGCTAAGCATACTGCCAATCTACCAAGTGGTTATGAAATTATCCATGTTTTGCCTTATAATTTTAAGGTTAATGATCTTGAACATGTTGATGATCCTTTGGGAATGAGTGGCAATCGTTTAGAAGTTTCAACCCATATAGTGATTTCACAAGAATCTCATATTAAAAATCTTAAGAAAGCGGTTGAATTAGCTGATTTAAGAGTGGATAATATAGTTCTTTCAGGATATGCTTCAGCTATAGCTTGTTTAGATGATAGCGAAAAGGAATTAGGCGCTGTTTTGATTGATATGGGTGGAGCGATTTGTGATATGGTTGTTCATACTGGAAATTCAATTAGATACAATGATTGTTTGCAAATTGGCTCGATTAATATCACCCAAGATTTATCAATGGCATTGCATACACCTTTAAAAGAAGCAGAAAAAATCAAGCTTAATTATGCAGCTCTTTCGCAACAGCCTAACACCCTTATACAAATTCCTTCAATGGGCGATGAAAGAAAGGTTAATGAAGTTTCTTTGGATATTATTTCAAACGTAATTTATGCAAGAGCGGAAGAAACTTTGATGATTTTGGCAAAAATCTTAAGTGATAATCGTTATGCCAATGCTACAGGCGGTGGAGTTGTTTTAACAGGTGGAATGACTAAGTTAGCAGGTATTGATGAGCTTGCTCCTGCAACATTTGATAATCGCTCAGTTAGACTGGCTACTGCAAGAAAAGATTTGATTACTGGTTTTAGTGAAATTTTTAATGATCCTGAAAATACTTGTGCTATAGGACTTTGTTTATATGGAGCGGGGTATTTTACGCCTTATGAACTTGATTCTAATGAAAAATTAAGATATAAAGGGGAAATTGAAAATTTTAATCGTCAAATTAAACAAGATATTGTTTTGCAAAAAGATGCAGAAAGTGAAATAAAATCTGATTTTTTTGATGAAAATTTGCAAGAAAATGATACAATTGCAATACAAGAACAATTAGATTTTAAAGAGCCAAAAGAAAAAAAACCTAGCGTTTTTTCAAATATCTGGCATAAAATTATGAATCAATTTTAACAAGGAGAAATTTTTATGAGTGAATTTTTAGTAGAAGAAATGCAACATAATAAAGGTGCAAAAATTAAGGTTATAGGTTGCGGTGGCGGTGGCGGTAATATGATCAACCATATGGTTAAAATGGGATTAAATGATCTTGATTTAATTGCAGCAAATACTGATGCACAAGCTATTTCAATTTCATTAGCAAAAACTAAAATTCAACTTGGCGAGAAAAAAACTAAAGGTTTAGGCGCTGGTATGCTTCCTGAAGTAGGTGCAGAAAGTGCTAGAGAAAGTTTTGAAGAAATAAAAGCAAGTCTTAGTCAAAGTGATATTGTATTTATTGCTTCAGGTTTTGGTGGAGGTACTGGAACGGGTGCCACTCCAGTTATTGCACAAGCAGCTAAAGAGATTGGAGCTTTAACTGTTTCTGTTGTAACTATGCCTTTTGCATTCGAAGGAAAACAAAGAAAAAAACTTGCTGAAAGCGGTCTCCTTGAGCTTAAAAAAGAAAGTGATTCTATTCTTGTAATTCAAAATGAAAAATTATTGAGCATTATTGATAAAAAAGCAGGCATTAAAGATGCTTTTAGATTGGTTGATGATATTTTAGCTCGTGCTGTAAAAGGTATGGTGTCTATCTTGCTTGATAATGGAGATATTAATGTTGACTTTGCGGATGTAAGAACCATCATGAGTCATCGCGGACTCGCACTTATGGGTGTTGGTAGTGCTAGTGGTGAAAATGCTATAGAAGAGGCTCTTTCAAACGCTATAGAATCTCCTTTGCTTGATGGAATGGATATTAAAGGTGCCAAGGGAGTTATTTTACATTTTAAAACAAGTTCTAATTGCTCTTTGTTTGAAATTTCAGCAGCAGCAAATAGCATACAAGAAATTGTTGATGAAAATGCTAAGATTATTTTTGGTTCTACCACAGATGATAGCATGGAAGATAGAGTTGAAGTGACTATTATTGCGACAGGGTTTGAAGACAAAGATGCAGTAGCTAAAAAATCTACCGAAGAAGCTCAAGCTTCTAAGAAAAATCCTTATTTAAGTCTTAAAAAGGTAAGCGGTGGTTACGATGAAGAGATAATGGCGCAAATTGAAACACCGACTTTCTTGCGTCGTCAAATGGATTAAAATTGATTTTTAAAGCAAGATTGAGTCAAATCTTGCTTTTTATAGTTTAAAATTCTCTCCTAATAATCTTTCAAATATTTATTTTTCTTTGTTTTTAAAAGTTGGAACACTCTTTGCTTTTATAGCTATAAAATCTTAATTTTATAGGTGAAAATATGCAAAATGGATATTATCAAGCAACTGGTGGAATGGTAACTCAGTTTAATAAACTTGATGTGATTACTAATAATCTTGCCAATATTAATACAAGTGGATACAAAAGAGATGATGTGGTTATTGCAGATTTTAAAAGGATTTTTAAAGAAACTCAGGATGAGTTGCCTATAGAAAATCACACAAGAGATGCATCTCGTTTTGTAAATACTACAATAGATGGAATCCCGCAAGTTTCTCAAGAATATACGGATTTTAGCCTAGGTTCTTTAAAGGCCACAAACAATCCTTTGGATTTGGCAATGACTAGAGAAGATGCTTTTTATTTGGTTCAAACCAAAGATGGAGAAGTAAGATTAACTAAAGATGGAAATTTTCAACTTGATGATGAGGGTTATTTGGTAAATAAGCAAGGATACAAGGTATTAAGTAGTGATTATTTTAATAATCCTCAGAATGCTGGCATACGCATTCCTAATGGTGCTGTTCAAATTAGCGTTGATAAAAACGGAAGCATTGAGGTTGATGGAGCTCAAAATGCAAGATTATTTGTAGCACAAGTAGATGATATAAGAGCTTTGCAAAAAGATGGGGATAATGTCTATAAAATAGATGATCTAACCCGCATTAGAGATTTGGAAAACTCCAATGCTATTCGCCAAGGTTTTTCTCAGGGATCAAATGTTAATCCAGTTACTGAAATGGTAGGACTGATTGAAGCAAACAGAATGGTAGAAATGTATCAAAAAGTTATGACAGCTCATATGGATGACTTAAATCAAGAAGCTATCAATAAGCTTGCAGCTGTTAAATAATTTAAAATAAAATAAAAAAAGGATTAAAAATGATGAGATCACTTCATACTGCTGCTACGGGAATGGTAGCGCAGCAAACACAAATTGATGTTACTTCAAATAACATCGCCAATGTTAATACAGCAGGTTTTAAGAAAAGTCGCGCAGAATTTGCTGATCTTATGTATCAAGTTATGAAGTATGCAGGAACTTCAACTTCAGCTACTACTCTTTCTCCTTCGGGTATAGAAGTGGGTGTGGGTGTGCGTCCAACAGCGGTAACTAAAGTTTTTACTGAAGGAAATTTAAAATCAACAAGTACTGATGGTCTTGATATGGCTATTGCAGGTAATGGGTTTTTTCAAATACAACTTCCTGATGGCACTATAGGATATACTAGAAATGGGCAATTTACAAAAGATAATGAAGGCAATATTGTAAATTCAGATGGTTATAGACTTTTACCTGAAATGACAATACCTGAAGGCGCAACAGCAATTAATGTTGCTACAGATGGAACCGTTTCTGTAATGCTACCAGGGGAGCAACAAGAAACTCAAATTGGCCAAGTGGAGCTAGTTCAGTTTATAAATCCAGCGGGTCTTCATTCTATGGGTGATAATCTTTATCTTGAAACAGGAGCAAGTGGTGCACCTGTTGCGGGTATAGCAGGACAAGATGGACTTGGAACAATAAGACATGGATTTATAGAACTTAGTAATGTTCAGCTTGTTGAAGAAATGACAGATCTTATCACAGGACAAAGGGCTTATGAAGCGGGTTCTAAGGCAATTACAACAAGTGATGATATGCTAGGAATTGTAAATCAACTTAAGCGATAGTTGATATAAAATAAATATTTTTAATTCTTTTTTAGTTTAATGGCGTGTTAAACGCCATTAAATTTTTAGCAAGAGTAGCAAGTTTTAAATTCATAAGCAGTTGGACGAGCTTCTACTGGCCAAACTTGTGTTTCAAATTTTAAATGCTGATAGTCATCGATAAAAATATCGCTCATTACAGGTTTTAAATAAGAATTATGTCGGATTAAAGCTTCTAAACTTCCTCTTAGAGTATGTGGTAATTGCTCTATCCCTTTTTCACGTATTTCATCCAAAGTAAGATCAAATAAATTTTCATCCATAGGACCTACAGGAATGGTTTTATTTTTGATTCCATCAAGCCCTGCCATTAAAAGACTAACAAAAGCTAAATAAGGATTAGCAGTACTATCAGGGAAGCGAATTTCTATACGAGCTGAATTTTTACCTATGCCATAAGGAACGCGACAACTTGCTGATCTGTTTTGACAAGAATAAGTTAAAATACAAGGAGCTTCAAAGCCAGGAACTATTCTTTTGTAAGAGTTGGAACTTGGATTTGTAAAAGCTGCGACACTTCTAGCATTTTTTAAAATTCCACCTATATAATTTATAGCAGTTTGACTAAGTCCACTGTATCCATCTTTATCGTAAAATAAATTTACCCCATCTTTCCATAAGCTCATATGAACATGCATACCATTGCCATTATCTCCGTATAAAGGTTTTGGCATAAAAGTGGCAGTTTTGCCATTTAAATGAGCTACCATTTTTACAACATATTTATAAATTTGAACATTGTCAGCTGCTTCTACAAGCGTGTCAAAATTTACTCCTATTTCAGCTTGTCCTTGTGCAACTTCATGATGATGAACAAAAGTTTTAAGACCTACTTTTTCAAGGGTTTGAACCATTTCAGAACGAATATCTACTAAAGAATCAATTGGCTGAACTGGAAAATATCCACCTTTGTTTCTTGGCCTGTGTCCAGTATTGTAGCTATCGGTAAATTCTCTATCATCATTCCACTCTCCTTCTTCGGTATCAACTTCATACTTAGAACAATGAGTAGTATCAACTATTTTTACACTATCAAAAACAAAGAATTCATTTTCTGGTCCAAAGTAAGCAGTATCAGCTATGCCACTATTTTTAAGGTGTTCCATTGCTTTTTTTGCTATGCTTCTTGGACATTTTTCATACATTTGTCCTTTGTAAATATCATACACATCACAAAATACTATGATAGTAGGATCAGCTGTAAAAGGATCTAAAAAAGCACTTTGAGCATCAGGTTTTAAAATCATATCTGATTTTTCTATAGGCTGCCATCCATGGATTGAGCTTCCATCAAATGGAATGCCAGTTTGAAATGTTTCTTCATTGATTGCATGAAGATTATAGGTAATATGATGCCAAGTTCCTATCATATCTGTAAAACGAAAATCAACAAAAAGCACTTCATTTTGTTTGCAAAATTTGAAAAAATCATCTATATTATTAACAAATTTTCCCATATTTTTACTCCTTTACGTAATTAAATTTATAAAATTATATCATAAAATTTTTAATTAAGATTTAATTAATATATTTTTTTTAATAAATTTAAAAATTTAATTTAAAAAGATTAAAAAATAAAAATTTATATTTTTGTTTTAGATAAAATTGATTATAATTTTGAGCAATTATTGAAAATCTAGATTTAAAAAAGGGAAAAAAATGACTCAAGAAGAGCTTGATGCTTTGATGAATGGTGATGTTGATCTTGATTCAGAGACAGAAGCAGAGATAAAAACCGAAGAATCGAATACCGAAGAAGATGCTTTGATGTTAGAAGATGTCAAAATAGCTGATTACAAACCTAATCCTAGTGTAGTATGGCCACCACCCCCACCAAATCAGGAGCATAAAGTTGTACATCAGTTAGATGATGTTACAAAAGATAGCGAGCTTAAAGCAACGGAAATGATGGATAAGCTTGAAAGTATTAATAATTTTTTTGCGGATTCTGAAAGTTTACTCAAAGAAATAAATAAAGCAATAGAAAAAAATATTGATATTTTTTCTAAACTTAATGAAAAATTTCCTAATGTGGAAAGTTTCAGTGAAGCTTTAGAATTAAACAATCAAGCTAAAAAAAGTTCTAAGGAGATTGTCGGAAATCTTCAAAGCGGACAAGATGAAGTGATGATGGCAATGGATGCAATGCAGTATCAAGATATACATCGTCAAAAAATCGAACGTGTTATTAATGTAATGCGTGCTTTAAGCCGTTATATGAGTTCTTTATTTGAAGGTAAAATTGATGATAAAAAACGTGTAAGTTCTGCAGTGCATATTGAAGGTGATAGTACTGCTGATGTTGTAAGTAATGATGATATAGAAGCTTTAATTGCAAGTTTAGGGCAAAAATGATCATTCCTGAAATAGTAGCTCCTGCAGGAAATTTCACAAAATTAAAAATTGCTTTAGCTTATGGCGCAGATGCGGTTTATGCGGGTGTGAATAATTTTTCTTTAAGATCGCGCACTGCAAGAGAATTTAATTATGAAAGTTTTGAAGAAGCTATCAAATATACTCATGAGCGTGGTAAGAAAATTTATGTTACTTTAAATGGTTTTCATTTAAGCTCTCAAATTGAAGGCTTAAAAAGACATATATTAAAATTACGTGAGATGAAACCCGATGCTTTTATTGTAGCTTCTGTTGGAACTATGCGTCTTGTTAAAGAGCTTGCACCTGAAATTTCTTTACATGTTTCTACTCAGGCGAATATTTTAAATTATTTAGATGCTCAAGTTTATAAGGATATGGGCGCTAAAAGGGTTGTAATTGCGAGAGAATTAGGGCTTAAAGATGCTAAAGCTTTAAAAGAAAATTGCGATATTGAACTTGAAGCCTTTGTGCATGGTTCTATGTGTTTTGCTTATTCTGGGCGTTGTTTAATAAGCTCTGTACAAAGTGGAAGAATGAGTAATCGTGGATCTTGTGCAAATGATTGCAGATTTAATTATGAGCTTTATGCTAAAAATCCAGAAAATGGTACTTTATTTCGTTTAGAAGAAGATGAAAATGGTACTCATGTTTTTAATTCCAAAGATTTAAATCTTTGTTCTTATATAGAAAAAATCATGCAAGAAAATTGTATCAGTGCTTTTAAGATAGAAGGACGCACCAAAAGCGAATATTATGTTGCGCTTACAACAAGAACTTATAAAATGGCTATACAGGATGTTTTAGAGGGTAAGTTTGAGTCAAACAAGTATGAAAAAGAGATTGCTACGCTTAAGAATCGTGGTTTTACAGATGGCTATCTTGTTTCGCGTCCTTTAGAAAAAACCGACACACAAAATCATAATACAAGCATAGAAGAAGGCTCTCATCAAGTGCATGCTATAAGCGAAGATGGAAGCTTTTTTAAATGCAAAGGAAAAATCGTTTTAAACACGCCTTATGAAATTTTAGCTCCTTTAGGCGATGTGATTCAAACTTGTGACAATGAACTAGGTAAAATTTATCAAAAAGAGGATAAATATTTTATAGAGTTTAAAAAACTCATTGCTAAAAACAATAAAGAATTTAGTGAAATTCATAGCGGTAATGAACATGAAATTCAATTACCAAGTAAAATCAGTGTATTAAGTTTTTTAAGAAAGGAAATATAGATGAATTTTGTTTCTATTTTAATGGGAAGCAAGAGTGATTATGAGACTATGAAAGAGGCTGCTAAAACTTTAGAAAGTTTTGGGGTAAAGTATGAACTTATTATCTCATCAGCTCATCGTAGCCCAAAAAGAACAAAAGAGTATATTGCAAATGCTGAAGAAAAAGGTGCGAAAGTTTTTATAGCAGCAGCTGGAATGGCAGCGCATTTGGCTGGAGCTGTTGCAGCTTATACCACAAAACCTGTTTTAGGAGTGCCTATGCCAGGAAGTAATCTTGCAAGTATGGATTCTTTGTTTTCTACGGTGCAAATGCCTAGTGGAATTCCTGTAGGAACTTTAGCTATTGGTAAGGCTGGAGCAATCAATGCTGCTTATTTGGCTATGCAAATTTTAGCTATTTATGATGTTGATTTAGCACAAAAACTTAAAGAAGATCGTCTTGAAAAAGAAAAAAAACTTGTATCTGATTCAAAAGAGGTAGAAGTTTTATTATAAGGGATAAAAATGCAAACCTATCTTGAACTTGAAGAATTTTGTAAACTTGTGCATTTAAATGAAGATGTGGTTAAAGGTATGATGGCTAATGGGGCTTTAAATTTTAAAGAAGAAGAGGGTAAAATTTACATCGAAGCTCATCAAGGTACTTTTAGTGTGGTGCCTAGTGCTGCAAAATCTCAACCTGCAATGGTAAATTCAATGACTTTAGCAGGGGAAAGTTTTGTTGAAAAAACAATAGGAACTATTTTAAATTTACATGAAAAAGTTTTAGATGCTAAAGATGAAACACTTGAAGCATTAAAAAATGAGAATAAATTTTTAAAAGATGCTCTTTATTCTATGCAAGAACTTTATGATGAAGATAGAAAAACTATAGAAACCTTAAACAATGAGTTAAAACATGCGCGTGAAGAGATAGAATTTCTCAAGCGTAAATATAAATTAATGTGGAGTAAAACTGCAGAAATTTTTGGAGCTAAGACAGAGCCTGATTTGGAAATGAATAAAAATTTAGAAAAACCTATTGAAAATATGGAACAATAAAGAGAGATGCAATGACTTTTTCGCAAATGATACTTAATTTACAAAATTATTGGCAAGAGCAAGGTTGTGCGATTATGCAACCTTATGATATGCCAGCAGGTGCAGGAACCTTTCATCCAGCAACTTTTTTAAGAAGTTTAGGAAAAAAACCTTGGGCAGCTGCTTATGTAGCTCCAAGTAGAAGGCCTACTGATGGACGTTATGGTGAAAATCCTAATCGCTTAGGTGCTTATTATCAATTTCAAGTTTTGATTAAACCTAGTCCTGATAATATCCAAGAATTATATCTTAAAAGTCTTGAAAATTTGGGTTTTGATTTAAAAAGTCATGATATTCGTTTTGTTGAAGATAATTGGGAGAGTCCAAGTTTAGGTGCTTGGGGTTTAGGCTGGGAAGTATGGCTTGATGGTATGGAAGTTACTCAATTTACTTATTTTCAGCAAGTTGGCGGTATAGCAGTAGATTTAGTAAGTGCTGAAATTACCTATGGTCTTGAAAGAATAGCCATGTATCTTCAAAATGTTGATAATGTTTATGATATAGTTTGGAGTGAATTTAATGGAGAAAAAATTAAATATTCAGATGTGCATAAGCAAAGTGAATATGAATTTAGTAAATACAATTTTGAAGTAAGTGATGTTAAAATCTTGAATGAGCAGTTTGAAAATTCTTACAAAGAATGTAAAAATATTTTAGAACAAGGACTAGCTTTACCTGCTTATGATTATTGTATGCTTGCTGCACATACTTTTAATCTTTTAGATGCAAGAGGAGCAATTTCTGTAGCACAAAGACAAGATTATATGTTAAAAATTCGTGAGCTTTCAAAAAATTGTGCTGAAGTTTATAAGAAAAATTTAAATGAAACTGAGTGAAATTTATAATTTTTTAGATCAATTAAGTCCTTTTAATACTCAAGAATCATGGGATAATAGTGGAATTTTGCTTGGAGATAAGGATAGCGAAATTTCAACTGTTTATTTAAGCTTAGATATTGATGAAAATATCATTAAAAAAGCGAGTGAAAATTCTTTAATTATCACACACCATCCTTTGATATTTAAAGGTTTAAAAGATTTATATGACAAAACTTATCCTAGGGCTTTTGTTAAAGAAATGATTTGTAAAAATATTTCTTTAATCAGTATGCATACAAATTATGATTTAAGTCATTTAAATACTTATTTTACGAAAGAAATTTTAGGTTTTAAAATTTCTTTTAAAGACGAATTTTTGATTTATGTAGAAAATTTTATGTCTTTTGAAGCTTTGTGTGACCGGGTGAAAAAAAGGTTAAATTTACAAATTTTACGTGTAAGCGATTGTGGTAAAAAAGACATTAAGCGTATTGCTATATGTACTGGAAGTGGTGGAGATTTAATTTCTAAAGTAGATGCGGATTGTTTTTTAAGTGGAGATTTTAAATATCATCAAGCTTTAGAGGCGCTTAGTAATCAAATCAGTCTTATTGATTTGGGTCATTTTGAAAGTGAGAGATATTTTTCTCAATGTTTAGCAAAAGACTTGAAAAATTTGCCGCTACAAGTTATAATAACAGTTTCAAAAAATCCATTTCAATATTTTTAAGGAAAATAAATGAATAAATATCTTGAACAATTAGTGCTTTTATCAAAAATAGATCAAGAGATTGATAGTTATGAACCAAAAATAGACAGTATTAATAAGACTTTAAAAGATGCTGAGTTAAAAATAGGAAAAATCAACACAGATTTAGAAAAAATTGATGAAGAAATCAAAGATATAGAAAATCAAAAAGTACAAAATAATGCTCATATTTCCGAGTTTTCAGCAAAAATTAAAGATCTTTCTAAAAAAAGTGGTGCGGTAAAAACAGAAAAAGAAGCTAATGCTTTAAAAATTGAAGAAGATATCGCAAAAGAGCAATTAGACGCTGCAAATGATGAGATTGTAAGACTAGATAAAATTTTAGAGAATAAAGAAACTTATAAAAAAGAACTCGAAGAAGAAAAAATCAAACAAGAGCAAAATATTAACGAGATTAGAGTAAGTATTAAATCTGAAATGGAAGTTCTTGAAAAAGATAGAATGAGTGTTTATGATAAAAAAACTAAACTTGTGAGTGAGATGAATCAAAAAGTTTTAAGTTTTTATGAGAAAATTCGCAAATGGGCGAAGAATACTGCTGTAGTTCCTGTTAAAAAACAAGCATGCTATGGATGTTTTATGAAAATTTACGATAAGACTTATCTGTCCGTTGTAAAAGGTGAAGAGATTGTAACTTGTCCTCATTGCGGAAGAATTCTTTATAAAGAGCAAGAAGAACAAAATTGATCTTTTTTTATTATTTTTTAACTTGGACGGCATTTTTATTTTGTGCCGTCTTTATTCTTTTGCTTTCTTTTTTAAAATCCAAATACAAAATTAGTTTAAAATCTCGATTTTTTCTTTATAAAAATTTACATCAAGAAAAAGCTGATGTACATTTTCATGCTTGTTCTTACGGGGAGGTAAGAAGTATTAAAGCTTTGGTTTTGAAATTTGATTCAAGAATAACTACTATTACTCAAACAGGTTTTGAATGTGCAAAAGAATTTTGTAAAAAGGTAAATTATCTTGCTTTTGAAAATTTTTTGCCTTTTTGGTTTAATCCTTGTAAGGTTTTGGTAATTTTTGAAGCAGAATATTGGCTTATGCTTGTTTTTATGGCACGTATTTATAAGGCTAAGATTATTTTGCTTAATGCGAGAATATCTGATAAATCTTATCATTCTTATCAAAAATTTTCTTTTTTTTATAAAAAAATTTTTTCTTATATTGATGAAGTTTTTGCTCAAAGTGAATTAGATAAAGTAAGACTTGAAAGTTTGGGAGCTAAAAATGTTAAAATTTTTAAAAATATTAAGGCAAATTTAGAAATTAAAAATAATAAAATTTATACCAAACCTAAGGAAAAACTTATCATTTTTGCTAGTACTCATAAAGATGAAGAAGAGCTTTTACTTGATCATTTTAAACTAGAAGAAAATGAAAAACTCATTATCGCCCCACGACACCCTGAGCGTTTTAAAGAAGTTGAAAATTTACTTTTAAACAAAGGTTTAGAATTTGAAAAATTTAGCTCTTTAAAAGATGAAAATAAGAAATTTTCTAAAAAAATTTTACTTTTAGATACTTTAGGGGAGCTTGTAAATTTTTATGCAATTTCTGATGTTGTTGTACTTGGAGGTTCTTTCATAGAAGGCATAGGAGGACACAATCCTATAGAAGTGGCATATTTTGACAATGTATTAATCAGCGGGAAATTTATTCACAATCAAAAGGCTTTGTTTGAAGAAGTGGAAAATGTATATTTTTGTGAAAATTTAAAAGATTTAAATGATAAAATCCATTATTTAAATTTAAAAGCTAAAATTTCCAAAAAAGAAAATTTAGATCTTATCATGCAAACTATACAAAAGGGAATTGATGCAAGAAAAAGCTTATAAACTCTTAGCTTTGCAAGAAAAAATTTCAAATCGTGAAGCTAAAGATTTGATTGATAAGGGTTGTGTTTTTTCACATGGAAAAAAAGTTGTGGTTGCTAGAGCTTTGATGAACGATAAGGCAAGATTTAATGTGATAAAAACCAAAAATCCTCAAATTATTTTTGAAGATGATAAGATTATTGCTATTAATAAACCTTACGCTTATGTGAGTGAAGACTTGGAGAAAAAATTTAATGCCAAGCTTTTAAATCGTTTAGACAAAGAAACAAGCGGTGTGATTTTGCTTTGCAAAGATGAAGATTTTAGAAAGCTTTGTATAGAAGAATTTAAAAAACACAGAGTTTATAAAAGTTATATTGCGGTTTTAGATGGGGTTTTGGCTGAAGAGGTTGAAGTGAATGAGCCTATTTTTACCATAAAAGCAAAATGTGGAGCATTAAGTAAAGTTTCAAAAGATGGTTTAAGTGCCTTAAGTATCATTACTCCTATTATGTTGCAGTCAAAAAAAACCTTAGCAAAAATAGTCATTCAAACAGGTAGAACTCATCAAATCAGAGTGCATGCTAAATTTATAAAACATGGCGTTGTAGGTGATGAAAAATATGCTAAAATTTCAAGCGATAGAATGTATTTACATAGTTATGAAATTAAAATTTTTGATTATTATTTTAAGGCTGAGCTAGATAATAGTTTTGCAAAAGTTGGCTTTGAGATAAAAAATTTAGATTTTTAAAGCCATTTAAGAAAAAATTTTGTATAATGCAAGGTTTAATTTAAAAATTTTATAGAAAGGTGATAAAGTGTTTGAGTTAGTTAGCGAATCTTTTAAATCAGCGATTAATAAATTACGTTTTGTTGATGATGAAAAAGCACTTAAGAACGCTTTAGAAACCTTAAAAAAAGCTCTTTTAAAAGCAGATGTTCACCATAAGGTAACTAAAGAGCTTTTGACTTCGATAGAAGAAGATGTAAAGCAAAACGGAATAGGTCAAAAACAATTTTTAAATGCCATTAAAGTAAATTTAGAAAATATTTTAAGTGTCAATGGCAAAAATCAAGGTTTTGTTTTTGCTTCTAAACCCCCAACAGTAGTTCTAATGGCAGGTTTGCAAGGGGGCGGTAAGACTACAAGCACTATCAAACTTGCAAATTATTTAAAATTACGCAATAAAAAAGTTTTAGTTGCAGCTTGTGATTTACAGCGTTTAGCGGCAGTGGAGCAGCTAAGACAACTTTGTGAAGCTAATGAAATTGAACTTTTCTTCATAGAAAATGAAAAAGATCCTATTAGGGTTGCTAAAGAGGCTTTAAAAAAGGCTGAAAGTTCTATGGTGGATGTTTTGCTTGTGGATACTGCTGGGCGTTTGGCTATAGATGAGACTTTGATGAATGAATTAAAAGCAGTTAAGGATGTTTTAAATCCTGATGAGATTTTCTATGTTGCTGATGCAATGAGTGGTCAAGATGGGGTTAAGACTGCGGCTAGTTTTAATGAAGTTTTAGGTATCAGCGGGGTAATTTTATCAAAATTTGATGCAGATACTAAAGGTGGAGTAGCCTTAGGTATAGCAAAACAAATCGGTATTCCTTTAAGATTTATTGGTGTAGGTGAAAAAGTAGCAGATTTAGAAGTTTTTATACCAGATCGCATAGTAAGTCGTATCATGGGCGAGGGTGATTTGGCTACTTTAGCTGAAAAAACTGCTGCAGTGATTGATGAAAAAGAAGCTAAAAAACTCAATCAAAAAATCAAAAAAGGTGAATTTAATTTTAATGATTTTCTTAACCAAATGGAAAGTATTAAAAAATTAGGAAGTATGAAGTCTTTAATCGGTATGATACCAGGGCTTGGCGGAATGGCAAATGCGGTAAAAGATATAGATTTGGATAATTCTAAAGAGATTATACATATTAAGGCAATGATTTCTTCAATGACTCCAAAAGAAAGAGAAAATCCTGATTTGTTAAATAATGCTAGAAAACGTCGTATAGCAGAGGGAGCAGGTCTTTCTCAGGTAGAAGTCAATCGTTTTTTAAAACAATTTAGTAATGCAGCAAAACTTGCAAAAAGATTTTCAGGCAAAAAAGGAATGGAGAATTTGACACAAATGATGAGCCAAGCTAGAAGACAATTTTAAATTTTATTTATAAATACTTTTTATAGTATCTATAAATAAAATTTTTAATTTTTAAGGAGTATAAATGACAGTTATTAGACTTACAAGAATGGGTAGAACTAAAAGACCATTTTATCGTATTGTGGTTACAGACAGTAGGAAACGTCGCGATGGTGGTTGGATAGAAAGTATTGGATATTATAATCCTATGGTAGAACCTGAGGTAATTAAAGTTGATGCAGAGCGTTTAGCTTATTGGAAAAGTGTTGGTGCAAAACTTAGCGATAAAGTTGCTTCTATCACTAGCAAATAATCATGGTAGAGAATTTTCTTAGGGAATACGCAAAATTAATTGCAGATTATCCTGAACAGATTAACACTCAAAAAATTGAATTAAGTGAAAATTTTTTTGAGATTGTTCTTTTTGCACATAAGGTTGATACAGGTAAGCTTATAGGTAAAAATGGAAAAATGATCAATGCTATAAAAACCGTAATCTCTGCTTATAAGAGCAAGGATGCAAGTTCTTATAGGGTAACGGTAAAAGCACTTGAGTGAAAAAGATTTTGTTCAAGTTGCAAAACTTGGTAAAACTGTGGGTCTTAAGGGTTATGTAAAATTGCATAACCTGAGCGACTTTTCTTCTCAATTTAAAAAAGATGCTACCTTTTTTATAAAAAATACCAAAGAAATATTAAAGATTAAGCATTATAATGCAAGCAATTCTACTGTTTTATTTGAGAATTATGAAGATATAGAAAAAGCTAAAGAATTAACCAATCTTATTCTTTTTCAGAGTATCGAGAAAAGCAGACAAACTTGTAAATTAAAAAAAGATGAGTTTTTTTATTTTGATATTTTAGAGTGTGAAGTTTTTGAAGAAGATAAAAGATTAGGTAAAGTTGTTGATATCTTGGAAATTGGAGCTTCTTATTTATTTGAAATTCAAAGTGATGAAAAATGGGTGAATAAAAAATATTCTAAAATATTTTTTATTCCGTATCTAGATAAATTTGTTAAAAATATAGATATAGAAAAACGACAGATTTTTTGCACGCAAGATGCTTTTTTAATTTTAGAAAATTCATGAAATTTAGTTTCGTTTCTTTATTCCCTAATCTTATGAAATTTTACTTTCAGGATTCTATACTTGCAAGAGCAAAAGAAAAAAAACTTTTCAAACTTAATTTTTATAACCCAAGAGATTTTTCTAAAAATTCTTATCATAAAGTCGATGATTATAAAATAGGTGGTGGAGCTGGACTTTTGATGCAAGTTGAACCTATGTATGAGGTGTTAAAAAGTATTCAAGAAAAAAAAGAAAATCCCTATTTTATTTTTTTAAATCCAAGTGGTAAAACTTTTAATCAAAAAGACGCCAAACGCTTAAGTAAAAAAGAACACATAGTTTTTGTATGTGGGCGCTATGAAGGTATAGATGAAAGAGTGCTTGAAATTTTTGCGAATGAAGTTTTTAGCATAGGGGATTTTATTTTAACAGGAGGAGAATTACCTGCGCTTGTAATGTGTGATGCGATTTTAAGAAATGTTAACGGGGTTTTAGGGAATATGGAAAGTTTGGAAGAAGAAAGCTTTGAAAATAATTTACTCGAAGCACCTGCTTTTTCAAAACCTTTTATTTTTGAGAAAAAAAATCAAAAATTTTATACTCCTTCAGAGTTTTTAAAGGGTAATCACGCTAGAATTGCAAGTTTAAAAACTACTTTGGCGTCTTGCAAAACGAAATTTTTTCGTCCAGATTTATTTTTAGAGCATGAACGCAAAAAATAAGGGATTTTTATGAAAAATAAATATATAGAACAATTTGAAGTAAAACAAATTGAAGGTAAAAATGTTCCAGATTTTCGTGCTGGTGATACTTTAAAGCTTGCAATTCGTATCAAAGAAGGAGATAAAACAAGAATCCAAAATTTTGAGGGTATTTGTATTGCTAGAAGAGGTAATGGCGTAAGCGAAACTTTTATCGTACGTAAAATGGGTGCTAATAATGTTGGCGTTGAGAGAATTTTCCCTATTTATAGTGAGAGTTTGGAAAGTATTATTGTTTTGCGTCGTGGTCGTGTACGCCGTGCAAGATTATTCTACTTAAGAGATAGACGCGGTAAAGCAGCACGTATTAAAGAGCTTAAAAAATAATTTATAATTATTTTTTATTATAAGTCTAACAATTAAATAATTATAATTAATTTATAATTTTTATTATTTGATTTTAATTATTAATAATGCTCTTATATAATATTCCTTGTAAATATTATATAAGGAGAGAAAATGTTTTCTATTAAAAAAACTTTATTAATATTAGCAAGCGTGCCAATGTTTTTGAGTGCTACTGAATATCAATTAAGCACTCATGTCTTGGATATTACTTCTGGACAACCCGCTCCTAAAGTAAAAGTTGAGCTTTATAAGTTGGAAGCAAATCAACAGTGGAAAAAAGTAAGTGAAGAATTTACCGAAGAAAATGGTAGAATAGGGGATTTATTACCATATGAAAAAGCTGAAAATAGGGCTTTTGGAATTTATAAGCTTAAATTTTTTACAAAAGACTATTACACATCACACAAAATAAATACTTTTTATCCTTTTGTAGAGGTAAGTTTTGAGCTTTCTAAAGATCAAAAACATTATCATGTTCCAATAACCCTTTCTCCTTTTGGTTATTCAACTTATAGAGGAAGCTGATCAATAAAACGAAAGAAAAAACCATGTGGACTAAGAATTCTTGGAAAAACTATCCCATAAAACAGCAACCTATCTATCCAGATCAAGAGGAAATGAATAGAGTTTTAGCAAGACTTGAGAAACTTCCTCCTTTGGTTTTTGCTGGAGAAGTGAGAAATCTTCAAAAGTCTTTAGCAAGAGTTTGTAAAAAAGAAGCTTTTTTACTTCAAGGTGGAGATTGTGCTGAAAGCTTTGAAAATTTTGGCGCTGTAAATATCCGTGACATGTTTAAGATTTTACTTCAAATGGCTATAGTGCTTACATTTGCCGGTGGATGTCCTGTTGTAAAAATTGGTCGTATTGCAGGGCAGTTTGCCAAGCCAAGAAGTAGTGATTTTGAAGAGTTAAATGGTATAAGTCTTCCTAGTTATCGTGGTGATATTATTAATGGTTTTGAATTTAGCGAACAAGCGCGCATTCCTGATCCTCATAGAATGCTTGAAGCTTATTATCAAAGTGCAACAACGCTAAATTTGTTGCGCGGATTTGCTAAGGGTGGTTTAGCAGATTTGCATGAAGTGCATCGTTGGAATTTGAGGTTTTTAAAAAAGAGTGAACTCCATAAGCAATATACTGATATCAGTGAAAAAATTTCACAAGCTTTGGCTTTTATGGAAGCTTGTGGGATTAATACAAGTAATACTCCGAGTCTAAGAGAAGTTAGTGTTTATACTTCACATGAAGCTTTGCTTTTGCCTTATGAAGAAGCTTTAACTAGAGTGGATAGTTTAAGTGGAGAAATTTACGATTGTTCAGCTCACATGCTTTGGATAGGTGAAAGAACAAGGGCGCTTGATGAAGCTCATGTACATTTTTTAAGAGGAGTAAAAAATCCTTTAGGGGTTAAAATAGGACCTAGTGCAAGTGCTGATGATATCATAGCTTTAGCAAATGTTTTAAATCCAAATAATGAAGAAGGAAGATTAAATATTATTATCCGCATGGGTGCAGATAAAATTATCAATAATTTGCCAAAAATTTTCTCCAAACTTAAAAGTGAAGGTTTAAATTTAGTATACAGCATAGATCCTATGCATGGAAATACAGTAAAAGCAGGTAATTTTAAAACACGTGAGTTTGATAAAATCATGCAAGAAGTGGGATCTTTTTTTGAGATTGCAATAAGCGAAGGGATTTATCCAGGTGGAGTGCATCTTGAAATGACCGGAAAAGATGTAACAGAATGCACAGGTGGTGCAAGCAATGTTACTGCTCAAAGCTTAGAAGATCGTTATGAGACTCAATGCGATCCAAGGCTTAATGCGGATCAAGCATTAGAGCTTGCTTTTTTAATTGCAGATTTAGTAAAAAAGGCTAGAAAATGAAACTTTATGGTATTAAAAATTGTAATTCTGTAAAGAAAGCTATGGATGCTTTAACACAAAAAGGTGTTGTATTTGATTTTATGGATATTAAAAAGATTAATCAAGATATTTTATACACATGGTTAAAACAAAAATCTTTTGAAGATCTTATCAATACTGCTGGATTAACTTCTAAAAAACTTGGTTTAAACAAAGAAAAAGTTAAAAGTTTAAATGAAAAAGAACTTGAGAAAATTGTATTAGAAAATCCAAGCTGTATTAAGCGTCCTATTATCGAGTATGAGCAAAACATATATATTGGCAAGGAATATGAGAAAATATTATGATAGAGTGTTTGATTACACTCTATTTTTTATTAATTGATTAATTTCATTTTGATATGGAAATCTTTCACTTTCGCAATTAATAAGTTGTGTTTTAGAGAAGATAACTTTTCCGTCTACTTCAACGATAAAATCACCTCTGTCGCCAATTTCAAATTCTACTTCAACATCTTTGAAATCGCTTTGTAGTTCTTCTGCAACCCTTGCAGCTTGTGGGCGATAATTTCAAAGATTGCAATAAGCAATTTTTACTTTCATCATTTCATCCTTTGAAAAGTTTATTTTATTTAAGATTAAAATCTTAAATTTTTATTATAGTTTATTTTGGCTGAATTTTTGCCTTTTTTGTAAAATTTAAGTTGAAATTTAGGGTCAATTTCTTTCAAATTCAGCGAGAAAAATTTATAATTTTTATCAAAATTAAAATAAGCCTTAAAAAACTAAAGGAAGAAAATGAGTCAATTTACACACTTGCATTTACATACAGAATATTCTTTGCTTGATGGAGCTAATAAGCTTAAAGAATTAGCTTTGACTTTAAAAGAGCAGGGTGCTACAAGTGTTGCTATGACAGATCATGGAAATATGTTTGGGGCAATTGATTTTTATCAAACAATGAAAGCACAAGGTTTAAAACCTATCATTGGTATGGAAGCGTATTTACATAATCACGATGAATTAGATGATAAAAGTTCTCGTCAGCGTTTTCACCTTTGTTTGTATGCAAAAAATGAGATCGGATATCAAAATTTAATGTATTTAAGTTCTCAAAGTTATATTAAAGGTTTGTATTATTATCCGCGTATCAATAAAAAGCTTTTAGAAAAATATAGCGAAGGTCTTATTTGTTCTTCTGCTTGCTTGCAAGGTGAAGTAAATTGGCACTTAAATACTTATAGTGAAAGAAATGTGCGTTTTGGTGCAAAAGGCTATGAAGCAGCAAAAGAAGCAGCATTATGGTATAAAAAAGTTTTTAAAGATGATTTTTATTTTGAAATCATGCGTCATGGTATAGGTGATCAAAGAATGATAGATGATGATATTATCAGACTTTCTAAAGAATTAAATATAAAAATCATTGCTACAAATGATACGCATTATACTTTTAAAGAAAGAGCGGCTGCCCATGAGGTTTTTATGTGTATAGCTATGGGAAAAAAACTTAATGACCCTGATAGAATGCGTCATAGTGTGCATGAATTTTATGTTAAAAGCCCTGAGCAAATGAGTGAGCTTTTTGCAGATATTCCAGAAGCTATAGAAAATACACAAGAAATCGCGCAAAAATGTAATTTAGAGCTTAATCTTGGCAATCCCACTCCACCGAATTTCAAATTTACAAGAGAATATGCTAAAGATCATAATATTACCTTGCCTGAAGAAACAAAAGAATTTAGCTTTGATAATGATGACATAGTTTTTGAAGAGCTTTGTAAAAAGGGACTTGAAGAGAGATTAAAATTTATCGATGAAAGCAAGCATAAAGAATACAAACAAAGACTTGAGGTAGAAATTAATATCATTAAAAATATGAAATTTTCAGGTTATATGCTTATTGTTCATGATTTTATTAAAGTGGCTAAAGATAAAGGCATTCCAGTAGGTCCTGGAAGAGGATCAGCTGCAGGAAGTTTGGTTTCTTATTGTTTGAGGATTACGGATTTAGATCCTATTCCTTATAGTTTACTTTTTGAGCGTTTTTTAAATCCTGAGCGTGTGAGCATGCCTGATATTGATGTGGATTTTTGTCAAGACAGACGTGCTGAAGTGATTGATTATGTGATTGATAAATATGGAGCAGATAAGGTTGCACAGGTTATTACCTTTGGTAAGCTTTTAGCTAAAGGGGTGATTCGTGATGTGGCTAGAGTTTGTGATATGAGTATTCAAGATGCTGATGAGCTTGCTAAACTTGTGCCTGAAGAGCTTAAAATCACTCTTGATGCTGCTTATGAAAAAGAACCTAAAATCAAAGAATTTATCGATCGTCATCCTAAAGGTCCTGAAGTTTGGGAGTATGCAAGAGCTTTAGAAGGATTAAATCGCAATGCGGGTATGCACGCAGCAGGTGTTGTAATTTCTAATGAGAGTTTATGGAAGAAAACTCCGCTTTTTAGACAAAGTAAAAATGATGAAAGACATTTGGTAACGCAGTATTCTAAAGATCATTTAGAAGATGTGGATTTGATAAAATTTGACTTTTTAGGTCTTAAAACCTTAACAGTAATCAATAATGCAATCAAGCTTATTAAAAAGCGTTATAATAAAGACATTATTTGGGAAACTATAGATGTAAATGATAGCAAAGTTTATAAAACCATACAAAGTGGAAATACTTTAGGGATTTTTCAAATCGAATCAGGCGGTATGCAAAGCTTAAATGCACGCTTAAAACCAGAGCGTTTTGAAGATATCATTGCGGTTCTTGCGCTTTATCGTCCAGGCCCTATGGAATCAGGAATGCTTGATGATTTTATCGACAGAAAGCATGGTTTAAAAAGTATAGAATATCCTTTTGACAGTTTAGAAAAGGTTTTAGAGCCTACTTATGGGGTTATCGTTTATCAAGAACAGGTTATGCAAATTGTTCAAATTATAGGTGGCTTTTCTTTAGGAGGTGCTGATGTAGTGCGTCGTGCTATGGGTAAAAAAGATCCTGAAAAGATGAAAAAGCTTAAGACTGATTTTGCAGATGGAGCAGAAAAACAAGGATATGATAGAGCAAAAGCTGAGGATTTATGGGAGCTTATCGTAAAATTTGCAGGATATGGTTTTAATAAATCTCACTCTGCGGCTTATGCGTTGATTACTTTTCAAACAGCTTATTTAAAAACTTATTATCCTAGTGAATTTATGGCAGCGCTTTTAACAAGCGAAGAAAACAATGTGGATAAAATTGCTGTTTATATTGATGAGATGAAAAAAATGAATATTAAACTTTTACCTCCATCGATTAACAAAGCGATCCGTGAATTTAGTGCTTTAGAGCAAGATGGCAAGGATGCTATTATATACGGACTTGGGGCTATAAAAAGTGTGGGTATTCCTGCAGTTGAAAATTTACTTGAAGCAAGACAAGATGGAGAATTTAAGGATATTAATGATTTCTTAGGTAAGATAGATCCTACCAAAATAAACCGTAGAACATTAGAAAGTCTTATTAAGGCAGGGGCTTTTGATGAGTTTGGTTTTACTAGAAAAGCTTTGTTTGATAATATGGAAAATCTTAGCGAAGCATCGCGTAAAATGGCTGAAGTAAGAAAAAATGCTGCAAGTTCTCTTTTTGGTGAAGAGGAATTAACTTCAGGTGTTCAAGTAAATTTTACTCCCAAAAATGAAGAATTTGAAGTGATGGAAAAATTAGGATATGAAAAAGAAATTTTAGGAATTTATGTTTCAGGCCATCCTTTAGATCGATTTTATGAACAAATTAATGCCATAGATTATGTTAAAAGTTTAGATTTTGAAAGTTTAAAAAACAATGGAGAAATTTTAAGTATAGGTAAAATTGAAGATTTCAAATCCATGATGAGTAAAAATAATAAGCGTTATGGTAGAATTGAAATTTTGGATTATTATTCTTCGTTTGATGCTACTGTATTTGAAAGCAATGTAGAAGAAATAGAAAACATCATCAAAGATGAAAATTTAAAAAATAATGCCTATGGTTTTGTATTGGGATTTAAAGCTGAGGGAGGGGAGAAGCCTAGCTTTTTTTTAAAAGCAATTAAAGATTTACAAAGTCTTGAAGATGGCGAGATTAAAGCTATAAAAAAATTTGGAGCAAAAAAAGATTTCAAAAATAAAGAAGAAAATCATTTTACCGCAGAACCTAAGGAATTTGAAAAAAATATCATAGAGCTAGATTTGACAAGATTAAATAGAGAATTAATCTATGAAATTCATGAAATTGCTAGAAATGCACATAATCCTAATGAAAAAAATAATAAAAAACTTGTTTTAAAAGTTATTAGCGCGGGATCTTGCTTGCTTTATCATACAGATTTTATTATCTCTGATAGTATAGTAGAGGAAATTTCTAATAAATATGCTTAAGTAAGATTGTTCTTACTTAAGATTTTTAAATAAAATGCTTCCAAGTCTTACTAAGTTGGATCCGCATTTTATAGCAATTTCAAAATCATTACTCATCCCCATAGAGCAAATTTTAGCCCCATGTTTTTGAAGAATTTCATAAATTTTAAATGTAGTTTCAAAGCTTTTGATAATACTTTCTTTATCTTGGCTGTGTGATCCTATGCTCATTACGCCACAAAGATTTAGATTAGAGCATTCTTCTTGTATTTGTAAATATTCTTCTACAGCTTGATTTGGATCTAGACCGCTTTTGCTATTTTCATTTGCACTATTGATTTCTAATAAAGTATTTAATTTATAATCAAGTCTTTTGTCCATAGCTTTAGCTATTTTAATACCATTACAAGAGTGCCATAATATAGGTTTTTGTTTGATTAAGAGATTGATTTTGTTGCTTTGTAGAGTTCCTATAAAATGCCACTTTATGTCTAATTTTTTTTCATCAAGATTTTCTTTTTTTTGTGCTAGAGCTTGGACTTGATTTTCTCCAAATTCTACTATACCTTGATCAAAAAGCTTTTCAATTATACTTGCATCGACATACTTGCTTGCGGCTACAAGACGAACGTTTTTGGTTTTTTCTAAAATTTGCTCTAAAGTCATTTTGATAAAGAAATAAGCCCTATTTAGGGCTTATATTATTGTAATAAATTAGCAATTTTGCTTTGAAGCTGCATGTTGGATTGCGCAGCAACAAAAGCAGCAGCATTTTCTTTTAGATAATTGGCATTAAAATCATTAACATTTTTTGCTATGTCATTATTTAGTAAATTATTTTCAGCTGCTTTTGAGTTGATGCTGTTTTGAACACTTGCATTAATATTTGATGTAATGGCATTGATACCTGAGCCTATTTCACTTCTTAAACTTCCAAGTTGATCCATAAAATTTGTAATACTATCTTGATTATCTATGCTTAATCCACCTGTTGCTAATGGATTTAAATTTGTAGTTTCAGTTCCGCTACCTACTACAAAATTCATAGTTTGAAAGACATTTTTTCCATTATAAGTTGCATTATTAAAAGAATCATTGATGGATTCTTGTATGCGTGTTGCTTCTGTTCTTAGCATTCCTTTTTGAGAATCATTAAGTGTAGCATTGTTCATTTTTACTGAAAGTTCATTAAGTCTATCTGTGCTTTGAGAGATATTGGTAAGGCTAGCATCTGCAATTTGTAAAACCCCTATAGCATCATAAGCATTTGCGACACCTTGATCTATAGTGCTTGATTGAGATCTTAAAGAATCAGCAATAGCTAAATTGGCACTATCAACTCCACTTATTGCGCGAACAGCTGCAATATTTTCTAAAGCTTTATCGCTAGCTTTTTGTGCATTGTTTAAATAATAATTTTGTTGCATCATAGTTGCATCAGAGATCATCATGGCCTACTCCTTCTCTTTTGGATTTATTTAATATTCTATCATTTTTTTGCTATTTTAAAGCTTAAGAAATATAAAAAAACTTGCATTATCAAGATGATTTTAATCACCACTTCACTTGCATTATGGATACTGATAAATTCTTGAGTTTTTGTAGCGTTTTCGCCTAAGTTTTGGAGTTCAATTATGGTATTAGTAAAATAAAAAACAAATATTAAGCTTAAAATCAAAATAAGCAAACTCAGCATAAATTTTGAAAATTTTATTTGAAATTTCATTTCATCTTTTATAAGAGAATAAATTTCATATAAAAAATTAACCACTGAAACAAAAATCAGTAAATATCCCATTTTAATAAAAATTTGCGTCATCATTAAGCCACTTTGAAAATGGCTCAACACTCCTTCTCCTATAAGATTTTGAGGAAAAAAAATTGTTGGTGCAACAACTATTCCTAGTATGAGTTCAACCCCTATGATGGAGGCAAGTAAAAATAAATTAACAGCTTTCAAGAGTTTCTCCTTTTATTTTTTATCATAACGCATATTTGTAAATTTAGCTATAAAAGCACGATTATAACCTTGTTCATCTTTGAAAAAATCAACAATGAAATTATTTTGATATAAAATTTTTTCCAAAATTTTTTTTTGATCATAGCCAAATTCGCAAGCTAAAAATTTAACTTTTTTATCAAGGGAAAAATGTATGATTTCTTCTAAAATTTCATATCCTTTTTCTCCGCCAAATAAAGCTTCTTTGGGTTCTTTTTGTACCCAAATATCTATAGGATATGAATTTTTAATATAAGGTGGATTTGAAAAAATAAAATCATAATTTTCTTTAATTTGCTTAAAATTACAAAGTTTAAAGTCAATTAAGTGATCGACTTTGTGTAATTTGGCATTCTCTAAAGCTAATTCTAAGGCTTTAGGATTGATATCACAGGCTGTGATTTTTAACCCAAGTTCTTTGGCTAAAACAATGCTTAAAATTCCGCTTCCAAATCCTATTTCTAAAATCTTATTAAAAGTATTTTTTTTGCATAAATTTAAAATTTGAAAAAGTAAAATTTCACTATCGTAACGAGGGATTAGAACACCTTTTTTTATCTTAAATTCTAAGCCCCAAAAATCCACTTTTTCAAATATATATTCAAAAGGTTCTCCAGATTTAAAACGTCTTATAAGCTCAAAATAAGGTTTGTGATCTATTTCTATATCTTGGTTTAAAAATAACCAAGCTTTATCTTTTTTTAGATATTCACAGAGTATAAATACTGCTTCATTTTCATAACCTTTTAACCTAGATTTAGCTTCTATAAGAGCATTTTTTATAGTCAAGAAAGAGCCTTGATTCTATCGCTAATACTTGGATGACTGAGATAAAAAAATGTATATATTTTACTTGTTTTGATAAAAGCTTTATTTTCTCTTGCTAGAGCTATCAACGCATTTTTCATATCTTCTTTGCTTGTAACTTTAGCTCCGTGTTGATCAGCTGCAAATTCATTTTTTCTACTTAAGGCATTAAGTATAGGAGAGATTAAAAAGCTAAAAATATTTGCAAAGATAAATAAAAGAGCAAATACACCGCCATTTACTCCTTCTAGATGACTTTCTAAGTAAACAAATTCAGGTAAATTTGCAAAAACAAAAAAAAGTAAAAACATAGTTATAGCACCGTTAAATAAAGCTTTGATAATATCTTTATGAATAAAATGTCCAAGCTCGTGTCCTAAAACAGCTAAAAGTTCTCTTTCATTTAAAGCTTTTAATAATGTATCAAAAAGAACCACTCTTTTGCTTTTAAAAAGTCCACCAAAATAAGCATTTAAACGTTTATCTCTTTTGCTTGCATCAATAACATAAACCCCATTTGCATTAAACCCACATTGTTTCATTAAAGAGCTGATTTTTTTCAGCAAATTTTCATCGTTTAGTTTTTCCATTTTATTAAAAATAGGTGCTATCAAGGTAGGGTAAATGAGATTTATAATTACTATAATACAAAAGGCAAAAATAAAGGCCGCAATCCACCAAAAAGTTCCAAAAAAATCATAGCAAAAAAGCAAAGCATAAAGGATTAAAAATCCAAATATTAAAGTTAAAATAAGACTTTTTACAGTGTCTTTGATAAAAAGTTTTACAGTCATATTTGAAAAACCATGGGCTTTATCTTTGATAAAACTTTCATAAATACTTAAAGGTAGATTTAAAATACTTGTGATTATTAAAAAAGATAATAAAAATAAAGTATTTTCAAAACGAGTGTTATTTGAGATAAGTAATTCTTTAAGATATAAAAATCCAAAACCTATCCATGCAACATTGATGATTAAATTATAAAAATTGGAAAATAGTTTAAATTTTTCATTTTCGATGGCAATGTCTGCTGCATTTTGATAGTCTTTTTCGCTTAAAATTTGAGCTTGTTTGTCTTTTTCTCTTTCTAAGAAACGAATTTGAGTATAGGAAATCCAAGATAAAAGTGCTGTGTAAAGACATAAAATTGCAATTAAAGTCATTATTTTTCCTTGATTGGTTTTTTGCGAATTCTAGCTTAAAATAATGAAATAAAGTTAATAGCTTAAAATCTAAAATAATATTCTTTTCAACTAAGTTGATGTATATTTATAAAAAAGGATTAAAGAATGTTTTTTAAGAAAAAGATTTCACAAAAGCAAAAAGAAAAGCCTAAAATTCCAATCAATGATATGATTTTAGATGACAGACTTTGTAAGTTTAAAAATAAAGTGCAAAAGATAAGCAAAGATGAAGCTTCGGCAAGTCTGCTTGCTAGACAATTAAGCAGACTTATCAGAGCTAATAAATTTTAATTTTGACATTTTTTCTTAGGGCGAAAAACCTTAATAACTTCATCATTTGCTTCTATATAAGCACCTTCTATTAAATCAATACAATAAGGTATAGCTGGAAAAACAGGCTCTAGACATTCTTTTATAGCTTTAGGATTTCCTGGTAAATTAATGATAAAAGATTTATTGCGAATTCCTGCGCTCTGTCTTGAAAGTATGGCTGTTGGGACATATTTTAAACTTTCTAAGCGCATAAGCTCTCCAAAACCTGGCATCATTTTATCACACACGGCTTCCGTGGCTTCTGGGGTTACATCACGAAGCGCTGGACCTGTACCTCCGCTTGTAACAATCAAATCGCATTTTTTTTCATCTGCTAGATAAAGTAATTTTTTAATGATCAAATCATAATCATCGGGGATTAATTCTTTATGATAAATAATATCATTTTTTATATATGAATTTAACACTCTTTCAATTTCAGCAGTAGCTTTATCTTCGTATATGCCACTACTTGCTCTATCGCTTAGGGTTAAAATTCCTATGTTTATCGTATCCATTGTTCCTCCTTAATAAATTTTTATAACCATCCTTTTTTCTTGAAAACAACCAAAGGTAAAATGATAGAAATTACCATCACGCCAAGCACTATGGGATAAGCATAGTGAAGTTCAAGTTCTGGCATGAATTTAAAATTCATACCATAAACAGTTCCTATTAAAGTAGGAGGCATCATGGCAACAGTTGCAACGGTAAAAATTTTAATGATTTTGTTTTGTTCTATGTTGATTTGGCTGGCTAAAATGGTTTGAATATTGTCTAAGATATTAAGTTGTGAAACACTAAATTCAACCAAAGAATTTAAGTCTTTTAAAACTATAGTGAGATTTTGTTTTATATCTTTATCGATTTTATCGCTTTTTAACAAAGAAGTCATAGCACGACGTTTATCAAATAAAGAATCTCTTACACGCATATTAAGCTCTTGTAAGCTTGAAATATCCTTTAGCATTTTATCATAACTATATTCATCTTTTTTTTCTAAAACACTTGTTCTTAAGCGTCTTGCTTCTTTATCTATCCATTCTAGTAAATCCGCATCTTTTTCAACGCGCACTTCAAACATTTTATCAATAATATCAAAACCATCTTCAAAATTCTTCGGACTAGCTAAAATCCTTGCTTGAATTTCTTCAAAAGTGCTAAATTCGTTATATCTTATAGTAAATAAGATATTTTTAGCTGTAGCAAAAGTAACAATTTCTGTGCGAAGTTTGATTAAATTCCTATCTTCTTCATCGCTTTTAAGATCTCTTACTAAAAAATGAGCATTGATGGTTATTGTCGCATTGTCTTCCCAATATTTTGCGCTAAGTTCTATTTCTTCTCTTTCTTCTTTTGTAGGAAACTCAAGATTAAATTCACTTGATATAAAAGCAATTTCTGCTGCACTTGGATGAAGTAAATCAATCCATAAAATATTTTGTGGTAGTTCTTGACTATCGAGATTAAAGTTGATTCTTTGAACTAAAGCATTTTGAGTTTTGATATAAACATAGAGCATAGTTATTCCTTATTTTTAACTTTAAAATTATACCTTGATTAGTTTAAAAATCAATTTTTTAATTTTTGGAAATCAAAAACCAAATTTTCCACCTAAAGCTCTTAAACTAAGCTTTAATTTAAAATATCTTTAATCAGTTTTTGCAAATTCCTTTTTGTTTCTTCTTGTTCTTTTATGATAAAACATTTTGCTTTTGGCCAAAAATAACTTTTAGGATTTTCAAATTTTCCCCAACGCCAATCAAACCTAGGATGTAAAAGAACTATAGTAGGAATATCCATAGCTAAACTTAAATGCGCTATAGCACTATCAATACTAAGCATACAGTCAATATCATATAAATAATTTAGAGTATCATTCCAATTTTCTATAAGCTTACTTCTATCTTCTATTACCTTAGGTAATTCTTCTTTTAATTGCATTTGAAAAGAAATGATTTCATAATTTAAGTTTTTTAATATATCAAATAAAAATTCAAATTTTACATTTCTTAATAAATCAGAATTTTCAGCATTAGGAGTAGCATAAAAAATACCAAGTTTTTTTCTTTGATTATGCGGTTTTTTCTGTGGCAATATAGGTGTTTTTAATCGTGAAATCTCATCAAGCTTAATATCAATAAAAAAAGGCAAAGAACAAATAGGAATAGCATAATCAAAATTTGTAGGTAGATTTTTTAAAACCTTTACATTTTTAAAAATATCATCATTTTGATTTAAAAATTTGATTTGATTTTTAAACATTTCATACATGGCACTTTGAGGAGCAAATAAAACCTTTGAAGCGATTTTACAAAGTTTTTCTAAGCATCTTGCATACATTATAGTATCGCCAAAGCCTTGCTCGCAAAATACTAAAACTTCTTTATTTTTAAAAGCATCAACGCCAAATTTATTAAAAGCTTTTAGGCTTTCATTATAATGATAAGTAGAAAAAGTTTCATTATGAGCATAAAATAATCTGCTTTCATAATATTTCTTACCCTCTTCAAAATTATCATCCACTCCCATACGCATCAAAAGATAAGCCAAATCAAATTGATAGGTTGCATGAGAATCCAAGCTAAGACATTTTTTATAAGCATGATAAGCTTCTTGATAGTTTGAATTAAATTCTAAGACCTTAGCATAGTTTTGCCAAAACTGTGCATGGTGTTGATTGGCTTCTTGTAGTGATTGAAAAAGTTCTAAAGAATCAGATATTCTAAAAAGCTTAAAAAGCAAGTATGCTTTTTGGGGTAAAATTTGATGAGTTAAAAAATCTTCTATTTTAGAAATAGTAAGATTTTCTTTGGTTTTACTATGAAGCCTATCTTCGAGTTTAATTAAATTAAGATTGGTTTGTTCAGCAATGATTCCTTTTTGTAGTTTATCAATCAAATCTTGCATAAAATGACACAAGTGCTCATGTGCATTTAATGCCTTGGTAAAATCATGTTTAAAATAAATTTCTGCATAATTTTTCCATAGATTAAGATTATACATATCTTTAGAAAGTAATTCTTTGAAAATTTGTTCAGATTCTTCTAATTTATTACTCAGCTTATAAATAAAAGCCAATTCTAACTTAAGTTCATCCTCTAAATCATCTTTGCGAATTAAAAGTGTTTGTAATAAATTCAAGGCTTCATCAAATCTTAAATTTTCAATATAGCTTTTAGCAAGCATAAGACCATTAAAACTTGTAGGATTTAAAGAAAAAAGCTCTTGAGCATAATATAAAGCTTTTTGAAAAAGAGAAAGTTTATAAGAAGAAAGCATAGCAAATTCTAAAGCAAATTTTGGACTTTCTTTTAAAAATTGCTCACTCAAGTTTAAGCATTTTTCATAATTAGCATTAAAATAATAATAATGAATTTTATCAAACATATTTTTCCTTGATAGTTACATTAAAATCTAATATTATCTTATAAGTTGCATAAAAAGATAATTATATTTTTATAAAATTAAATAATAAAACAAAAATAAAAAAATATAACAACATCCATCCCAATAATTTTAAAATTATCAGGATGAAATTTTTAACAAGTAGGGAAGTAAACTAATTAAACTAAGTATTATCTTTTATAAGATTACCAAAGATAATTAAACTGAGCAAATCCTGTATGGGTATTGCCATCTT
>NZ_MJXI01000032.1:0-2825 GCF_001762705.1 Campylobacter sp. BCW_6460 | reverse complement strand
TCTCAAAGCATTGCTATGTCTGAAAAGGGTAATTTATATGCAGATGCAAGTGATTATATAAAGAGTGATTTAAATAATGGAAGCTATGGTTCTAATAAAGAACATTCTTTATTCATCCTTCCTTATGCTTCTTCACAGAATGTTGAACTTTCTTTAAATGAAGAAAGCAAAGGACACACTAAAGGAACCATTATAGGTTATTCTACTTTAAAAGACAGTGGAATATATGGCGTGTATGCAGGTTATGAAGATACAAGAATGGGTTCAACTTATTTTGATATTAATAATAGAACCTATTATGCAGGTTTAAAATACTTTAATACCTTATTTACTACAGAAAAAGGTCAAGAAGTTTATATCAAAGCTCAAGGTAAAGCTGCTTTGATTAAAAATGATTTAACTAAAAAAATAGGAAATAATGAAGCTAAAGCTGAACCTAATTCTTATGCTTATGGAGTCAATACAGCCTTAGGTATGAATTTTATTTCTAATAAAGATATATTCTCTCCTGAAATAGGTCTTGCTTATGAAGGAGGCTATACTGAAGCTTTTTCTATGAAAGACACTATAGGACAAGCAACAGTTAAAGGTGGAGAAAGAACCTATGCAAACTATTTAAATCTTTTCTCTACTAAAACAAGCTTTACTTGGTTTAGAGATTGGTTGCCTAATTTAAAAACTTCAGTAGAACTTGGAGCTAAGTTTAATATCAATCCTAAAGTAGAAGCTGAGGCTAGATTTGGTAATATAAAAGTAAGTGATGAGTTTGATTTACCAAGAGTACAAAAATTTGTAAGCACTTCTTTTATCGTTCCTGTTAATGAAGCTTTCTATTTTAGTTTAAACTATAATGGAATGTTTGATAAAGATGGCAATACCCATACAGGATTTGCTCAGTTTAATTATCTTTGGTAATCTTATAAAAGATAATACTTAGTTTAATTAGTTTACTTCCCTACTTGTTAAAAATTTCATCCTGATAATTTTAAAATTATTGGGATGGATGTTGTTATATTTTTTTATTTTTGTTTTATTATTTAATTTTATAAAAATATAATTATCTTTTTATGCAACTTATAAGATAATATTAGATTTTAATGTAACTATCAAGGAAAAATATGTTTGATAAAATTCATTATTATTATTTTAATGCTAATTATGAAAAATGCTTAAACTTGAGTGAGCAATTTTTAAAAGAAAGTCCAAAATTTGCTTTAGAATTTGCTATGCTTTCTTCTTATAAACTTTCTCTTTTTCAAAAAGCTTTATATTATGCTCAAGAGCTTTTTTCTTTAAATCCTACAAGTTTTAATGGTCTTATGCTTGCTAAAAGCTATATTGAAAATTTAAGATTTGATGAAGCCTTGAATTTATTACAAACACTTTTAATTCGCAAAGATGATTTAGAGGATGAACTTAAGTTAGAATTGGCTTTTATTTATAAGCTGAGTAATAAATTAGAAGAATCTGAACAAATTTTCAAAGAATTACTTTCTAAAGATATGTATAATCTTAATCTATGGAAAAATTATGCAGAAATTTATTTTAAACATGATTTTACCAAGGCATTAAATGCACATGAGCACTTGTGTCATTTTATGCAAGATTTGATTGATAAACTACAAAAAGGAATCATTGCTGAACAAACCAATCTTAATTTAATTAAACTCGAAGATAGGCTTCATAGTAAAACCAAAGAAAATCTTACTATTTCTAAAATAGAAGATTTTTTAACTCATCAAATTTTACCCCAAAAAGCATACTTGCTTTTTAAGCTTTTTAGAATATCTGATTCTTTAGAACTTTTTCAATCACTACAAGAAGCCAATCAACACCATGCACAGTTTTGGCAAAACTATGCTAAGGTCTTAGAATTTAATTCAAACTATCAAGAAGCTTATCATGCTTATAAAAAATGTCTTAGCTTGGATTCTCATGCAACCTATCAATTTGATTTGGCTTATCTTTTGATGCGTATGGGAGTGGATGATAATTTTGAAGAGGGTAAGAAATATTATGAAAGCAGATTATTTTATGCTCATAATGAAACTTTTTCTACTTATCATTATAATGAAAGCCTAAAAGCTTTTAATAAATTTGGCGTTGATGCTTTTAAAAATAAAGAAGTTTTAGTATTTTGCGAGCAAGGCTTTGGCGATACTATAATGTATGCAAGATGCTTAGAAAAACTTTGTAAAATCGCTTCAAAGGTTTTATTTGCTCCTCAAAGTGCCATGTATGAAATGTTTAAAAATCAAATCAAATTTTTAAATCAAAATGATGATATTTTTAAAAATGTAAAGGTTTTAAAAAATCTACCTACAAATTTTGATTATGCTATTCCTATTTGTTCTTTGCCTTTTTTTATTGATATTAAGCTTGATGAGATTTCACGATTAAAAACACCTATATTGCCACAGAAAAAACCGCATAATCAAAGAAAAAAACTTGGTATTTTTTATGCTACTCCTAATGCTGAAAATTCTGATTTATTAAGAAATGTAAAATTTGAATTTTTATTTGATATATTAAAAAACTTAAATTATGAAATCATTTCTTTTCAAATGCAATTAAAAGAAGAATTACCTAAGGTAATAGAAGATAGAAGTAAGCTTATAGAAAATTGGAATGATACTCTAAATTATTTATATGATATTGACTGTATGCTTAGTATTGATAGTGCTATAGCGCATTTAAGTTTAGCTATGGATATTCCTACTATAGTTCTTTTACATCCTAGGTTTGATTGGCGTTGGGGAAAATTTGAAAATCCTAAAAGTTATTTTTGGCCAAAAGCAAAATGTTTTATCATAAAAGAACAAGAA
>NZ_MJXI01000031.1:0-92126 GCF_001762705.1 Campylobacter sp. BCW_6460 | reverse complement strand
AAGCCGTTAAAGAATCAGTTCAAACCGTATCAGTTGTAGAAGGTGGTAATCTAACAGCAAGAATTACTGCTAATCCAAGAAACCCACAACTTATTGAACTTAAAAATGTTCTAAATAAACTTCTTGATGTTTTACAAGCTAGAGTAGGTTCTGATATGAATGTTATTCATAAAATATTTGAAGAATATAAAAACTTAGATTTTAGAAATAAAATCTCTAATGCTTCAGGAAGTGTTGAATTAACTACTAATGCTTTAGGTGATGAAATAGTTAAAATGCTAAAACAAAGTTCAGACTTTGCTAATGCTTTAGCTAATGAAAGTGGAAAATTACAAACTGCTGTTCAAAGCTTAACCACTTCTTCAAATTCTCAAGCTCAATCTTTAGAAGAAACTGCAGCAGCTTTAGAAGAGATCACTTCTTCTATGCAAAATGTTTCAGTTAAAACTAGTGATGTTATCACTCAATCTGAAGAGATTAAAAATGTTACAGGTATCATAGGTGATATTGCAGATCAAATCAATCTTCTAGCTTTAAATGCAGCTATTGAAGCAGCTCGTGCTGGAGAACATGGTAGAGGCTTTGCAGTGGTAGCTGATGAAGTTAGAAAACTAGCTGAGAGAACTCAAAAGTCTTTATCTGAAATAGAAGCTAATACTAATTTACTTGTTCAATCTATCAATGATATGGCAGAAAGTATTAAAGAACAAACTGCAGGTATTACTCAAATCAATGATAGCGTAGCACAAATTGATCAAACTACTAAAGATAATGTTGAAATTGCTAATGAATCAGCTATTATTTCTAGTACAGTAAGTGATATAGCTAATAATATCTTAGAAGATGTTAAGAAGAAGAGGTTTTAATTAGTCATTTATACCTAGTGAAAACTAGGTATAAATTTTTCCTTCGATTTAAATTTTTCATCAAAATTTCTAAAAAGTTTCCAAATATTTTTATATTTCCATTGTTTTAAATTTTAATATGAAGTAAAAACAAATGGAAAGAATATTGTTTTTAAAAGGTTCAGCTTTAGGTTCTATGGTGGCTTTTTTTTAAGTTCAAATTTAAGTGCTGCTATGCTTAAGGATAAGGATTTTCTAGGTTTTAAAGTTGTTGATGCAAGCACACAAGATAAAGTTATAGCACCACAAGGTTATGAAGCAAAGGTTTTAATTTTTTGGGTGATCCACTTTTAGTAAAGCAAAACCTTATGATGAAAATAAAATCATCGATATAAATGTAGTTAAAATGCTCATTTGGTTTTTTAGAGATAACGATGATGGTATGAGTTTTTTCCACTTTCAAAAAATAGAGCAATTTTAGCCGTTAATAATGAATATATAAATCCTGAAATTATATTTAATCATCCATAGCAAAAATTTAAGCAAAGAAGATGTTTTATATGATCAATCCAGTGTGGGTGTGAGTATCTTAGAAATCGAAAAAAAGATGATGATTGGACTGTTTTTAGACTCTAAGTATAACCGCAGAATCGATGCAAACACTAAAATGCAAGTAAGTGAGCAGCTAAAAAAGAAGTTTTAAAAAATGAAAAATTTATTCATGGAACTTTTGCAAATTATGCAAATGGACAAACACCTTGGGGAACTTATATCACCCGTGAAGAAAATTTTGACGATTTTTTGAAGTTTAGGTGAAAATTTAGAATTTTGATGAAATATTTGATTTAGCTAAAAATATCGATGAAATCAATCTTTTTAATATAAAAATATGCCTTAAAAGAACTTCTTTAGGGTGTTTAAACATGTAAATATAGGAATTATCGTAAAAAAGACGGGTTTATATGGGTGAATGACGAGTTATTTTTAAATTTATTAGTAAACACAAATATAAAAAAGGTGCTAATATAGCAAAATTATTAGATGAAAGCATTTTGTATATAGGACAGTTTAATGGTAAAGTGGGAGATTTTAAAAGATAGGGAAAATGGATAGCAAGCCACAAGCAAAGTGGTTCTAAAGAAGTATTTGCAATACTAGCAAATAATAAAACCACCAAGAACCTATCTCTTGATGAGCTTAAATTTGATAGAGATGGAAGACTTTGGATGCAAACAGATGGATCTTATCTAATAAAAATGAATACAAAGGTATGGGAATAACTGCATGCTAGCAGTAAATCCAAAAATAGGGAAATCAGACGCTTTTTAACAGGGTTTATTGCTTGTGAATTAACAGGGATTGTTTTTAGTGAGGATTATACTACAATGTTTGTAGGTATACAACACCCAAGAGAAGGTTTAAAAGGTAGTACTTTTCCTTATGGAAAAACGCCAAGATCGAGTGTAATGATGATAAGAAAACTTGATGGTGGAGTGATAGGAAGCTAATAAATTCCAAGCTTAAGGCTTGGAATTTAATTACTGCATTAGCAATTACCAGTTTTTAAATATTTTATAATAGCTTCGCTAGCACGATAGGCTAAAGCATTTAAGGTTAAGGTAGGGTTGTAGCCTGGATTATGTGGAAAATTTCCTGCACCTACGACAAAAAGATTGTTAACATCCCAATGTTGTAAATAAGGATTAACTACACTTGTGCTTTTATCTGTACCCATTATAGTTCCGCCAGCAATATGGGTAGAAGTATACCAACCATTTGAAACTACTCCATAATCTCCTAATTTTGGCGAAGTGTAAATATTTTGCGCTCCCATTTCTTGCATGATGCTTTTTAGTTTTGGAAGCATAAAATTATAAAGATTTTTATCTTGTTTGGTAAAATTATAGGTTACGCGGATAAGTGGTAGTCCATAAGCATCTTTATAAGTTGGATCAAGGGATAAATAATTACCTATATAAGGAATAGATGCACCCTGAGCTCCAATATAAGTAAATCGAGTATAATTATAAATAGAAGCTTTTTTAAATTCGGCTCCCCATGAAGGTGTACCTGGTTTAATTGGATTTGATGCTATAGGTCTTGCTCCATTTTGGGAAATTCTAAAGCTTGCTCCATGAATAAAATCAAGTTTAGAATGATCGAAATTATCCCCATTAAAATCATCTATCCAATTGCAAAGTGCCCCAGCTCCAAGATAAGAATTAAATGGATCTTTGAAAAAACCATTAACACTAGGTGTGATTTGATAACTATAATTTTTTCCTAAAGTTCCTTTGCCTGTTTTTGGATTATAAATTTCGCCTATATTAGAAATCATTAAAAGTTTAGCATTGTTGAAAACATAAGAGCCTAGCATAACCACTTCTGCAGGCTGGATAAATTCTTCTAAAGTTAAAGTATTGATAAATTTTACCCCTGTAGCTTTACCATCTTTATGCAAAATTTCTAAAACATTAGCATGCGTTTTAATATCTAAGTTTTTAGTTGCTAAAGCTGAAGGTATAGTTGTTACTATAGGAGAAGCTTTTGCACCATATTCACAACCAAAATGCTCACAAAAAGCACAATATTGACATGCTCCCAAGCTTTGTTTATCAGGATTTGTATAAGTTTGAGATGAGTTTGAAGCAGGAACCATGCAAGGATGATATCCAAGTTTTTTGGTTGCTTTATCAAATTTTTTTAACATAGTTGTTTTTTCTAAAGGAGGATTAGGATAAGGATTGCTTCTTTTTCCTGAGAAAGGACTTTTATCTTCTCCAGAAACTCCCATCATTTTTTCAGCTTTGTCGTAGTAAGGTTCCATTTCATCATAGTTTACACCCCAATCTTGAATAGTGTATTCTTTAGAAACTTTATGTTTGCCATATTTTTCTTCTGTTAAAGATTTTATTTGAAAGTCATAAGGTAGAAAACGATAACTCATACCATTCCAATGAACTCCTGCTCCACCAACATTATTACCGACATCAAAAGCATAATTTTTTCTCATTGGTAAAGCAATTTCATTATCATTATTCCTAACACATATACTTTCTTTACTTAAATCTTGTTTCATTGCAGCATTATTAACATATTTATACTCATCATGCGCACCCAAAAAATCCGAAGTATCTTGATGTCCACCCCTTTCTAAGGCGACAACTTTAATCCCTGCTTTAGTGCATTCATTTGCAACAATAGAAGAACTCCAACCTAAACCTATAACAACAACATCTGTTTTTTTAAGTATTTTTGCCATTTGTATTCCTTTAATGTGACATATCAGCCAAAGAAATAGGTTCTATCACTTCAAATTTATCTCCATCTAAAACTTGAGCTGCGTAAGTCATTTGAGCGCCTGGGAATTTTTTCATGCGCCAAGCTTGCATATTTGCATTGCCGCCATAAATTGGATCAGCATAAACTCCTGTTATAGTTATGCTTCTTAACTCTGTAAAAAAATCGCTAGCTTTTATCTTATCTCCAAAAGAAACCTTTGTTTTATCTTGTTCAAAAGCTCTTAAGACTTCATCTTTTTGTTTTGCGCTAAGCTCTACAAAGCCTTTTTTATAACGAAGTTTTGCTTCTTCATCTAAAGCATTTACACCCATTTTAAAAAGTTCAGCTCTAGTTAAAGGATATTGATAACCTTGATTTTTCTTTCCTTGTATAAAAGGTCCAAAGCGATAATCTTTTGCTCCACTTCCGTAATTTCCTGCAAGTTCATTATCTATAAAAATAGCTACACCTAATTTTTTAGCACCTGGTCCTAAATCATCTTCGGGAAAAATTCTTTCTACTGCTTCACTCAGAATATCAAGTTGTGCAGAATTATTAAAAAAAATTCTAGCACGATAATTTTGAGTAGAATTCAAATTGTTTTGATTGTGCGTATGAGCAAAAACCATACTTGGTGCGCTAGCACCTACTAAAGCAAACAAAGATGAGGCTTTAAGAAAATTTCTGCGACTTTGTTTTTTGTCCATGTTTATTCCTTCCTTATTTTTTTAACATAAATAAGTTATAGTTTTTAATATAAAAAATATATTAATTTAAAAAAAATAATATTTTTATATTTTTTTAAATGTGTAATTATGTAACAAAATTAAGTATAATTTAAATTATATTTAATAATATTTATAAAACGTTATGAAAAAATATTTTATATTTTTAAGGAGTATTGATATAAAGATTTAGGCTAGGAATTCTAGCCTATAATAAGAAAAAATCAATGCAAGCTTTCTATATAAGCCATAGCACTTAATGCAGCTACAGCTCCATCACCTGCAGCACAAATCACTTGCTTAGGTGCATCTTTTCTAAGATCTCCTGCGGCAAAAAGTCCAGCAACACTAGTTTGCATTTTAAGATCAACACTTACTTGCCCACCTTCTTCCATATTGCATAAAAACTTACCATCGTCTTGTTTTAAAATTTCATTTCTTACATTAAGACCAACAAAAGTAAAAATTCCTGGAACATTTAAATCTCTAATACTACCATCTTTTAATTTTACTTTTACACCAGTAACACCCATTTTATCACCATATACTTCATCTACACTTGCACTAGTAATGAGTTCTATTTTTTCATTTTTCTTAACTTTTTCTACTGTAGATGGAGCTGCTCTAAACTCATCTCTGCGGTGGATAAGATAAACCTTAGAACAAATATTTGCTAGATACAAAGCTTCTTCTAAAGCCGTATCTCCACCACCTAAAACTGCAACTTCTTTATTTTTATAAAAAAATCCATCACAAGTTGCACAAGTGCTTACACCTTTTCCAAAAAATTCATCTTCGCCTTTAAAACCTGCTCTTTTTGGAGCTGAACCTGTGCAAACTATCACAGCTTTAGTAAGTTCTGTTTTACCACCTTCTAATTTGATGGTAAAACTTCCATCACTATTTTTTAAAATTTGTTCTACTCCAACCATTTCATGTTTTAAACCAAAGCGCATACATTGTTCATTCCAAGGAGCCATAAAAGAAATTCCATCCATAACTTGGGCTACACCTGGATAATTTTCTATTTCAGAACTTGAGGTAATTTGTCCGCCAGGCATACCTTTTTCAAACATTACTACATTCTTAAGACCACCTCTAGTTGCATAAAGTCCGGCACTAAGTCCAGCAGGACCTCCACCTATGATTGCTACATCTAACATCTACATTTCCTTTATATTGAATTTTATTATTAATAATGATATAAAAATTATTCTTAATAGTAGTTAATAAAAATTATTATTTAGTATAAATTTGAAATTTTTAAGAAGAAGGCTAGTTATACTAGCCTTTAGTTTATAGTAAAGAGTTTAGTTTATCACTAATTGCTTGTTTAGATTGTGCACCAACGAGTTGATCTACAACTTCACCATTTTTAAAGAAAATAAGCGTAGGAATAGAGCGAACACCAAATTCAGCTGCTAAATCACCTTGTTCATCTGTATTTACTTTGCAAATTTTAGCTTTACCATCAAAGTCATTTGCAAGTTCATCAATAACTGGAGCAAGCATTCTACAAGGTCCGCACCATGGAGCCCAAAAATCAACTAAAGCTACACCTTCTTTTGCTTGAGCAAAATTATCACTTGTTAATTCAATATATTTTCCCATAATTTTTCCTTTCTTTAATTTTTGTCTAATTGTATTTTATTTTTTTAAATATCAGCTTAAAAACTTATATTTTCGCAAAATTGTATCACATCATTTTTAATGCAAATCAGATCAATCTGAAAATCCGATGAAATTCCATTTTTAAGATGATAAAATTCTATAGTTTTTAAAATTTTTTCAAGTTTTTTTCTATTCAAACGCTCGGAAGCTTCATAATTATTTTGAGTAAATTTAACCTCTATAAAATGTAAAATTTCATCTTTTTTGGCTATTATATCGATTTCTCCAAATTTAGAATGGAAATTTCTTTTTAAAATTTCAAAGCCTTGTTTTTTTAAAAATTTACAAGCCTTATCTTCACCTAAAATTCCATCTAAATAAGCTTTTACACCCATTATTCTATACGCATCATAAAAGGCTTGGTTTTTATAAAATCTTGTTTGCGTAAAATTTCAAGCAAATTTTGTATGCTTTTTTCATAAGTTAAATGCGTAGTAAAAAATAAAGTACTGTAATTTTCATCATTTTTTTTAGGTTTTTGTAAAAAACTATCGATAGAAATATTATTTTCACTCATCAATTGTGTGATTTTAGATAAAACCCCTATTTTATCTTCAACTTTCACCCTTAAATAATATTTTGTATAAATTTCATCTTTGCTTAAAAGCTCGTATTCTAAAGTATTCACAAAACCAAGCATTGGTGCTTTTACCTGATCTCTTGCTATATCCATAAGATCTGAAATCACAGCACTTGCAGTGGCCTCTCCTCCTGCTCCTGCTCCATAATACAAACTTTCACCCAACAAATCTCCATTAATACTTATAGCATTCATCACTCCATCGACTTTTGCAAGCATTTTTTCTTTATCTATCATAGTAGGATGCACTCTTAATTCTACTTTATCTTCACGCACCTTGGCTATACCTAAAAGTTTTATGGTAAATTCAAACTCATTAGCAAAATACATGTCTTCAGGCGCAATTTCGCTAATACCCTCGATCAAAATATCTTCAGGTTTAGCTTTAAGATTATAAGCGATACTTGATAAAACAAGCAGTTTATGAGCTGCATCTTGTCCTTCTATGTCAAAAGTTGGATCAGCTTCTGCATAGCCTAAATTTTGAGCTATTTGTAAGGCTTGTTTAAAACTCATATTTTTTTGACTCATAGAACTTAAAATATAATTACTCGTACCATTTAAAATCCCTTTTATAGCCAAAATATTATTTGCACTTAAACCTTCTTTTAAAACCTTTATAATAGGAATTCCCCCAGCCACACTTGCTTCATAACCAAAGGCTAAATTTTTAGCCAAATTTTCAAGTTCATAACGATGATAAGCAAGCATAGCTTTATTTGCAGTAACAACAGCTTTTTTCTTTTTTAAAATTTCACTCACTATTTTAAAAGCTTCATCCACTCCACCCATTAACTCTACAAAAACATCTACATCAGCATTTAAAATTTCTTCAACGCTATGAGTAATTGGAATTAAAGCGTTTTTTTTAGGACTTCTAGCAAGAGCGATCACAGGAGTTATGCTTTGCCCACATCTCGCACGAATAAGTTTATTGTTTTCTAAAAGAAATTTAACCACTGCACTTCCAACAGTGCCATAACCAAGAATTGCTACTTTCATAACTTACTCTTTTAAATATTTTTTGATATTGCGTGCAGCTTGGCGTATGCGATTTTCATTTTCAATTAAAGCAATTCTTACATACTCATCACCTGCTTCGCCAAAACCTACCCCAGGACTTACTGCAACACTAGCACGTTGTAAAAGTTGTTTTGAAAATTCTAAACTTTTTAAATGTCTTTTGCTTTCAGGGAGTTTTGCCCAAACAAACATACTTGCTCTTGGTTTTTGAAGTTTCCAGCCTGCATTTTCAAAAGCTTCAAGTAAAATGTGCATTCTTTTATCATAAGTTGCACGGATTTCATCCACACAAGTTTGATCTCCATCTAAAGCTATGGTAGCTGCTACTTGAATAGGTGTATACATACCATAATCAAACCAAGATTTTATTTTTTTAAGCGCACTGACTAAGCGTTTATTTCCTACTACAAAACCTACACGCCAGCCTGCCATATTGTAAGATTTTGAAAGAGTGTAAGTTTCTACCGCTACATCTTTTGCACCTTCAATTTCCAAAATAGAAGGAGTTTTATAGTCATCATAAGTTAAATCTGCATATGCAATATCTGAAATAATATAAAATCTTTCTTTTTTTGCCGTTGCTATCAATCTTTCATAAAAACTTTTCTCACAAGTTACTGTTGTTGGATTATGCGGGAAATTAACAACGACATATTTTGGACGCGGGATGCTTTCATTTAAAGTTTTATGTAAATTTTCAAAAAATTGATTTTCATCAAGCTCAAATTTTTCATTATAAGCTAAAGGCATTTTTGCTACATTGCCTCCTGCTATAATAAAAGCTTGAGTATGTATAGGATAAGCAGGAGTTGGCACAATAGCAACATCTCCAGGATTTATAATCGCTCTTGCAAGATTTACAAAACCCTCTTTTGAACCCATGGTAGCTACAACTTCATTTTCAGGATCTAGATTGACATTATATTTTCTTTTATACCAATTACAAATTGCTAAGCGAAGTTTATAAATCCCCATGGATGTAGAATATCCCGAGGTTTTATCTTTGTTAGCGCTTTCACAAAGTTTATCTATAATGTGTTGTGGAGTTTTACCATCGGGATTTCCCATTGAAAAGTCGATGATATCCTCTCCAGCACGTCTTGCTGCCATTTTTATCGCATTTACTTCTGCGAAAACATAATTTGGAAGTCTTTCTATGGTATTAAAACGGATTTCATCAAACATTTCTTAATCCTTTATTTTTTAAGTGTGATTTTTAAACCCCTGCGTATATTATCTAAACTATACATATCGCTTACAATAGCATATATAGCACCATTTGGAATAAGTTCTGAAAAATGATTATTTTTATTTTCGCTTTTTACTGCTTTAATTAGATTTAGATTTTTATCTAAAAAGAAGATTTTAGGAAACCAATTGTCTAAATCATTTGCATCAATAATCAAATTTGTAGCATTTTTTAAATCAAGCACATAGTCTTTAAGGGGCTTTTCTAATGATTTTGGAGTATTTAAATTAACATTTGTATTGGTTTTTAATACAGCATTGGAAAAATTTAAATCATATTCATAATCATATGCCCCAATACGCTTAATATTATTTATATAGACAGAATTTTCTTTTAAGAGATTGTAAAGCGTTCCAGGATCTAAAATATATTGAGATTCTACTTGTATAGTATAGTCAATATTTCCTTCTCTTAAAATCAAATCTGTAGGGATAAAATATATATATCCGGCATCTGTTAAAACATCGGATAAAATTTTAAAAAACATAACTTCATCAGCTTTTGCTTTAAAATTTAGTCTCAGACTTTGAGGATTTGATAGTGTTAAGGCAATTAAAGAATTGGTTTTTAATATTTGAGATATTTTTGCAATATCACAATTTCCATTATTATCTATGTAAGAATTATTTGAAAATAATAATTCTAGTTGAGAATTTTTACTAGGATTGTTTACTAAATTTTTTGCCAAATCAAGACTTGAGATTGCAAAAGATATATTAACATAAAGAGTAAGAATAATAATTTTTTTTACCATTCTTTGCCTTTATTTAATTTTGCAAATTCAGCAGCTGAAATACTTGTAATTTTTCCATCTTTAATCAAGAAACGTTTTGAAATTCCTGCAGGAAATTTTTGTTCTTTATTTTCTTGATCAAACATTGTTAAAGCTGCAGCTCCTGTTAAAATTAACTGATCTTTATCTAAAGAAATATTAAAATCTTTTTCTTTAACAAAGCTTGTTTTTTTAAGGCTTTTTAAATCTATCAAACCTATCCAAATCTTGGTAGAGATTTTAAAATGTGCTTCTTTTAAAGAATCAGTTTTTGGTGTATTTATGTCTTCTTGGATTTGGGTATTTTTTTCTTCATCAAGTAAGGTTGTGTTATTTTCACTGATATTATTTTCTATGCTTATGTTTTTATCATTTTCTTGTAATGAGATGTTTTGGATTGGTAAAACGCTCTCTGTTTTATTTGTTTCTTGTGCTTTATTGTTGTCTATAACAACAACATTATTTCCACCTAAAGATTTTAAATTTTCTTGTGCTTGTCCTATGATATCTATAACTGTTGTACTAGTATTATTTTGTTCATCTTTGAAAAAAGTTTTAAGTGTATCAAAATAATAAATTCCACTTCCTATGATCACTAAAACAATAAGAATAATCAAAGAAGGCCAAGCATTAGAGGATTTTTGACTATAAGCATCTAGTTTTGGGGTTATCATTTTTGATTTTGTTTGTGGAGTAGGATTGTTTTCACTAAGATAAGCTTCATACTCTTCGTTAAAATCACTAAAGTCGAGTTCGTATTCTCTGCTTAAAATTTTAACAAAACCTTTAACATTAAAACGACTTAAAACAGCAAAATTCTTTTCTGCTAAAGCTTCAAGAAAATCAAGTTCAATTTGTGTTTTTGCTGCAACTTCTTTTAAATTTAATTCTTGTATTTTTTTCCAATTAAGCATTTAACATCCTATCACAAAGTATTGCAAAAGCAGCGCTGACATTAAGACTATCAAAATTATTTTTCATCGCAATGCCCACACATTCATCGCATTTTTTTACAATTTTAGAGCTTAAACCAAAACCCTCACTCCCCAAAACTAAAACTTTTTTACCATTGCTTATTTTTACACTGTGAATTTCTTTTCCCGAGCCATCGCTCGCATAAAAATAAAAACCCACTTGTTTTAGTTCATTTATTACACTTAAAGCATCGTTGCTTATCACAATAGGTAAATCAAGAGCCGCTCCGCTGCTTGTGCGAATTACTCCTTCCATGGCTAATTTTTCACCAATAAAAATTAAAGCTCCAACCCCTAAAGCATAAGCTGTACGCGTGATAGCCCCTATATTTCCTACATCACTAATTCCATAAAGCATAACAATAAAATCATTTTTTTTGACCTCATTTAAATTCGCAAAAGAACTTTCTTTAATATCTAGCAAAAAACCTTGATGGTTTCCACCTTTCGCATAAGCTTGAGCAGTTTTAAAATCAAGTTTTTTGATTTTAAAACCTGATTTTGCGATTTTGGAAAAAGTAGTTTTATCACATTCTTTTGCTAAATAAAGCTCATTGATACAGTCTTTATGATATTCTAAAATATAAAAAAATATTTGCTTCCCATAAACTATCATATTAAAATTTTACCTAATCTTGACTTAAAAGCAGTTTTTGATAAATTTCTTTTGCATTTTTTCCATTGAACTTTGATAATAATTTTGCTTTTGCTTTTAAAGGCAGCTCTAAATCCATAATATCTTTTTCACAAAGAGTATTTTGCAAAAAATTTTGTTCTTTTGATTGTAGTACTACAACCCATTCGCCGTTTAAATTAGACTTTTTTAAAATTTCAAAAAGCTGTTTAGCATTGCCTTTAAATTTATTTTCAAATTTTTTACTGATTTCTTTAATCAAGAAAATTTCTCTTTGGCTGTCTAGAATCATAATTTGTTCTATCAAAGATAAAATACGCTTGGGAGATTCGTAAATAATACTTGGATAAGGAAAGTTTAAAATTTTTTCTATATCTTTTTGTCTTTCTTTGCCTTTATTTGCTAAAAAACCGATAAAGATAAATTCTTTTTGACAAAATGCCGAGCTTACAAGAGCAACTAAGGCTGCATTTGCACCTGGTAAAATTTCATAGGCGATATTATTTTCTTGTGCAAATTCTACCAAAGCCTTGCCAGGGTCACTAATCCCTGGCATTCCTGCATCGCTTAAATAAGCTACATTTTTTTCAAATATTTTTAAATCAATACTTGCTAAAACCTCTTTTTCATTATGGGAGTGTAAGGCTATAAATTTAGAAATATGAATATCAGTGTGAAATTTTGCATTTAATAATGAAATCAAAGACTTACTTACTCTCGTATCTTCGCAAAACACAAGATTGCAAGTCTTTAAAAGTTCTAAGGCTCTAAAAGAAATATCGCTTAAATTTCCTATGGGAGTAGGAATAAAATAAAGCATAATTATTGCATTGCGTATTTTTTCTTAAATTTCTCTACACGACCTGCAGCATCTACAATTTTTTCACTACCTGTAAAAAAAGGATGGCAATTTGAACAAATATCTACTTTTAATTCTGCTTTGTTTGACTTTGTTGTAAAAGTATTTCCACAAGCACAACTTACTTTGCATTCTACGTATTCTGGGTGAATTTCTTTTTTCATTAGTTTTCCTTAAAAATTAAAACAATAAGCCGTGATTATAAATTATTTAACATAAAAAAGAGATTAATTTAAGAAAAGTTAAAGCAAAATTTTTGAAGCTATAGCTATAATAGCTGTTTGACTTTTTAGAATATTAGAGCTTTTAAGAGAGACTTTCCGGTTAAACAACAATCTCTCATCATTGCTAAATCCACCTTCAGGACCTATAAAATACAATTCTTTTTCATCGAAATGACTTTGTTGTTCTCCTTGAAAATCAACCATAATTGCATTTGGAAATTTTTGAACAAATTCTTGAGTGCTTTGATGGATAATTAAATCCATTTTAGTATTTCTACCGCATTGTTCACAAGAAGAAATAATGATTTTTTCAAATCTTTCTAAATCGATTTTAAAATTTCTTTGTGAAAAATTTGTAAAAACCAAATGTAACTTTTTTACTCCAAGTTCATTTAAGAAAGGTAGAGTTTTTTCTAAAATTTTAATATCTATAATGGCTAAGGCTAAGTTTAATTCACTTTGTTTTATATTTTGTGATTTTTTGTTTAACAATTTTAAAGTGCAAGAATTTCTTGTTAAATTTGTGATTGTATAGTTGTAAAGAAAATTATCTTGTAAATTTCTAAGATTTAGCTCCGAATTTTCCTTTACTCTTCTTACTTTTAAATGGTTAAAGTTTTCACCTTGAAGTTGTATAAACTCTTCTCCAGCTTGCTTGTTATACAAAAATTGCATTTTATAGATATCTTTCTATTAAAAAAGGCAAAAACAATAAAAAAATTTCAAAAGGTAAAATCAAACAACTAATCCATCTAAAAGTGGCATATTTTCTAAATCTTCTTGCTTTTTTAAAACAAACAAAGTGAAAAATTGCTAAGGCAAAAATTAAGATCCAAGAAAAAATCATTACCCAGATATTGACATTCATTTGAAATTGTTTCATTGCTGATAACAAACAACCTGTAAAAATAATCAAAGCTAAAAATAAATAATAAATTGGTAAAAATAATCGTATTCTGCGAATAAAAATGAATTCGGTTTTAAAATTTCCTTGTGTTAGTATAAGATAAAAAAGCATTAAAAAACCGCTCGCATAAAGACTATAAAGATGTAAAGCTAAAAAGAATTCGTAACTTTGATCCATTATTTTCCTTTGTTTATAAAATCAGCTAAATTTTGAATTTGTTCATCACTTAAAAAACTATGGTTTTTATCTTTTATCGTTTTTATTTTTTGTATAAAAATTTTATTGCCCAAGGTTTTAATGGCTGTGCTGTTTTTAGGTTTTAATTCCCCTTTTTCTCCATGACAAGTGGCACATTTTTGTTTATATAAAGAGTTGATAATAGTAGGATTGGCTTCATGTTCATCATCTGAACTTTGTGCTTCATCATCTACAGGTAAAGGCAGGTTGGAGTCACTTAATTCTGTTTTTTCATCGTTTTGTTCTATTTGGACTACTTCTTGATCTGTATTTTGAGTCTTGGAAATATTTTTTTCATCATTAGAACAGGCAGATAAAACTAATAAAAAAAAACTTAAGGCAATTAAAATTTTAGCTTTTTGCATTAAATCTCCTTTGGATTTATAAAAATTTCTTCATTTTTTAATTTGTTATAAAAATCTATATCATTCCATTCTGCTTTAATGCCATTAGAAAATTCTATGTCTTGAAGTGAAATTTTTGGCATTAGCTCACTATAGGCATCTTCTCTAAAACCTTGTGCATAGCCTGTTCTTGTTTCATGAACAATGATGCTTTGTAAAGTTACTCCTTGTTCTCCATTTACCATTTTTGTTTGTTTTAATAGAGCATCTATAAGTATGAAAAATACACGACAAAAATTTTCAGCACTTACATTAACAGGCAGGCAAATCCAACGACTTGAATATTTTTTCATTTCTTCTAAATATTTTGCGTCATCATATTTAAAAAGAGTGATAGCATGATCAAAACTATCAATAATTTGGCGTATATAGGTTTTTAAAAGTCCAAAATCATAGACCATTCCAGCATTATCTAAATATTTGCTTTCAAGTAAAACTTCAACTTTGTAAGAATGTCCATGAATGCTACTTTTGCAACGCTTAGAAGAACAAAACCTAACAATGTGTGCGTTTTCAAATTCAAATAATTTTCTTATAATCATACACCCTCTTTATTGTTCCAAAGACGAATATGAATTCTATCAGAATAATTATAACCATTCTTAATACAAAATTCAGCAATTTTTTGAGCATTTTTTTTAAGATTTTGCTCATTTTCACCCATAGGCATACAAAAAATTTGATTTGGAGCTTCTTTTAGAATTTCATTGATTTCTAAAAATGAATTATCAAGGGTATTGGCATCTAAAACAAATTTATAAAAACTATCTTTTGCGTAATTTTTAAATGCTTTTAAAGCTTTAAAATTTAATCGTTTATCTTTTTTTATCCCGCTATTTTGGAGTTTAACGCTTAAAGCAAAAATACATTCTTTGTAAAAAGGATATCTATCAAAATCAATTTCTATGCTTCCATTGCTTTCAAAGTGTATTTCGAATTTATTTTTTAATAACATTTGGATAAATTCTATAAATTCAGGATTTTCATAATGGATTAATGGCTCTCCACCTGTGATAACAACTATAGGATTAAAGCCTTGTTTTAATTTTATCACTCTTTTTAAAAGTTCATTAGCATTTAAAGTTTCATAACTTTCTTTAAAATCTTTTGTGAAAACAGCTCTTATCGTGTCACATCCGATGAGAGTTTTATTGTTTTTTGATATTTTTACATTAAAACCTAAACAGTTGAAATTACAGCCAGCAAAACGCATAAAAATAGCTAATTTTCCATTATATTTACCTTCTCCTTGAATACTTAAGAAACTTTCAACAAGTTGCAAAATTAACCTCCAGTTTGATAAAAAGCACGAGATGAGGTTTTATTATCAACAACACTCCATTTATTTTTTTCTGGTTTATTTCTTAATACTTCTTGTAATATTTCTACAGCGGCTTTAATATCACCTTTTCGAACCGCTTCTTTTATACTTAATGCTTCATCAAAATAAAGGCAAGGTATTAACAAGCCTTCAGCGCTTAAGCGTATGCGATTGCAAGAATCGCAAAATTCATGGCTATGAGGATCTATAATTCCAAATTCATAATCATCTGCCTTGTAAATACTCACAGGTGCTTTTTCATCTTTTTTTATAAGTTGAATTTGATATTTTTGACTTAAAATTTGTATAATTTCATCTCTTTTTAATCCTTGTAATTTACCATAAGCATGAGTATTTTCCATAAATTCTATAAAGCGAATTTGAGCTTTTTTTGATTTTGCAAATTCCAAAAGAGATATCAGTTCATCATCGTTTAAATTTTTAAGAGCTACAGTATTAAGTTTTACTTTCAAATCTAGATTTAAAGCTTCATCAATTCCAGATAAAACACTATCTAATACATCTTTTTGCGCAAGAGTTTTTGCTTTTTTGTGATCTAGAGTATCAAGTGAAATATTAAGTCGTTTAAGTCCAGCATTTTTTAGGTCTTTAGCAAAGTCTTTTAGTAAAAATCCATTTGTAGTTATAGCAAGGTCAATATCGCTTTTATAATCGCTAATCATTTTTATAAAAATACTTAAATCTTTTCTTAATAAAGGTTCCCCACCTGTTATACGGATTTTTTCAATTCCTTCGTCTATAGCTGCTTTAACAAATAAAAAAAGTTCTTCGAAGCTTAATAAATTTTCTTTTGGCTGATAATCGAAAGGAATTTTTGGCATACAATAAAGGCAGCGAAAGTTACATCTTTGTGTAACTGAAATTCTAAGATAATTTATCTTTCTACCGAATTGATCTATAAGCATTTATTTTCCATTCTATTTTATTAATTTCTTAAATTTTAAGACAAGCTCTACATTTCCAGTGCCAATGCGTAAATCTTTAGCGATTTGTTCTATACTTTTTCCTTCTTTGAAAAGATTTTCTATTTTTTGTTCTTCTGTATCGTAATTTGGTGTAAGTTTAGCCATGCTTTGTGCTTTTTGTTCCAAATTTAAAAGACGATTTTGTTGTTCATTTTGAAAATCTTCTATGATATGTTCCATAGTTTTTAGTGTTCTTAAAACAGGAGTGATTTTTGAACTGATTTGTTTATCAAGTTCAATCATAATTTCTTCTTTTAAAAGGGAGATTTTATAGTTTTCATCCTCTTCACTATCATCTTTAACCCCTAATTCTTTACGAAAATAATGAAGTTCTTTGGTAATATCTTCTATCACATTTTGAAGTTTTGCTATTTTTGCATTATTTTCTCTTTCTTTGATATTCATATAGGCTAGCATTGCAATTAAAAGCACAATTATAAAAACTAAATAAAGTACATCATCACTCATTCTTGGCCTTTCTTATTTCTTATCATATTTCTTTGAATTTCAACAACAAAAGCATCAAAAGCCATTTTGTCTTCAGGCTTAATTTTGATAATTTTTGCCAATGTTTGATTTTGAGCTTTGATAAAAATAGCTATTTTTTGATTATTTAAATCAAATCTTAAATAATATTCTTTATCTTCTTCTAAAATAGTATCCAAAAAATTTAGATATTCAAAATTTAACGATTCTATTACCCCTTTTTGCTTAAGCGGTATAAGTTCTTTATTTTTATCTAAAGAATTTTCAAGCCTTAAAATATCTTCTTTTAGACTTAAAAGAAGATCAAAAATAATTTTTTCACCCTCGTCAAAATCAATGCGTAAAGCAAGTTTTTTCCATTTTAAAATTTGAGAAATTGCTCCAAGTTTTAGGTATTCTCCAAGAAAACGGTTATTTTCTATTTCACAACATTCTAAATGAGCTTCAAATCCTGCTTTAAAAAGTGTTAATTCCATAATAAATCAATCCAAATAAAAATAAAAAAGATAATACTTAAATAACCATTGAGAGTAAAAAATGCTCTATCAATATGAGCAAAATTCTTGTGAACAATTTTATGTTCCAAGGCTAAAATAATACCGCTTATAATTACCCCAGTAAGTGCTATTTTTCCAAGTGCTACACCCCAAACTTCCCACACAAAAAGAAGCCAAAATAATACCGCTAAAATATGGCAAAAAGCTGATATAAATAAAGTAGCCTTTGAGCCAAATTTAGCAGGGATAGAATGAAGTCCTATTTTTTTATCATACTCCATATCTTGTAAAGAATAAAGCAGATCAAATCCAGCTGTCCAAAAAGTTACACCTAAACATAAAATAACGCTATAAATGTGAATTTCACCCATAATTATAACGCTTCCTGCAATAGGCGTAAGTCCTAAACAAAATCCTAAAACTAAATGCGCTAAAGAACTAAAGCGTTTAAAAGCTGAATAAATAGCCAATACAAAAAGCACAGGAAAAGACAAATAAAAAGCCAAGGTATTAATAAAATAAGAACATAGTATAAAAATAAGTGCATTAATAATAATAAAAATCCATACACTTTTTCTGCCTATTTTTCCACTGACATTAGGGCGATTTGCACAACGAGGATTATCCTTATCTATATCTTCATCCATTAAACGATTTGTAGCCATGGCAAAATTTCTTGCACTTACCGCACAAATAATGCCTAAAATCAATGCCTTAAAACCAAACCAAGCAGTGTCATTTGCAAGTTTTGATGCTACAATCATAGAGGAAAATAAAAAAGGCAAAGCAAAAATAGAATGCTTAAATACTACAAGTTCTAAAATATCTTTAAATTTTATCCAGAATGTGTTCATTTTTCTACTTTAAAATATTTTTTGCTATGATTTTACTAAAATTTTTATAAATTTTAGGATAAATATTAAAATGTTTTTTGAAATAGCATTAATAGGAACAACCGCGAGTGGAAAAACATACATAGCTAATACTTTAGCAAGAGAATTTGATGCTGTTGTTTTAAGTCTTGATAGTCTTTGTGTTTATAAAGAAATTAATATAGCAAGTGCCAAGCCTTCACAAGATGATCTTGCGAGTATAAAATACTTTGGGGTAAATTTATTGAGTGTGAATGAACATTTTAATGTTGAGTTATTCATAAGAGAATATCAAAAAGCAAAAGAATTTGCTTTAGCTAGAAATTTACCTCTAATTATAGTAGGTGGAACTGGATTTTATTTAAAAACTATGATAGATGGTTTAAGTGAAAAAACCTTAGAGTCAAAGAGTTCTTTAAATAACGATGAAATTTATGCTCTTTTATTAAATATTGATCCAAACTATAAAATAGAAAAAAATGATACTTATAGATTAAAAAAATGGCTGGGTATTTATGAACAAACAAGAGAAATTCCTAGTGAATTTTTAAAAAGAACACAAAAAACTGGGGTGCTTAAAGATATAGAAATTTATGAGCTTGCGTGGGATAAGGAAATTTTAAAAAAACGTATTAAAACTAGAACAAAAGAAATGCTTGATAATGGACTTTTAGATGAAGCAAAAATTCTTTTTTCTAAATTTGATCATAAACTTAAAGCATTAAATTCTATAGGTTTGAAAGAGTGTAAAGAATATTTAGATGGGGAAATTTCCTTTAAAGAGCTTGAAAATTTAATCACGATACATACTACACAACTTGCCAAAAGACAAAGAACTTTTAATAAAAAATTTCAAAGTAAAGCCTTGGAATTTGATAAAGCTTTAGCTACTTTAAGAATGAAATTTTCAATCGAAAAATAAATGTTCTATTAGAATTTTTACTCCTAATATAATTAAAACCAATCCGCCTAAAAGTTCAGCTTTATTTTTAAGATAAATTCCAAATTTATTTCCTATTTTTAGAGCAATGATGCATAAAATGAAGGTGATAATACCTATTAAAAATATAGCTAATAATAAATTTACATTTAAAAATGCAAAACTTACGCCAACTGCTAGCGCATCGATACTCGTAGCAATTGCTAAAGCTAGCATGGTTTTAAAGCCAAATTGATTGGCATTACTATCGCAATTTTCATTTTCCAATGACTCTTTGATCATTTTTAATCCTATTAAAGAAAGTAAAATAAAAGCTATCCAATGATCAATACTCGCAATAAAAGATGCAAAAGTTATACCTATAAAATAACCAATAGTTGGCATCAAGGCTTGAAATCCGCCAAAATAAATTCCAACAATAAGATAATGTTTTAAATGTAGTTTTTTAACACTAAAACCTTTGCATAGTGATACAGCAAAAGCATCCATTCCTAAAGCACAGGATAAAAAAATAAGACTATAAAAATCCATAATAAATCCTAAAATTTTATAAAAAATTGAAGATGAAATTATAATCAAACAAAGATAAAAATCACATAATTTTGATATATTTAATTAAATTTTAAGAAATAAATATATATAATTCAATTTCATTTTTATTTTTTACTCCTTAAAAGTGGCCCATTCGTCTAGCGGTTAGGACATCGCCCTTTCACGGCGGTAACACGAGTTCGAGTCTCGTATGGGTCACCACTTTTTAATTTTTCTTTTAAAATAACGATTTTTTCATTTTTTCTATTAAAATTTAATAAATATTAATAATTTATTTTGTAGAATACGAATAGCTTTTGATATAAGTCTATTATAGGCTTATATCAAGGCTGGGCATTATTGAGCTGGTGTTTGCTCTTTTGTTTTTTTGTGAGTTTTAGCTTCATGTTTTTTATCAGCTTTAGCTTTTGAATGATGAGCTTTTGTATGTGTTTGATTCACATCGCTTGGAGTATTAGCTGCAAAAACATTAGCTACGAAAGCACCTAGTAATGCTGAGATTAGTACAACTTTTTTCATATTTTCCTCCTTATGAATAATTTTTAGTTGCAAATTAATTGTAATTATTAAAAATCAACAAATAGATATTTTTTGTAAAAATATTTCAAAAAAATATAATTTTTTTATATATATTTAAATTATTATTAAAATATATTATAAATGTATCTTATTTTATTTTAGGTTAAATAAATAGAAATTTTACCCACTAAGCTTTTAAGATATTTTTACTCTTTTTAATATTATTATGGTAATATTTTCAATATCAAACTAAAAATAAAGGAGAAATTATGTTTGAATTAAGAAAATTACCTTATGATACCAATGCTTTTGGTGATTTTTTGAGTGCTGAAACTTTTAGCTATCATCATGGAAAACATCACAATACTTATGTTACAAATCTAAATAATCTTATTAAAGATACTGAATTTGCAGGTAAAGATCTTGTAAGTATTATCAAAACTTCAAATGGGGGCGTATTTAATAACGCAGCTCAAGTTTATAATCATGATTTTTATTTTGATTGCATTAAGCCAAGTACAGGCTGTGGCTGTGGCGGTTCATGCCAAAGTATAGATGCTAATTTACAAGCGGCACTAGAAAAAGAATTTGGATCTTTGGAAAATTTCAAAGCTGAATTTATCAAAGGTGCTACAGGAGTTTTTGGTTCAGGATGGTTTTGGTTAGTTTATAATACTAAAAATCAAAAACTAGAATTTGTAGGTACTTCAAACGCAGCTACACCAATTACTGAAGATAAAGTTCCTTTACTTGTTGTAGATGTTTGGGAGCATGCTTATTATGTAGATCATCGTAATGCACGTCCTGCTTATTTAGAGAAATTCTATGCTCATATTAATTGGGAATTTGTTGCAAAAGCTTATGAATGGGCTTTAAAAGAAGGCATGGGATCAGTTAGCTTTTATGCAAATGAACTTCACCCTATAAAATAATTTTAATCCTTTTTGTGTTAGAATGAATTTTGGCTTAATGTCAAATTTCTATACAAAAAGGAGCAAAAATGGATAATTCTTTATCTGCATATACTCAAAAATATGACAAAGAAGGTTATGGACTCCAATATCCTGATGGTCATGTTATAAGATTTTACGAGAGAATCTTAAAATACAAACTAAGCAAAACAAGTGGAAAATTACTTGATTTTGGTTGCGGAAATGGAGTGCATTCTAAGTATTTTAAAAATATAACCGGGGGGGGGTATAGAGCCTTATGGCATTGATATAGTTCCTAGTTTAAAAAAAGTTTGGGAAAAAGATCCTTGCTTAGATTCTAAAAATTTTCACATCATATCTCCTAATTCTAGCTTTAAAAAACTCTTCAATACAAAAATGGATTTTATATTTGCAAATCAAAGCTTATATTATCTTACAAAACAAGCTTTTAAAGAAGCTGTGCAAGAATTTTATGAACTATGCAATGAAGGAGCTATTATATTTGCAACTATGATGAGTGATAAAGGCTATAGTATGTATGAAAGAGGAGAACTTATGGATAATGGCTTACGTGAAGTAAAAGGATGTCCAAGTGGTAGATTGAGCGGTTCTTCATATATACGCTTTACTAAAGACATAGAAGAATTAAAAGAAGATTTTAAACCTTTTAAACCTTTATTTTGGGGAGATTATGAATTAATTAATATGTATAATTTTGAAGGCAGTGTGGAGCACTTTATTTATATAGGACAAAAGTAAGTGCTCTAGCACTTACTCTCCTAAGCTTGGAGTCATTTCGATAATCTTCCAAGGAAGTCCTTGAGAATTCAGCTCTTCCATAAAAGGCTTAGCGTCAAATTCTTCCATATTAAACACGCCTTTTCCTTGCCAAATCCCTTTAGCGATTAATTTCGTACCTATCATAGCAGGAACACCTGTAGTATAGCTCACAGCTTGTGCACCAGTTTCTTTATAACATTCTTCATGATTGCAAACATTATAAATATAAACTTGCTTGTCTTTTCCATCTTTTTTACCACGAATCACACAACCTATATTGGTATAACCTTTAGTGCGTGGTCCCAAACTTGCAGGATCAGGAAGTAAGGTTTTTAAAAATTCTATAGGAATGATTTCTTTTCCTTGGTGCATCACAGGTTTAATCCCTAGCATTCCAACATTTTCAAGGCATTTCATATGAGTTAAATAACTTTGTCCAAAAGTCATAAAAAAGCGTATTCTTTTTAAACCTTTGATATTTTTTACCAAGCTTTCAAGTTCTTCATGATAAAGCAAATAGCTATCTTTCACACCTACTTCTGGATAATCCCACTCCATTTTTATTTCCATAGGCTGCGTTTCTATCCACTTGCCATTTTCCCAATAACGCCCTTTAGCAGAAACCTCACGTAGATTGATTTCAGGGTTGAAATTGGTCGCAAAAGCATAGCCATGATCACCTGCATTGCAATCTAAAATATCTATATAAGAAATTTCATCAAATAAATTTTGCTGTGCATAAGCACAAAAAACATTAGTTACACCAGGATCAAATCCACTTCCTAAAAGTCCTAAAATTCCTGCTTGTTTAAACTCATCATTTCTCGCCCATTGCTCTTTGTATTCAAATTTAGCTAAATCAGGATGTTCATAATTTGCCGTATCTACATAATCAATCCCTGCTTTTATACAAGCATCCATTAAACTCAAATCTTGATAAGGCAAAGCAACATTGAGTAAAATTTGCGCTCCTGTTTTCTTGATAAGTTCTACAACCGCATTGCTATCATCAGCATCAATTTGCGCCGTTTCAATTTGAACCCCTAAACGCTCTTTGATAAAAGCAGCGATCTCATCACATTTGCTTTTTGTTCTACTAGCTAAAGTGATTTTGCTAAAAGTATCAGAATTCATTGCGCATTTTACAGTAGCCACACGACTTACCCCACCTGCGCCTATGATTAAAAGATTTTTCATGAAATTTGTCCTTAAAAGATTTTTAGGAATTTTAGCTAAAAATTGATAATATCAAAATTTATTTTTTCTTCTAAGTTATAATTTGAACTTAATAACATAAAAAATTCTATATTTTTATATCTTAACTTAAGTCTATAAAAAGCCCCTAAAAATTCTTTTTGTAAAATTTTAGCCTCAAAGCGATTTCCTATTTTAAGCTCTGCATAACCAAAAATATAATTTTTTGAAGCTATCCAAGCAAAAAATTCATCTTCTAAATCAAGTTTTTCTTCTATGATATTTAAATCAGGTAAAATTTGCGCACTTTTAAAATCAGGCTTAAAATAAAGCTCTTTAGGATTTGCATGAGCTAAGATTTTTCCTTTTTCTAAAAAAGCGATTTGATCAGACATGCAATAAGCATCTTCAATATCATGAGTTACCATAATAGCCGTAATGCCTTGATTTTCTATCATTTTTTTCAATTCTCTTCTTAAATCCTGTTTTAAATTTTGATCCAAATTAGAAAAAGGTTCATCTAAGAGCAAAAGCTTACATCCTCTTGCTATAGCTCTAGCAAAAGCCACTCTTTGCGCTTGCCCTCCTGAAATTTCATCGATTTTTTTATATCTTAAATCTTCAATTTCAAAAGTTTTAAGCAAATGATTTAAAATTTGATTTTTATCTTTTTTATCGTAAAGTGCAAAAAGTATGTTTTTCTCAACATTTAAATGAGGAAATAAAGCATAATTTTGAAACATCAAAGCCACTTCACCTTTGCAAGAAAACAAATCATAAGAACTAGCTTGTTCAAGCTTAGCAATAATCCTTAAAAGCGTGCTTTTTCCGCTTCCACTACCTCCTAAAATGCTTAAAAATTCTCCTTCTTTGACATGAAGATTGATATTTTCTAAAGCTTGTATTTTTCCAAAATTTTTAGATAAATTTTTAATTTCTAACATCATCTTTCCTTGTGATTTTATCCATCCAAACAACAACCATTAAAGAAAGAAAAACGATAAACAAGGAAGGCAAAGCTGCATCATAAATTCTTTCATCACTTGCAAACCAGAAAGCTTTAACACTTAAAGTTTCAAAGCCAAAAGGTGCTAAAATTCTACTTAAAGGAAGTTCTTTAATCGTATCAATAAAAACAATAATAAAAGCTAAAAATAAAAAATGTTTCATTAAAGGTGTGTGAATTTTAAAAAATAAAATAAAATAACTCGCTCTTAAATTTAAACTTGCCTCATCAATATTTAGATGAATTTTATTATATCCTCCTTCTAAAGAATAAATTGCACTCGCTAAAAAACGAATTATATAAGCAAAAACAAGAACAAATAAAGAATTTCCCAATAAACTCATGTGAAAAATTTTATCCAAAAATACAAAAAGCACTATAATGCTAATCCCTAAAGCAGCAGCAGGTATAGAATAACCCAAAGAACTTATTTTTAAAATAAATAAATTAAAAAAATGATTTTTAACTATCCTAGAACTAAACATCAAAAAATAAGCTAAAAGAGTGGTAATTAAAGCAGTGATTAAAGCTAAGATTATAGTTTGAAAACTGATAATATAAAATTGTGATTCAAAAAGCTTATGATCTTTTAGCCCCCAATAAACTAGCCAAAGAAAAGGTAAAATAAAACCTACCAAAGCAATCATAAAACAATAAATACAGGATAGAATTTGTTTAATAGGATTTAATTTTCTTTTTTTGATAAAAAGAGTTAAATTTTGATTAAAACTATAATGATGTTTATTTTTATAATAATAATCCACATACATAATCAAAAATACAAAAAGCATTAAAATACCCGATAAAACACTAGAAGAATAAGAATCATTCAAATCATACCAGAGTTTAAAAATTCCAGCCGAAAAAGTATCCACTCCCAAATAAGCACTTGCACCATAATCACTTAAAGTTTCCATTAAAACCAATAAAGCTCCAGAAAAAATGGCAGGTCTTGCACTCAAAAGTGCCACGCGTGTAAAAATTCTAAATTCAGAATATTTCATAATTTTAGCTACTTCATAAGCCTCTTTAGCTTCACTCTTAAAAGCTGTTTTAGCAAATAAATAAATATAAGGATATAAAGAAATAGCCAAAACAAAAATAACACCATAATGATTGAAAAAATCTATCCTAAAGCCAAAATTTTCATGAAAAAATCCTTGAAAATCCATAATTCCCACATAAACAAAGGCTAAAATATAAGCAGGTATGGCCAAGGGTAAAATGAGTAATTTTTCTAAAATTTTACAGAAATAAAAATCATAATTTGCGATCAAATAAGCAGAACTCACACCCAAAATCAAGCTTAAACACAATACTCCCACGCTAATTATAAAAGTATCTTTGATGAATTTTAAAAATAAATAATCAAAAAAATGACTCAAATTTTCTTTAATAGATGAAAATTGGGTTAAATTACTTGTATTAAAATTTTGAAATAAAATATAAAAAAGTTCAGCAAAAATACCAAAAATAGGTAAAGCAAGAAAAAGGGCAAGTAAAATTGCCCCGAGTTTATAGTATTTTAGGGTTTTATACATTATCTAAAACCGACTTCATCGTAAATTTTAACAGCTTCTTTAATATTTTCTGCTATCTTACTCACAGGAATTTGATCTTCTTTAAAAGTTCCAAAATCCTTTACCGTTTGGCTTAATTCTACATCATTTCTTATAGGAAATTCATAATTACTATCAGTAAGGATTTTTTGAATTTCAGGACTTAACATAAATTCCATAAATTTTTTAGCCGCATCTTGATTTTTACTTGATTTTGTCATAGCAATACCGCTAATGTTAATATGCGTTCCTCTATTGTCTTGATTAGGAAAAATAATACCCAAAGAATTCCCCACTTCTACATCTTTTGGATTTTTAGAATTCTTTAAAAGCCCTATATAATAAGTATTCATAACTGCAAATTTAGCTTCGCCTGCAAATACTTGTCTGGCTTGATCTCTATCCCCACCCTTTGGGTTTGTCGCAAGATTCTCAAGTACACCTTTAGCCCATGCTTTAGCCTCTTTACTTCCATCATTAGCTATAATAGATGCTAAAAGAGTTTTGCTATAAGGAGCTGTAGCACTTCTCATGACAATTTCTCCTTTAAATTCAGCTTTTGCTAAATCTTCATAATTTTTCATTTTGCTAATGTCGATATTTGCGTTTTTATTGTAAGCAATAATTCTTGCTCTTTTTGTAATCGCAAACCATTCTTTATCCTTATCTCTTAAATGAGCAGGTATAAATTCTTCTAAATATTTTGATGAAACAGGGGATAAAAGTCCTAAATTTTTAGCTTCTGTAAGATTTGAAATATCAGCTGTGATGAAAATATCAGCAGGAGAGTTATTTCCTTCAAGAGAAAGCCTTTTAATAAGTTCTGAAGCTTTAGCTTGAGTATGATTGACCTTAATGCCTGTTTTTTCTTCGAATTTTTTTATGATTTCAAAATCAGCATCATAATGTCTTGCTGAGTAAATATTAAGCTCGCTAGCACCTAAAAATGAAAAAGCTGTTAAAAACATAAAGAAGATTTTTTTCATATTTTATCCTTTATTGAGAATTATACTTGGTTTTATTAAGATCTTTAAAATCAGTATGAGAATGTTCAGAGCAAGCAAAAGCAAAGCCAACGCATAGTAAAAATAAAATTATTTTTTTCATAGACATTGATTCCTTTTTAGATATTTTGATAAGAAATATTAATATTAAAAAGTAAATATAAAATAATTTAATAATTTTATAACTGATAAATATTTTCATTTAATTATAATAAATTTTGATAATAATTATAATTAATTAAATTTTAATATAAATATTTAAGAGTATTTTTATATATAAAATATTAATATTCAATATCAAAAATATTTGCTAAGAAGGTAACAATGATAATGAAATTTTATATTATACTAGGCACGCTATTTATAGGTTTTATCTTTAATGCTTGTACCGTTTTGCAAAAATCATCTCCACTTCAAGAAAATAAAGATTTTTATATACTTGATATGCATACTCAAAAAAAGATTTCTTTTGAAGATATGATTTTAGAATTGCTAAAAGCAGATGTGATACTGCTTGGCGAAAAACACGATGAAGCAAAGCACAAGATAAGTCAAGTTATGATTTTTAATGCTTTAGAAGGAAATTTAAGTTCTCAAAATATCAGCTTTGATGTAGCTTTAGAAATGCTAGCAAGCACGGAACAAAATCACTTGGATAAAGCCTTAAAAAATAAAAAAAACATTAAGGCTAACGAACTTGCTAATGCGCTAAACTGGGATAAAAGCTGGAAATGGAAAGATTATGAGCAATTTGTCAATGTGGTTTTTTATTCAAGGTCAAAAATATTAGGTGCAAATCTTTCACGCTCAGAAATTACAAGTATTTATAATGGGGCTCAGCCCTTAAAGGGTTATGTTTCAACCACAAATGAAGTAAAAAAACAACTTTTTGACATTATATCCTTAAGCCATGAGTTAAATCCTGAAGAAAATAAAAAATTGGTAGATAAATTAGTAGAAATTCAGCAATTTAAAGACAGGCGTATGGCGGATGTATTGGTTCATCATCCAAATAAAGTTTTATTGCTAGCTGGAAGCTATCATACAAGTAAAAAAATAGGAATTCCTTTACATATACAAGATTTTAAAAGCAGCAAAAAAATAGTTGTAGTGAATTTAAACTATGGAGGAATGGATTTAAAAGACAGTGATTATACTTTTATTTATTATTAAGGAAAAATTAATGAAAAAATTAAGTTTATTTTGTGTTATGGGTTTATGTTTTGCTAATTATACTTTTTCCGAAGAATTAGAATTTGATAGTCTTGAAATTTCAGGCTCAAAAATCAAAAACGATGAAAAGCCCTTTGTAACTCCTGGAGCAACAAGCACAAGAGATAATTTAAATTCAAGCACTCAAAGTATAGATTCTATAGTACGTAGTGTTCCTGGTGCTTATACTCAAGTAGATCAAGCACAGGGGGGAATTTCAGTAAATATTCGCGGTATGACAGGACTTGGAAGAGTAAATACACAAATTGATGGCGTAACTCAAACTTTTTTTGGTTCTGCAAGTGATGATAGCTTTCATGGGCAAATTGGAACTTCAAGTTTTACAGCTCCAATAGATAAAAATTTTTTAGTCGCCTTAGATGTTAATCGTGGAACTTTTAATGGAGCAAATGGGGTTAATGCTTTAATGGGTTCGGCTAATTTTAGAACTATAGGTGTAGATGATATAGTACAAGAAGGAAGAGTTTTTGGTTTTTTGGGAAAATACTCTTATGGTAGCAATGCTATAGGGCCTGATTTTATGGGTGCTATAGCAGGAAAAACTATGTTAGAAAATAATGCTAATTTAGGCATTTTATTTGCTTATAGTGGACAAAATGTTTCTCAAAATTATAAAATCGGAGGTGGAGGCTATATAGGCGATCAAAAACCCCCAATTGACACTGATGATGATGGCATTCCAGATGATAATTTAGCAGCACCTATAAATCCAAACAATCTTTATAATCAGCCTAGAAGTCAACTCTTTAAAGTAGAATACAAATCTGATATCAATGAGGCGATTTTAAACTATAGAGCTTATAAGAACAATCTTGCAGGTAGAAAGATTGCAAATGATACTTATCAAATTGACTATCGTTTAAATCCTGATTCTAATCTTTTGGATTTAAAATTTTTATTTGCTTATAATGACGGAAAGCAAAAGTATAATCAAGGCAGCACTTGGGGTTATCACGATATGAGTGGAGTTAAGACTAAAAATCGAGCGGTAACTTTTGATCTTAGCAATACCATGAATAAAGAATTTTCACAAGATTCAAATTTGTATTTTACTTATGGGATTAATATTTTAAATAATCATTATAGCAATGATTTTCCAAAAGATAGAGTGCTTTTGCCTTATATTTTGACTAGTTTTTATCCTAAAGGAAAACAAGATATTAAAACCCTTTATTTGGATACGAGTTTTACAAAGGGAATTTTCACCCTAAATTCTAATGTCAATTGGATCAATGCACAATTAAGTGGATATAAGGGAGTTTGTAGCATGGCTAATCCTTATTGTCAGCCAAAAAATGCGACAAATTTAGAAAAGGATTACAATAATTTTAATTATTCTTTAATGCTTTCAGCAGATATCCATCCACTTTTTAATCCTTTTATTTCTTATTCTAAAAGCCATAGAATCCCAAATGTTCAAGAATATTTTTTTACTCATGATGCAAGTTTTGAGCATAATATGAATACATTTTTAAAGGCTGAAAGTGCAGATACTTATCAAATTGGTTTCAATTCTTTTGCACATGAAATTTTAAACAATAATGATACTTTAGGTTTTAAAGTGCTTTATTATGATACTAAGGTGAAAAATTATATTTATAATAGAAGATATTGGCAAAAAGCTGACAATACTATCTTTCTTATGCAATTAAATGATGATGAAAAAGCTAAATTCCACGGAGTTGAGCTTGAGTTTAAATACGATACGGGGTTTTTTTATTCTATACTATCTTATACTTATCAAAAATCCAAGCATAAATTTTCAGATACAGAATCTTTAGAAACAGGTGGAGCACAATCAGGCCAAAGTCAATTTGCTCAACTTCCAGAGCATTATGCTAATCTTGATATGGGTGTAAGATTATTTGAAGAAAAACTAATCTTAGGGGCTCTTGCTAAATATACAGGAAAAGCAAAGAGAGTAGCTCCTGTAGGCAGTTTGGATGATGATCCAAGTAATCCTGATGCTATGGCTCCGCTTAAAACTACAGATGAATTACCAAAAATACCAACTATCGTTGATCTTTATGTAAATTATAAAATTTTGAAAAACTTTACAATCAAAGCAGAGATACAAAATTTATTTGACAAAAACTATATGGATGCGCTTTATACTTATAATACTGGTGATAGTCAAAATGCTGGAGGGTTATTTGATCCTATTTATATTTATAATAACTCTGCTCGCGGCCGTACTTTTATAGTAAGTTTTGAATATAAATATTAAGGAATATACAAATGTTAAAAAAAATGTTTTTATTTTGTTTTTTATTGTTAAATTTAAATGCAGAAGTAAATGTAACAGATATAAATTTATCGTTTGATTCTCCCAAGATAGAAATCGAAGCATCTAAAATAGAGCTTTCTCTTTCTAGTCTTTATCAGAATGCCGATAAAGTGGTAAAAGGCGTTATTTATATGTTGGTTTTATTTTCCATTTTAGCATGGGCAGTTTTTATTTCCAAGCTTATGCAATTTTATTTTATGAAGAAAAATCTAGACTTGTCTATCCACAAGATAAAAGAATTAAAAAATCTCAATGAATTAGATCAGACAAAGGATTTTGCAGGTGTTTTATCTTTAGAAATTCAAGATGAGCTTGAAAAAAGTGAATATAAAAATGATCAGATAAAAGAGCGTATAGAATTGCGTTTACAAAATACCGTCTCAAAACAAATCACAGCAAGCAAAAATGGTTTGAGTTTACTTGCGAGTATAGGTGCTAGCGCACCTTTTATAGGGCTTTTTGGAACAGTTTGGGGAATTATGAATGCATTTATAGGTATAGCAAATCTTGGCAATGCTTCTTTGGCAGTCGTTGCACCTGGTATAGCTGAAGCCTTATTTGCTACAGCTTTTGGCTTGATAGCTGCTATCCCTGCAGTGCTTTTTTATAATTATCTTACAAGAAAAAATTTAAGACTTATGCACCATTTAGATGAGCTTACAAATTTTGTCTATATACTTTTTCATAGGAGTTATTTTAATGATAAAAACTGAAATGGCTCATAAAGAAGAGGAGTTAAGTGAGATCAATATAACTCCTTTTATAGATATTATGCTTGTATTATTAATTGTTTTTATGACTGTTACTCCTCTTATCACAAGTTCTATTAAGATAGAACTACCTAAGAGTTCGCAGCAAGCAGAGGATAAGCTTAAAAATCCCATCATACTTTATTTAAATACTGATAATACTTTGGCTATTAATGATGATAAATTAAGCCTAGAAAATCTTTCAAGTGCTTTAGATATAAAAACCAAAGGCAATAAAGAAGAAATTATTTATTTTCATATCGATAAAAGTGTAAAGTATGAAGATATTATGCAAGTAATGCAAAAATTAAAAGAGAATGGCTATGGAAAAATAGCTCTTTCAAGTAAAAAGGTGGATTAGTATGAAGTCTAGTGTGATTTTTGGGTTTGTGTTAAGTTTGATATTGCATGCTTTAGTATTAATGTTTTTCCTTTTTTCTTTTTATACTCAAGAAAAATCAAGTGGTGTTGATTTCAAACAAGGAGCGGAATTTACTTCCATTATGATGGTATCAGAGCTTCCTATCGGGGAATTAAAAGAAGTTTCGATCGATCAAAAAAAGAGTAATTCTCAAGATAAAAACAAGAAACAAGACGAAAGAATAAGTCTTAATTCTCAAGATAAAAATGCTGTATTAAAAGTTCAAAAAAAGATTGAAAAGCAAGATGAAAACCAAGCTCAAAAAGAAATAGCTAATGCAAGTGAAAATTCAAAATTTAAAAATGAATCGCTCAGTGCTCCGCTACAAAGTAATGAAGATAAAACACAAACTATAGTAAGTGGCAATGCCAAAGAACAAGTTAAAAGCTATCAAGCTTTGCTTATGGCTCATTTGACTAAATTTAAAAAATATCCTCAAGAAGCGATAATGAAAAAACAAGAAGGCGTTGTAAGAATTCGCGTAAGCATTGATGAAAGCGGAAATGTCTTAAGCAAAGAGCTTAAAAAATCTTGCCCTTATGCAGCGCTCAATGATGAAGTTTTAAGTTTATTTAAAAGAGCTTCTCCATTGCCAAAACCGCCTAAAGAAATGTTAAAAAATGGTGATAAAATCAGTTTTGTTATGCCTATTGATTACAATATTAAAGACTATTTAGGTAAAAAATAAACTCTTGATTAAATAAAGTTGATTAAAATTTTTATTTTAAAAGGTGGTAGCATGTTTTCTTCATTTTTTGCAAGTAAAAAATGGGCTTTATGGGCTTATTTAGGACTTTTTTTACTCTTGTTTTTTCTTTTTATTCAAACAAGTCTTAATGTTGCTATAAATTCATGGTATAGTGATTTTTATAATGTCTTGCAAAAACCTAAAATAGAAATTTTAGATTCAAATTCAACACAAAAAATAGAAGAAAATCTTGAAAATAATGCCACTTTAATCCAAGAGGCTAATCAAAGAGCTGAACAAAATTTCCAAAAAGCTAATTTTATCAATAAAGGTGCATTGTATTATTATCAAAATTTATTAGAATATTTTTTCAACTCTAGGGCTATGATTGAAAAGCCGAATTATTCAGCAAATGATTTTTATGCTTTGATTTTAGTTTTTTTAGCTATTGCTATTCCTTATGTTTTAATCGCTACGATTAATATTTATTTTGCTAGTGTATATGCTTTTAAGTGGCGTGAGGCTATGACTTTTTCTTATTTAAAATTTTGGAAAAATAAAGATGATAATATAGAAGGAAGTTCACAAAGAATTCAAGAAGATACTTATAATTTTTCCAAAATCGTAGAGAGTTTAGGACTTAGTTTTATAAAAGCTTTGATGACCCTTGTAGCATTTATTCCGATTTTATGGAGTTTAAGTGATGTTGTGAGTAAAGCTTTATTTGCAAATTTAAGCGAAAATTCTTCTTTTTATTTTTTAAAAAACATTGATGGTTTGCTTGTTTATATTGCACTTTTGATTTCTTTAGGAGGCTTGGTTGTGTCATGGTTTGTAGGTATTAAGCTTCCTGGACTTGAATATAACAATCAAAAAGCTGAAGCAGCTTTTAGAAAAGAGCTTGTTTATGCTGAGGATAATCGTAAAGAATACGCTAAAAATGAGACTATGATAGAGCTTTTTACAGGGCTTAAATTTAACTATAAAAGACTTTTTTTACATTATGGATATTTTAATATTTGGCTCATTTTATTTGAGCAAATGATAGTTATAGTGCCATTTTTAATCATGGCACCAGGGCTTTTTGCTGGAGCTATAGGACTTGGTATTGTAATGCAGATTAATAATGCTTTTGATCAAGTGCGAAGCTCTTTTAGTGTTTTTATCACAAACTGGACAACTATCACTCAACTTAGAAGTATATATAAGCGTTTAAAAGAATTTGAGAAAAATATTTCTTATAAGTCTTAGCTTTTATCTTAATAAGATACAAGAAAAAATTCAAATATTAAATTTACTTTTAATTGTGTATAATAAGGTTTAATAATATTTTATTTCTTAAGGAGCTTCATTGGACCCCAGTCAGGTTTTGGATTTAAACCAAACTTCTACAGCATCTTTTGATGCAGGATATTCTATACTTATGGTTGTTGTTGCACTTGCTCTAGTGTTTTTAAATGGTTTTTTTGTTTTGTCTGAATTTAGTATTGTTAAAGTACGTCGTTCCAAGCTTGAAGAGATGGTAAAAGAAAAAAAAGCTGGTGCCAAGAAAGCTTTGGAGGTTACTTCAAGACTCGATACTTATCTTAGTGCTTGTCAATTAGGAATCACTTTAAGTTCTCTAGCTCTTGGTTGGATAGGTGAACCTGCTATTGCAAAAATGCTAGAAATTCCGCTTATTAATCTTGGTTTTAGCACTGTTATTATCCATACTATAGCTTTTATTATTGCTTTTAGCATTATTACTCTTTTACATGTGGTTTTAGGAGAACTTGTGCCAAAAAGTATAGCTATTGCAGTTGCGGATAAAGCGGTTTTATTTATAGCTAGACCGCTTCATTGGTTTTGGATACTCTTTTTGCCTTGTATTAAAATTTTCGATTTTTTAGCAGCTATAAGTTTGAAACTTTTTGGAATAAAACCTGCTAAAGAAAGCGAGCTAACTCATAGCGAAGAAGAAATTAAAATCATAGCAAGTGAGAGTCAAAAAGGTGGAGTTTTAGATGAATTTGAAACAGAGATCATACGCAATGCTGTTGATTTTTCAGATACTGTTGCTAAAGAGATTATGACTCCTAGAAAAGATATGATTTGTCTAAATAAACAAAAAAGTTACGAAGAAAATATGCAAATCATTTGTGAACATAAACATACTCGCTTTCCTTATATTGACGGTTCTAAAGATACTATTTTAGGGATGATACACATACGAGATATAATACAAAATGAATTAAGCCATAAAAGTCAAAATTTAGATACTTTTGTTAAACCTTTGATTTTGGTTCCTGAAAATATCAGCATTTCAAAAGTACTTGTAATGATGAATAAAGAACGCTCTCATACTGCATTAGTAGTTGATGAGTATGGTGGAACTGCTGGAATTTTAACCATGGAAGATATCATGGAAGAAATTATTGGCGAAATTAAAAGCGAGCATGAAGAAGACAGCTATAAAAAACTTGCTGAAAATATTTATGAATTTCAAGGACGATGCGATATAGAAACTGTTGAAGAAATGCTTGTAATAAACTATGATGAGGATTTAGAACAGGTTACTATAGGTGGATATGTATTTAATCTTTTAGGACGCTTGCCTATAGTAGGAGATCGCATTGAAGATGAACTTTGTTACTATGAAGTTAAAAAAATGGATGGGAATTCTATAGAGCGTGTTAAGGTGGTTAAAAAAACAAATAAAGATGAAGAATAAGCCTCTTTAGGCTTATTTCTTTTTGTAAATTTGGTTTTTAATTTCTATACACTCAAAACCTTTTTTATCTAGTGTAACTACGCGTAAATATCCACCATCATCTATTTTACCCTCGCATAAAAATACTCTTTTGGCTATTTTCATAGGAAGTTTTTCTTTATTTCTGTGTCCAAAGATTTGATAAAGATTGTCCGAGGTGAAATTACAAAATTGATTTGCCACTTTTTGACTGTCTTCATATCCACCTACACCATAAATAAAATCATGGCTTGGTATAAAACTTATTTTTTCAGGTTTGGAGGGTATAAAATTTACTCCTCCATGTGAACAAAATATGAATTTATTTTGGAATTTGTAGTATAAACATTCTTTTAGATGAGGATAGAGTTTTCTAGCATCTCTTGGAGTAAGTTTTTCTTTTCTAAAATCCTTTAAAGTATTTTCATTAAATTCTTTGGAATTTGACAATTCTCCATTAGCCCATTTTATAAGATGTCTTTCGTGATTTCCTTCTAATAAGCATACATTTTCTTTTTCGCAAATTTTTAAAAGAAATTTTATTACTTTGCCATTTTCTATACCTCTGTTGATATAATCTCCCAAAAATATATAAAATTCATCTTCTTTGATTGTTTTAATGTATTCTTTTAAAACACTATAACAACCTTGTAAATCTCCTATATGATGAATTTTTTTGTATTTGCTTAAATTTGGCATTTGGTAAAGACATTTTTTCCAGTCGCTCGAGTCTAAAATTGGGTATTTTTTTGGATTTTTTTTGAGTAAATCTTGAGTTTTTTCCAAAAGAGCATAAGGGATGATATATTCATTTTTTTTAGCTTCTAAAAGATTTTTTTCTTGACATTGTTTTAAAGAGCTATCAAAAACAATAACATACATTTTATAGCGATATTGTTTAGCTAAGTCTTTGTAAATTTTTAATGTTTCATTGTAAGCGTTTATGATGCAAAACTCACCTTTTTGCATACGCATTTCTAGAAGTTTGAGTAAAATTTTACTCAAATCTTCATCATTTTTCACATTTAAAATTTTATATTCACTGACTATATTTTTAACGCTTCCTGATAAAAGACGCAAAGCATTTAAATCAAGTGTATAATTTTGAAGTTTATTATTTTTGATAAATTCTTCTTGTCCTGCGTAATAATTCCCTCTTAAAACAAGTAAGATTCGCACATTCTTTGCCTAGATTTTCTTTAAAAATTCAGTTTTTAAAACAATAACGCCAAATTTATCTACTCTAGCCTCAATTTCACCTTCTTTAGAAGTGAGCTTAATATTTTTTATAGTAGTTCCACGTTTTAAAGTTGTACTTGCACCTTTAACCTTAAGATCTTTTATTACACTCACGCTATCACCTGCGTTAAGTTCTGTTCCATTAGCGTCTTTAGCCATTTTTTTCCTTTCTTTGATCTAAAATATTTAAAATTTGCACCACTAAAGCAAAAGCCATAGCAGTATAAATATATGCCTTATCAATATAAATATCAAAACTTTCAGCAACTAAAACTACGCCTATTAGCACCAAAAAAGCTAAGGCTAAAATTTTAATGCTTGGATATTTTTCAACAAAATCTGCTATAGGTTTAGAAGCAAAAAGCATCACAGCTACTGCGATAATAACAGCGATAATCATGATGGTTACATCTTGAGCAATTCCTACTGCGGTAATCACACTATCAAGTGAAAATACTATATCAATCACAGCAATTTCAGCTACAACTATCCAAAGTTTATTGCTTGCTTTAAAATGACTTTGGCTTTCTTCTTGATGAGAAATTTGCTCTTTAATTTCTTTAATAGACTTTACAATCAAGAAAAGCCCACCTAGTAAAAGAACTAGATCTCTACCTGAAATTTCATTGCCCAATACACTAAACAAAGGTGTTACAAGTTTCATCACCCAAAAAAGAGACAAAAGAAGTAAAATTCTTGTAATCATTGCAAAAGCTAAACCTAAGATACGTCCTTTATCACGATGTTCAGGGGGTAGTTTACTTACTAAAATAGCTAAAAAAATGATATTATCTATCCCTAGTACAATTTCAAGAGCACTTAAAGTAGCTAAAGTAATCCAAGCATCAATACTAAATATCCATTCAAACATAAATTTCCTTGAAAATTTTAAAATTTTTTTAAAGCGATATTTTATAGTTTTAAAGCAAATACCTTTAATTCTTTAAGAAAAAATTTCAATCACACTTAAGGGTAAAATTTCATGTTCTAGGCTATGAATTTTTTCTTCAAATTCTTCAAAACTCAAATTTCTTTTTTCAAAAGCTTTTTGAGCTATAATCATCCCACCATCAAGTTCTTCATTGACCCAATGCACACTCACGCCAGCTACTTTCATATCACTTTCATAGCTTTCTTTAATCGCATGTGCTCCTTTAAAAAGTGGCAATAAAGAAGGATGAAGGTTAATTGCCTTAATATTTTTTGTAAAAACAGGACTTAAAATTCTCATAAAACCTGCTAATACAGTAAGATTTGCTCCACTTTCTTTGATTTTTTGTACTAAAATCGTATCAAATTCTTCACGAGTATTATAAGCCTTATGATCAACAATGATAGTATCAAGACCAAATTTTTTTGCCCTTTGTATACCAAAAGCATCTTTTTTATTGCAAAGGCAAAGTACTACTTCATAGGTATTTTCCCCTATGGTTTTTTTATGAAGTTTTTCTAAAATATTTTCTAAATTACTTCCATTTCCACTAAAAAGTATAGCTAATTTTACAAGCATTTTAATCCTTTGATAAGTTTTAAAGCATCAAAGCTATTTTTATTAAATTTATATTTTTTTGCAACAAGCCCATGAGCTAAAGTAGCATTTTTTGCTGCTTCTAAAGCACTAAAACCAAAACCTAAATGCGTAGCAATCATTCCACTTAAAACATCTCCACTCCCACCTTTAGCTAAGGCTTGATTTCCCAAATTTACAACAAATAATTTTTCTTTTTGCACAATAATAGGATTTGCTCCTTTTAAAACAAGAACACAATCATAATTTTGCGAAAATTTTCTAGCATAGAAAAAGCGATTTTTTTGCAATGCTTCTATATCTAAATCCTCATCAAAGCACATTTTATAAAGTTTTATAAATTCTTTTGGATGAGGGGTTATAACAACATCTTTTCTGTTTAAATACCAAAGCAAAGCTTCACTTAAAAAGCAGTTTGCATCCAAGATCAAAGGAGTGTTTTGCAAAATTTCATCTTTTAGAAAATCCAAATTTTCAAGCCCCATACCTAAAGCAATAGCACTTGCATTATTTTCAATTTTTTCTTTTAACATCAAAAGAGGTGAGAAGCTTTTTTGTGCTACTAAAGAAACAAGACCTGCTCCAAAATTTAAGGCTCCAAGTCCTGCTAAAGTTCCAGCGCTTGCATTGGCAACTATATAAATATGGCCAAAATTTCCTTTATTAGCGTTGATTTTTCTATCTATAGTTTTTAAATCTTTTTTTTCAAGCAAAAAAGCTTGAGAATTAGGGTAAAATTTCTTAGAGCTAATGCCTAAATTGGCTATTTTAATCCTTCCTACAAATTCCTTAGCAAAATCTTCAAGTAAAATTTCCTTTAAAGCTCCCATGCAAAGTGTAATATCAGCTTTAAAACAAGGATAAAATCCCAAATTTGTAGGCATATCGCAAGCTATTTTTAAAGCCTTGCTTTGATTAACTTTTTGAATTATTAAACTTGTTTTTTCATCTAAACAACGATTTAAGCCTGTGCCTAAAATACAATCAATAATAATATGAAATTTTTTAAAATTGGGTTCTTTTTTACAAAATTTAAAAGCATAATTTTGTAAAATTTGCTCTTGTTTTTTAAAAAGCGTATTTTCTTTAAATCCTATTTTATAAGCTTTAGCGTGTTTTAAATTTCTTAAAGCCACCAAGCCATCTGAAGCGTTGTTACCCCCGCCTAATAAAAAAAGTATTTTTACTTTTTTAATCTTGCGTTGAATGCAGATTTTTTTAGCTTCTTTTTTAATTAGTTTGGCTAAATTTAATCCCGCATTTTCCATTAAAATAAGATCATCTAAGCCTTTATTTATAGCATTTTGTTCTAAAATATTTATATTATCAATAATAGCTTTCATAATCTTTTTTCACCAAAAAATATATATTTTTTTCTCTTTCTTCTTCAAATTTTTTCATTTTAGGTAAAAATTTCTGGATCAAAGCACGAAAATTCTTAAAACCATAATTTTGCGGATGAAAATCCGAGTATTTGCGGTTCATATTAGTGCGGATTTGTGCGTATTCGGCACGCCCCTTTTCATCGATGAGCTGTTCGGTGATATTGATTAAAGCTCTTAAATAATCCTTACTTAAAATATCTTCTTTTTTACTCTCATCTTTATCTAAATAAAAAAATTCACTAAAGGCATTTACATAGGATTTTATAGATTTTTCAAGCCCCATTCCTATAACCTGTTTTTTATTTTCTCTTAATTTTTGAATGAGTGAAGTATAATCGCTATCGCTTGAAACAATAACAAAAATATCTATATTTTTTTCATAAAATATGGACATGATTTCAGTGATTAAATACATATCACTTGAGTTTTTGTTGGCTGCAAAATTAAATTGTTGCATAGCGATTAAAGAATATTCAGCAATTTGCTCTCTCCAACCTTGTATATTTTTTTGAGTCCAATCCCCATAAATGCGTTTAATGATAACTTCTCCATAATCTGAAGCGATATCAAAAATACTTTTAGCATATTTTGCAGGGATATTTTCTGCATCTATAAAGATAGCTATACTTTTATTTTCCATTTTAATTCCTTACTCTAAAGCTTAAAGCTTCTAAAATATGAGTTTTGTTAATATTAAGACTTTGTTCTAAATCCGCTATACTTCTTGAAACTTTTAAAATTTTATTGAGCGATCGCAAAGAAAGATTATAGCGTGAAATTGCTAAATCTAGCGTATCTTTGGCATCTTTTTCCAATACACAAAAACGACTCAAATCTTCATCTTTTAATTTCCCATTAAATTCTTTTTGCCCTCGTTTTTTACCAAAAATAAAAGCTTGTAAAATTTTTTCACTCATTTCTTTAGAACTTATACTCGTTTTATCATCCTTACTAATCTCATCCATAGCTACATAAAGATCAATCCTATCCATAATAGGAGCTGAAATGTGATTTTTGTATTTTTTAATCTCATTTTCACTACAAACACAAGAAAGATTTTTAGAAAATAAATTTCCGCAAGGACAAGGATTTTGAGCGGCTATAAAGCTAAATTTTGTTTCATAAGTGATTTTAGAATTTACTCTTGAAATATGAATTTTATAATCCTCTAAAGGTTCTCTTAAACTCTCTATGATTTGCTTGTTAAAATGTGGAAATTCATCAAAAAACAATACTCCACCATTTGCAAGTGCAACTTCTCCAATTCTAGCATTTTTTGTTCCTCCGCCAAAAATACTTGCTCTTGTAGAAGTATGATGAGGATGACGAAAAGCACGAATTTTAGTAAATTCACAATCTTTTGAATCTAAAGACATATAAGCATTTTGCATTAAAATTTCACTTAAACTTTGAGGAGGCATGATATAAACAAGGCGTTTAGCACACATACTTTTACCACTTCCTGGACTTCCTTCAAATAAGATGTTATGCATGCCTAAAGCAGCTATTATACAAGCTCTTTTAGCTTTTTCCTGCCCTTTGATGTCTTTAAAATCAAGTTTAAAATCCATATTTTGTAAAAAAATTTCATTTTCTATTTGCAAAGGGTTTGTAAATAAAGGATGATTGTGCGAGAAGTGAAAATTTTCATAATTTTTTTCTTTAAAAAACTCTATTGCTTCATTTAAATTTTCAAGTCCATAAACCTCCAAATTTGGTATCATGGAAGCTTTTTGCGCTATGCTTTTTGGAACAACGATTTTAGCTTTTTTAATTTTAGCAGAGAGAAACAAAAGCAAAGAAAAAAGCTCATTAGTGCTTTTAATACTTCCATCAAGTCCTAATTCTCCTACTACAAAAAAGTCATCTAATTCTTCATTTTGCAAAAGGATTAATAAAGCAATGGCCAAATCAAAATGAGATCCCTTTTTTGGGATGCCTGAAGGACTAAGATTGATAGTAATTTTTTTAGCAGGAAAAGCAAAATCACAACTTAAAAGCGTGGCTTTGATGCGTTCGATACTTTCCTTAATCGCTACACTTGCAAGTCCTACTATGCTTAAATTTGGCAAACCTCTTGTAAAAGTGGATTCTACCTCTATAATGTCTAAGCCTTCATGAAAGCTTATGCACTTTAGTTTTTTCATTTCTCTTTTTTATGATTTTTCTTCTTTTTCTTAAATTCTTTATCGAATTTTTGACGCTTAGCAAAAGAAATTTTTTCTATAAATAAATGTCCATTTAAATGATCATTTTCGTGTTGAATGGCCACAGCTAAAAAACCTTTTGCTTCAAGTTCTTTAAATTCTCCAAAGCGATCTTGATATTTAAGTAAGATATGATTATAGCGTTTTACTTCTTCGAAAAAATCTGGCACACTCAAACACCCTTCTGTGCAAGTGATCATTTCTTCATCTAAAGGAATAATTTCAGGATTAATAATCTCTAGCAAATCTTCTTTTTTTTGTTCATCATTTTCATCAAAAATATTCACAAGTAAAGCACGCAAAGGAATATCCACTTGAATAGCTGCTAAACCTACTCCATTACTTGCTATCATAGTTTCATACATATCATCAAGCAAGGTGTGAAGTTCTGTATCAAATTTATTTACAATTTCAGAGTTTAAAAAAAGTCTAGGATTAGGATAAGTGATAATTTTTCTAACCATTAAAAAACCTTTGTTTTAAATGATCTCCAAAGAAATCATTTAAAACTTTTTTCCAAAACCTTATCAATCAGTCCATATTCTTTAGCTTCTTGTGCTGACATGAAAAAATCTCTTTCTGTATCTTTTGCTATTTTTGTAACTTTTTGCTTAGTATTTTTTGCCAAAATATCATTAAGTATAGTTTTAAGTCTTAAAATTTCTTTAGCTTGAATTTCAATATCTGTGGCTTGACCTCTAGCTCCACCTAAAGGTTGATGAATCATAATGCGTGAATTAGGCAAAGCAAAACGTTTTCCTTCTGCGCCACAACTAAGCAAAAATGCTCCCATAGAAGCAGCTTGTCCTATGCAAATCGTACAAACATCAGGTTTGATATAGTTCATAGTATCATAAATACTAAAACCACTTGTAATGACACCGCCTGGAGAATTAATATAAAGATAAATATCTTTTGTAGGATCTTCAGCTTCTAAAAAAAGAAGTTGTGCTACGATAGAAGCAGCAAGTTCATCATGAATTTCGCCACTTAGCATAATAATTCTATCTTTTAAAAGGCGTGAATAAATGTCATAACTTCTTTCACCACGACTGGATTTTTCAATAACATAAGGAATAAACATTATTTATCTTCTTTCTCTTTTTTGCTCGCTTTTTCCGATTTTTCTGTTTTTGGCATAAAAATATCATTAAAAAGTTTTTCTTCAATTAAAGCCATTTTCACAGCAGGTAAAGCTCCTTGTTTTTTATAGTTTTCTAAATGCTCTTTTGGATTCATACCATAGCGATATGCTTCAAAATAAATCGCTTGAATCAATTCTTGATCATTTACTTCAATCTTACGCAATTTTGCAAGCTCATCAATAATAAAAGTAAGTTTTACACTTTTTTGCGCTTCTTCTTTAAAAGAATCACGTTTTTCTTGATATTTTTCTTTACTTGCTTTAAGCTCTTCAATTTCTTTTTCACTAAAAGTATTAAAAGCTGCACGCATTTGCATATCAGTTTCTTGTTCTACTATGCCTTTAGGTAAATCAAAATTATATTTTTCAATCAAAGCATCTGCAAATTTACCTTTTAATTCGTCATTTACAAGTTTAAAAAGCTTTTCATTTTTGATTTGCTCTTTTAATTTTTCATCTAAAACTTCAACACTAGTTTTTTCTTCTCCTGGTAAAAGTTTTTTAAGCATTTCATCATCAAGCTCTGGAATTTTAAGCTCTTGAATTTCATGTAGTTTTACTTTAAATACCGCATCTTTACCTGCTAAATGCGCTGCACCGTATTCTTTAGGGAAAGTTACTTTGATATCTTTTTCTTCACCTATTTTCATTCCTATCATACCATCTTCAAAACCTGGAATAAATTGCTTAGAACCAATTTCTAAAACATAATTTTCAGCTTTACCACCTTCAAAAGCTTTATCATCTACAAAACCTTCAAAATCAAATTTTGCAAAATCACCTTCTTTTAAAGCTCTTTTTGTTTTTATAGCTTCAGGAGTAGCAAAACGCTTTAAAAGTTCATCTTTTTTCTCATCAATTTCTTTTTTACTTACTTTTGGAGTTTGATATTCAGGGATGAGTTTTTCATAACCCTCAAGTTTAATTTCAGGTTTAAAAGAAAGTATTAACTCAGCAATAATTTCTCCATCTTTACGATCAAATTTTTCAAAATATGGCTCACCTACAAGCTCTTTACTTTCTTTTTTAAGTTCTTGTAAAGCACTATTTACAGCAGATTTAAAAAGATTTTGTTCTGCGTCTTGAGTGAGTTCTCTTTCATATCTTTTAAGTACAGCACTTACAGGAACTTTTCCTGGTCTAAACCCATCCATTTTTACGCTTTTAGAAGCTTTTTTTGCTAAATTTTCTACTTCACTTTTGATCATTCCTGAAGGAATTTTTACACTAGCAGTCGCATTAACAGAATCTAGTTGCTTTGCCTTTACTTCCATAGTTTTTTTCCTTATAAAATAAAATTTGCTTTCAATCATAGCAAATTTTTCCTTATTACTTGCATAAAATTTTAAAGTAATTTATGATAAAATTGCAATATTACATTATTATTAAAATAATAAAAATATTTTTGGAGAAAAGTTTGCAAAAAAAATTTGAAGATTGTGTTAAAACTATGCTTGAAATTATAGGAGAAAATCCAAATCGTGAAGGACTGATTAAAACACCAAATCGTGTTTTTAAAGCTTATGAATTTCTTACTAGTGGTTATACGCAAAATGTCAAAGATATTTTAAATAATGCTTTATTTGAAAGCTCTAATAATGAAATGGTTTTGGTGCGTGATATAGAATTTTACAGTCTTTGCGAACATCATCTTTTACCTTTTTTTGGGCGTGCTCATGTAGCCTATATCCCTAATAAAAAAGTAGTAGGTTTAAGCAAAATTCCACGCCTTGTAGAAGTGTTTGCAAGAAGACTTCAAATTCAAGAACAACTTACCGAACAAATTGCACAAGCTTTAATGGAAAATGTCGATGCAAAAGGTGTGGGTGTAGTCATAGAAGCAAGGCATATGTGTGTTGAAATGCGTGGAGTACAAAAAGCTAATTCCACTACTACAACTTCAGCTTTGCGTGGAATTTTCTTGAAAAATGAAAAAACCAGAGAGGAATTTTTTTCTCTCATAAACTCTGCTAAACAGGTAAGATTTTAATGAATCTTGAAAAACTACGCTCCAAACTTGGTAAAGAAAATTTAAGTGCTATTTTTGGAGAGATTACAAAAATTTCTGCTACAAGCATAGAAATTCGTGGGCTTAAAACAGGGGTTGGAGATATAGTGAAGTTAGTTTCCAATGAAAATGAAAATTTAAACACTCTAGCTATGGTTGTAGAAATCAAAGAACAATTTAGCTATTTAAGCCCTTTTTCTTTTATAGAAGGTTTTAAAATAGGCGATCGTGCTTTCATAAGTGATGCAGGTATGCAAATAGGCGTTAGCGATGAACTTTTAGGCAGGGTAGTAGATCCTTTTATGCGTCCAAAAGATGGTAAAGGAGCTATAGAAGTAAGTAAATATATGCCTATAATGCGTGCACCTATTGATGCGATGAAAAGAGGACTTATAGAAGAAGTTTTTCCCGTAGGTGTTAAAACCATAGACGCGCTTTTAACTTGTGGTGTAGGGCAAAAACTTGGTATTTTTGCAGGAAGTGGGGTAGGAAAATCCACTCTTATGGGAATGATAGTTAAAAATTCCAAAGCTCCTATAAAAGTAGTAGCACTCATAGGAGAAAGGGGGCGTGAAATTCCTGAATTTATACAAAAAAATTTAGGTGGAAAGCTTGATGATACAGTGATTATTGTTGCTACAAGCGATGATAGTGCTTTGATGCGTAAATACGGTGCTTTTTGTGCAATGAGTGTAGCAGAATACTTTAAAGAACAAGGTAAAGATGTGCTTTTTATCATGGATAGTGTAACGCGTTTTGCTATGGCGCAAAGAGAAATAGGACTAGCTCTTGGGGAGCCTCCTACAACCAAAGGTTATCCGCCAAGTGTTTTAAGTCTTTTGCCTCAACTCATGGAAAGAACGGGTAAAGAAGAAGGTAAAGGCACTATAACAGCCTTTTTTACCGTTTTAGTAGATGGAGATGATATGAGTGATCCAATCGCCGATCAAAGTCGTTCTATCTTAGATGGACACATTGTTTTAAGTCGTGAATTAACAGACTTTGGAATTTATCCTCCTATCAATATACAAAACTCCGCTTCAAGGGTAATGAGCGATATTATAAGTCCTGAGCATAAACTTTGGGCAAGAAAATTTAAGCGTTTAAACTCGCTTTTAAAAGAAAATGAAGTATTGCTTCGCATCGGTGCCTATCAAAAAGGAAGTGATAAAGAACTTGATGAAGCTATTTCTAAAAAAGAATTTATGCAAAAATTCTTAGGGCAAAATCCTGAAGAAAGCTTCGAATTTAATCAAACTTTAGAGCTTTTAAGTCAAATTGATACACCAAATACTCCTTTGCCACCAACTCAAAATATAAATGTAGGAAGTGCAAGTGCAACCTTGCCTAATCCTAACTTAAAATAAAATTATTTAATAAAATAATCCCCATCAAAACTGATTAAAGAATATTTCCTTTCATCGCCTATGCTTTGGGTTAATTCTTCTATGCTTAAAAAACTTAGCGTATCGGCTTCTACATATTCACGCACTTCTTCAGCGTTTTTATTTGCGCTGATAAGTTCTTCAAAAGTTGGAGTATCTATACCATAAGTATCAGGAAATTTGATCTCAGGACAAGCTATGGCAAGATGGATTTTGCTCGCTCCTGCAGCACGCAGTAAAGAAATGATTTTTTTAGAAGTAGTGCCACGCACCAAACTATCATCAATGACTACGATTTCTTTGCCTTCTAAAACTTTACGCATAGGGTTAAGCTTTAGTTTTACTTTTAAATTTCTAAGCTCTTGAGTTGGCTCTATAAAAGTTCTTCCTACATAATGATTTCTTACTATTGCCATTTCAAGAGGGATTTGTAAATATTGCGCAAAACCTATAGCTGCACTTACTCCACTATCTGGCACAGGCACGACAAAGTCTGCTTTATAAACAAATTTTTTAGCTAAAGCTTCGCCCATTTTTTTACGCACTTCATACACGCTTTTACCTTCTACTATGCTATCAGGTCTAGCAAAATAAATGTATTCAAAAGCACAAATTCTAGGAGTTTGAGAAAAAAGTTCTATACTTTCAAATTTATCATTTCCTTGAGTAAAAATAAGCATTTCTCCTGGTTTAACATCACGAATAAATTCAGCCTCTATAAGATCAAAAGCACAAGTTTCACTAGCAACTATATAGCCTCCATCTTTTAAACGTCCTAAAGATAAAGGACGTACTCCATGAGGATCTCTTACAACATAAAGTTTATCTTTGCTTGCTAAAACAAAACAATAAGCCCCTATACATTCTTTTAAACTCTCAATAAATCTATCTTTTAAGCTTTCTTGCTTACTTCTTGCGATAAGATGGACAACATTTTCTGTATCCATATTGGTTTGAAAAATAGCCCCATCTTGAATAAGTCTTGATCTTACCTCTTCTTTATTAACTAAATTTCCATTATGCGCTAAAGCAATATCACCTAAAACCGAAGTAGCTGCTATGGGCTGAGCATCATTTAAACTTGAATTTCCTGCTGTAGAATAGCGATTATGCCCTATAGCGATTTCACCTTCTAAAGTTTTTAGATTATCAGGATTAAAAATTTGACTCACTTCACCTTTAGCTTTAATAGTCTTAATATTTTTACCATTGCTTACACTAATACCACTTGCTTCTTGCCCACGGTGTTGCATAGCAAAAAGCGCATAATACGCATAAGTGCTAGCATTTTTTGAATTGATAACTCCTACAACTGCACACATTTTAAATTCCTAAAAAATCATTGATTGAATACATTTTTGCTTCTTGCTTACTAAGCCAAATAGCGATTTTAATCGCACCTTTAGCAAAAGTCGCCCTTGAAGTAGCGGTATGATTAAGTTCTAAAAATTCCCCATCTTCATAAAAACCTACTGTATGGCGTCCTACTATATCGCCACCCCTTAAACTCATCACAGAAATTTCATCTTTGCTTCTTTCACCTATAATGCCATCTCTTCCACTTACTCTTACTTTTTCAAGTTCTAAATTTCTAGCTTTTGCTACACTTTGGGCTAAAGTCATAGCCGTACCACTTGGTGCATCTTTTTTATGGCGATGATGCATTTCTAAAATTTCTATATCAAAATTTCTTAGCATTTGACTGGCTTTACTAGCAAGATAGTTTAAAACTGCAACACCTAAAGACATATTGGTCGCATAAAAAATCGGCATCACTTCACTAGCACTTTGCATCAAATGTAAAATTTTCTCATCAAGTCCTGTTGTACCTATTACCAAAGGTTTAGGCATAGTTCTTGCATAATTTAAAAGCTCATGAGTTCCACTTGGGGAAGAAAAATCAATAATCACATCGCTTTTTTCAAAAAGCTCTTCTAAATTTCCACCCTTATCATAAAGTATCGAAATTTGTGCTTGCGTTTCGCTTTTTAAACATTCTTCAATTTGTTTTCCCATGCGTCCTTTAGCGCCATAAATTCCTATTTTAATCATCTTTTTCCTTGAAAATAAAATATTGATTTTAGCATTTATTTTGTAAATTTTAAATAATAAAATTAAGCTTTATAATTTTTTAATTTATATAAATTATCTAACAATTTTGCTTCTTCTCCTAAGCCCTTGCTATGATAAAATTTTAAATTTTTACTAAGATATTTTTGCTCTACCCAGCCACCAAAATCATGCGGATAAAGATAGTTTTGTTTTTCTTGATGATTGTTGTTAAGATAATTAGGTATTTCTAAAGCTTCATTATTTTTTACATAGTTTAAAGCTTCATTGATAGCTTTGTAGCTTGCATTGGATTTGATTGTGCTTGCTAAATAAACTACGCATTGGGCTAGGATAATTCTTGCTTCAGGATAACCTATATTTTTAACAGCCTCTAGAGTCGAAACCGCTAAATTTAGAGCATTTGGATCGGCATTTCCGACATCTTCACTTGAAAAAATCACCAAACGCCTAGCGATAAAATCCGCACTTTCTCCTGCATCAATAAGTCTTGCAAGATAATAAATAGCTGCATCAACGTCACTTCCGCGTAAACTTTTTATCATTGCACTTGCTAAAATATAATGTGTATCTTTTGAGCTAACACCTTCACTATTTATAGTGTTGCGAAGTTTTTTAAGATTTTCAAGACTGATATGTTTTTCATCCAAAACCAAGACAAATTCAAGCAAATTTAGCATAGCTCTTGCATCAGCACTTTTAAGTAGAAAATCTTTAGCTTCTTTATCAATACTAAATTTCATTTTTTCTTGTACACGCAAAAGTAAAGTTTCAAGTTCCTTTACCCCTAAAGATTTAAATTCAAAAAGCATGGAACGGCTTCTTATACCAGAACTTAAAACAAAATAGGGATTTTCAGTGCTTGCGCCGATTAAAATTAAACGGTAATTTTCCATAGGAATTAAAAGCATTTCTTGTTGGGTTTTGCTAAGGCGGTGAATTTCATCAATAAAAATTAAAGGCTTATAAAGACTATTTTTATAATTATCTAAAATTTTTCTTAGTTCTTCGAGTTTAAAATTTCCTCCATCAAATTCATAAAAATCTAAGCCAAATTCTTTGGCTACAACTCTAGCAAAAGTTGTTTTTCCAGAACCTGCGGTTCCAAAAAAAATACTATGAGGAAGTTTTTGTAAAGCAGTAAATTTTTTGAAAATTTCTATAAGCTCATATTGTCCTAAAATATCATCAAAATTTTCAGGGCGAAAGGTTAAAGCTAGGCTCATTAATTTAAATCCATATTTGAAAATTTACTACCATTAATTTTTAGCTGAGGATTAGCTAAGCTATCATAAGATAAATTTAGAAAAAAGTTATTATTTTCTTTTAAAAAATATTGATTTAAACCTCCATAATCCTTTGTCCAAGGAAAAATTTCATCTGGCTCATCTGAACTGATAACTTGTAATTTTGCTTGATAAGAGTTGTTAATATTTAAATTGCCTTGTAGACTGATATTTTGTTTATTTTTTTCAAGGATTAAATTTTGTATTTTTAGATCAAGATTTTTTTGAATAAAATGAGAGATATTGAAATTTGAGTTAAGAAATTTATTTATGGTTATATTAAATTTTGTTTTGTCAAAATTCAAATTCTGACCCAATAAAGATTTAAGATCAATATCAATTTCATTGGATTTTCCTTGTATGTTTAAGTTTATTGCTGAATTTTCTTCATTAAAATTTACTTGGTTTTTACTATAAAAAGAATTGATTTTATTGTTGTCTAGCACAAGATAATCAAAGTTGATCTCTTGTTGGCTATCGCTAAATAAATTTAACTCATAAAATTGTACAGGATTGTTAAAAAATTGTTCGTAATTTAAATTTTGCAATACAAATTTAGTATAAAATTGAGAAAAATCAATCATATCAAAATGTATTTTAATGTTTTTAATTTCTAAATTTTTATTCATTAAAGCTTCAATATATCCGCCGTTTATTATGGTATCTCCGCCTTCATTGCTTAAATTTATATCTTTAATATTTAGAAATATTTTAGAGTTGTTATCGTGTAATTTGAGAGTAAAAGTTCCTAATTTATTGTTTTTTAACACTTCATCTAAAAAATCAAAAGGATTTGTAAAATTTCCTTTTATAATTTTATCTAAGAAAAAATAATTATTAAATTTAAGGTTGATTTTGGTTGAAAGCTGTGTATGAGAGTGATTTAAAGTAAAGCTTCCTTTAGAGGTTAAAAAACCTTTTTTGAAGTAAATATCTGTAATTGTATAATCAGGATTGCTGTTTTTAATAAATTTATTAAATAAAAGTTCGTTAGTGTATCCTATATAAAATATATGAATAATAAAACCTAATATAAAACAAAAAACAATAAAAATCCATTTTTTCATTATTTGCCTTAGATGAAAATATAAGTGTTATTTTATAAATTGCTTGTTAAAAAAGAGTTTAAATTTTTATTTAAGGGTGATGAAGTAGTTTAGTAAAGAATGATTTTTATAAATCCCTTGTTAAGGGATTTATATTAATAAGCTTTTTTATAACATTGAATTTCAATTTTTCTAGCTACTGGAATAGCCTGAGTATTTGGCGTAGCAGGTGTTCCATAAGAAATTTTACTTTCTAAAAAATTTCCAACCTGTAAATCTTTAAAAGTTCCATCTTTATCTGTTCCAAAAATACCACAATCATCCATTTCTATTTCGGTATTTGGTAGAACTTTTATAGCCATTTGTCCGCCATAAATAGAGTCAATAAGCAAGGTTTTATTGTTATCATAAATTTGTGCAATAGTACCTTCAAGTTTTAGACTATCTGCAAAAAGCATTGAGCTAGCTAAAAGTGCTGATGCGAATAAAATACTTTTTTTCATAATTATTTCTCCTTCAATGTAAAGTGATAACATTATAAACTTTTTAAGTGAAGTGAATGTGAAGTTAAAATTTTGACTTTTTAGTTTTGATAATATTATGCAACTTATTATATTTTGACCATCGTTACTTTTAGTTGTAAATTTAAAAGAGTGAATACTTTATCAAAAATAATTCAAAATTATTTTTTTATTCTTGTTTAAAATGGTTACATTAAAAAATATATTTTTTCCAAAAAGCTATAATTTTAAACACATATAAGTTGGACTTAAAATATCCTATTTTATTATCGAATAAAAATGATACAAAAGGATAGGATATGGAAATTTTTTTAGCTTTATTGGGTTTTTTCTCATTAGGATTGATAGTTTGGCTTTTGCTAAAAGATTATACTACTCCAGCATTAGCTTTTATAAGTGTAAGTATTAGTGTAGCTTGTATTTTACTTATTCTTGAACAACTTGGTTTTGGCGTGGGTGCAGCTTTAGGGGTTAAAGGAGGTGTTTTTGATATTAAAACATTGGTTGCTTTTATTAAAGATGGAGTCAAAAGCGTAACGGATACGGCAGCTTTGTTTGTTTTTTCTATACTCTTTTTTAGTGTTTTAAATGCAAGTGGTTTTTTTACTAAAATTTTAAATGCATTTTTATCAAAAATGAAAGCTAATGTATATCAAGTTTGCATTCTTACTGTTTTTATTGCTGCTGCTGTGCATTTAGATGGTTCAGGTGCTTCTACTTTTCTTATTGTAATACCTGCATTATTACCTATTTATGAGCGTTTAGGTATAAGAAAGACTTCAATGTTATTGATTATTACTTCGGCTATGGGGGTTATGAATGTTATTCCTTGGGGTGGTCCTACTTTAAGAGCGGCTACTAATATAGGAATGGATGCAAATTTGCTTTGGCACCATATTATACCTATTCAGATTGTAGGTTTGGTATTATCCCTTCTTTTGGCAATTTGGATTGCTAAGATAGAAATAAAAAGAGGTGCAGGCGCAGGTAACTTGTCTGGAATAAATTTAAATATAGAAAAAAGCGAACACCATAATGAAAAATGGTTTTGGTTAAATTTACTTGTAGCTATTGGGGTTATTGGGCTTTTAATTAGCGGTATTATTCCTAGTTATATTTGCTTTATGATAGGACTTGCAATAATTTTACCGCTTAATTATCCTAATTTAAAAACAGCTAAAAAAGTTTTAGATCGTGCAAGTGCTGGTGCAATGCTTATGTATATTACTTTAATTGGTGCTGGGATATTAATAGGCGTATTTGATAAAAGTGGTATTATGGAGAAAATGGGTATTTTGATTTTAAATTTTGTTCCAGATTATTTAGGCGCTTATATTCCTTTGATGGTAGGGATATTGGCTGTTCCAATGGCAATTATTTTTTGTACAGATTCTTATTTTTATGGAGTGATGCCTATAGTTTTGAGCGTAACTAAGGCTTTTGGCGCTGAACCTTTGACTATAGCTATTATCATGGTGATAGCAAGAAATTGTGCGACATTTATTTCTCCTGTTGTGCCTGCAACTTTGCTAGGTTGTGGTTTAGCAGAGGTTAATATTAAAGATCATATCAAAAGAAGCTTTTTTTATATATGGGGTATAAGTATTATTTGTTTGATTTTTGCTGAGGTAGCTGGGATAATATAATTAAAATAAAAGAACTTTTGATTTTTCAATGATTGGTTCATTGTTTTATGATATTTTTGAGTCAAAAATTTATAAAAATATAAGCGTTTTTTTGTATTATTTTATTTTGCTTTAGAGAAAAATTATAAATTTAAACTTATAAGAATATTTTTTAAGTTGAAAGTAAATTTTAAAACGGAGAAATGATGTACAAAAAACAAAATTTACCAGAACTTACCTTAAGGGGTTTGATTTTGGGAAGCATTTTAACTATTATTTTTACAGCTTCAAATGTATATTTGGGGTTAAAAGTGGGACTTACTTTTTCATCATCAATTCCAGCTGTGGTCATCTCCATGGCGGTTTTGAGTCTTTTTAAGACTTCAAATATTTTAGAAAATAATATGGTTCAAACTCAAGCTTCAGCAGCAGGAACTTTATCATCAGTTATTTTTGTTATCCCAGGGCTTTTTATGTGTGGATATTGGAGTGAATTTCCACTTTGGCAAACTTTTATGATATGTCTTTGTGGTGGCGGACTTGGAGTGCTTTTTACTATACCATTAAGAAAGGCTATGGTGGTTGAAAGCAAACTTGCTTATCCTGAAGGTAGAGCCGCAGCTGAAATTTTAAAAGTAGCCAATAAAGATCAGAGCAATAAAAAAGGAAAACAAGGTATTAAAGAAATAGCATTAGGCTCTTTTATAGCTGCTATTTTTAGTTTATTAAGCAATGGTTTTAAACTCGCTGCAAGTGAGAGTAATTTTGCTTTTATTTGGAATAAAATGGTTTTTGGTTTTTCTATGGGATATTCTTTGGCACTTTTAGGAGCGGGTTATTTAGTTGGTTTAGCAGGTGCTATAGCTCTTTTTGTAGGTATGTTTTTAGCTTGGGGTATTTTTACTCCTTATCTTTCAAATTTTGAATTCGATAGTGCAAAAAATGCCGTAGATTTAGCTTCTAGTGTATGGAGTTCTAAAGTAAGGCTTATAGGAACAGGAGCTATTGCTATAGCAGCGCTTTGGACTTTAATAGAACTTTTAAAACCCGTTATTGAAGGTATTAAAGAAATTGTTAGAAATGTTAAAATTACTAATCAAGAAAAAAATGAAAGAACAAATATAGACCTTTCTTTAAAAAGTATTTTTATACTTTTTGTTTTAATGGTTGTGGGTTTATTTATTACTTTTTATAGTTTTGTTGAAGATGCTAACTTAAGTATTTATTATCAAATGCTATTTTCATTTGTTGGAACTTTAGTTTCTGTTTTAATAGGTTTTTTTGTTGCAGCAGCTTGCGGATATATGGCAGGACTTGTAGGATCTTCTTCTAGTCCTATTTCTGGAATCGGACTTATTGGTGTTATTATTTCTTCTATTGTTTTTTTGGTTTTAGGTGTGGAACTTTTTCAAGATCCTATGCTTTCTAAATTTGCAGTAGCATTAGCTATTTTTACTACTAGTGTTATTTTGGCTACAGCTGCTATTTCGAATGATAATTTACAAGATTTAAAGACAGGGCATTTAGTCGGAGCTACTCCTTGGAAGCAACAAGTTGCTTTACTTGTAGGCTGTATTTTTGGTGCTTTGGCTATAGTTCCTGTTTTAAATTTGCTTTATCAAGCCTATGGTTTTGTTGGAGCAATGCCAAGAGAAGGTATGGATGCTTCATCGGCTTTAGCAGCACCGCAAGCGAATTTAATGAGTACTATCGCTCAAGGAATTTTTCATCACAATATAGAGTGGGGTTATATGGCTTTTGGTGTATTTGTAGGAATTTTAATGATTATTATAGATAAAATTTTAAGAAGAACACAGAAAATGTCTTTGCCACCTTTAGCCGTTGGAATAGGTATTTACCTTCCGCCTGCTGTAAATATACCTTTAGTTATAGGTGGAATTTTAAAATATATTGTAATGCAATACTTGACTAAAAAATATGCAAAAAATTCTCATAAAGAAGAAAAACTTGCAAGTTGTGAGCAAAGAGGCACGCTTTTTGCTTCAGGGCTTATAGTGGGTGAAAGTATTTTTGGGGTAATTATCGCAGGAATTACTGTATTTTCAGTAAGTATGGGTGGTAGTGAAAATCCTTTAGCTTTAAATTTAGTAAATTTTCATGATAGCGAGCTTTTCGCACTTATCTTTTTTGTGGGAGTTGTATTATATTTTATTAAGCGTATTGTTAAAAAAGATGCTTAATTTTTGGGGTTAAAACCCCATTTAATCCATTCTGATATAATTTTTCTTTTGCAATTATCATTCAAGGATTAAAATGGAAAATTTATATGCTTTAATACTTGGAATTATAGAAGGTCTGACTGAGTTTTTACCTGTTTCTTCAACAGGACATATGATTTTAGGTACGACTATTTTAGGTATTGATATAGATGAGTTTTGGAAAAGTTTTTTGATTATTATCCAGCTTGGTTCTATTTTGGCGGTAATTTTTGTATTTTGGCGTAAATTGTTTCAAGGGCTTGATATTTGGTTAAAACTTGCAGTGGGATTTTTTCCTACTGGAGTTATAGGGCTTTTTGTGGCAAAATACTTAAATGCTTTATTTAATGGTTGGGTTGTGGTTGGAATGCTCATTTTTGGTGGTGTTGTGCTTATTCTTATAGAACTTGCGCACAAAAATAAACAATATCGTATCAATTCTTTAGAAGAAATAAGCTTTAAACAAGCTTTTTGTATAGGTATTTTTCAATCTTTAGCCATGATTCCTGGAACTTCAAGAAGTGGAGCAAGTATTATTGGTGGGCTTTTGTTAGGATTTAATAGAAAAGTGGCTGCTGAATTTAGTTTTTTGCTTGCCATTCCAACGATGATTATTGCTACAGCTTATAGTATTTATAAAGAGCCTGAATTACTGAGTAACGCAAATTCTTTAATTCCTTTAGGCATAGGTTTTATCACTGCTTTTGTCGTTGCGGTTTTAGTTATAAAATTTTTCTTAAAATTTATTTCTAAATTTAATTTTATCCCTTTTGGAATTTATCGCATTATTTTGGGGCTTATTTTCTTTTATGTGTATTATAGTGGGATTTTAAATGCTGGAAGTGAATTTAAGCTATAAATAAATATTAAATTTATTCTAAGATTTTTTTAAAAATAAGCTGAATTTCAAAAATAATTAAGTCTTAGAAAGTTAAAATTAGAACTTTATAAACACTCACAGGGTAAGTGAGTGACAAAGGGTTAAAAATATGGAAAAAGAAGTTATTGCGTATTTGGATAATGAGACAATAATTGACTCTCAAAGTGTGAAAGATACAAATTTAAAAGAAATTTATTTTGATAATTCTAAAGAAAGTTTAGAAGTAATCCGCCATTCTTGTGCACACTTAATGGCGCAGGCGATTAAGAGCTTGTATCCTGAAGCTAAATTTTTCGTTGGTCCTGTTATAGAAGATGGATTTTATTATGATTTTCGTGTAGAAAGTAAGATTGGCGAAGAAGATTTAGTAAAAATTGAAAAAAAGATGAAAGAACTTGCTGAAGCAAAGATTGAAATTTCAAAATATGAAATCACAAAAAGCGAAGCTTTGGCTAAATTTCAAAATGATGATTTAAAACAAGAAGTTTTATTGCGTATTCCTGATGGAGCTGTAAGTATTTATAAACAAGGTGAATTTGAAGATTTGTGTCGTGGTCCTCATGTGCCAAATACGAAATTTTTACGCTTTTTTAAACTCACTCGTGTTGCAGGAGCGTATTTGGGTGGCGATGAAAAAAGAGAAATGCTTACTCGAATTTATGGAACTGCTTTTGCAGATAAGGAAAGTTTAAAAGAGTATTTAACCATTATCGAAGAAGCTAAAAAACGCGATCATAGAAAGCTTGGAACAGAGCTTAAGCTTTTTACTTTTGATGATGAGATCGGAGGAGGTCTTCCTATCTGGTTAAGTAATGGTGCAAGACTTAGATCTAAACTTGAACACATGCTTTATAAGATCCATCGTTTGCGTGGTTATGAACCTGTGCGTGGGCCTGAACTTTTAAAAGCAGATGCATGGAAAATCAGTGGGCATTATGCAAACTATAAAGAAAATATGTATTTTACACAAATTGATGAACAAGAATATGGCATTAAGCCTATGAACTGTGTGGGGCATATTAAAATTTATCAAAATGATGTAAGAAGTTATCGTGATTTGCCTTTGAAATTTTTTGAATATGGCGTGGTGCATCGTCATGAAAAAAGTGGGGTTTTGCACGGACTTTTTAGAGTGAGAGAATTCACTCAAGATGATGCACATATTTTTTGTATGCCAAGTCAGATTAAAGAGCAGGTTTTAGAAATTTTAGCTTTTGTGGATAATTTGATGAAATTATTTGATTTTAGCTATGAGATGGAAATTTCAACTAAACCTGAAAAAGCCATAGGTAATGATGAAATTTGGGAAGTAGCAACTAAGGCTTTAAAAGAAGCTTTAGATGAACAAGGTTTAAAATACGGTATTGACGAAGGTGGTGGGGCTTTTTATGGGCCAAAGATTGATATTAAAATCACCGATGCTTTAAAAAGAAAGTGGCAATGCGGAACCATACAAGTAGATTTTAACCTGCCAAGTCGTTTTAAACTTGAATACACTGATAGTGATAATGAAAAAAAACAACCTGTAATGTTGCATCGTGCGATTTTAGGTTCTTTTGAAAGATTTATAGGAATTTTAACCGAGCATTGTGCGGGTGAGTTTCCATTTTTTATCGCACCAACTGCGGTGGGTATAGTGCCAATAGGCGAAGCACATATTGCTTACGCAAAAGAAATTCAAAAAGAATTATTAGAGCTTAATATTGATAGCGAGGTGTATGAAAAAAATGAGAGTTTAAGTAAGAAAATTCGTATCGCTGAAAAACAAAAATTACCTATGATTTTAGTTTTAGGCGATGATGAGGTGGCAAAGCGTAGCGTTGCTTTAAGAGATAGAAGAGCTAAAGAACAAAAAAATCTTAGCTTGGATGAATTTATTAAATTAGTTAAGGAGAAAATGAGTGAGGTACACTTTTGAGTAAAGAAAAAGAAGTATTGCTCAATGAAGAAATAAGAGCGGATGAAATCAGATGTGTTGGCGATGATGGCAAGGTTTATGGTATTATTAGTAGTGATGAAGCTTTAGAAATTGCAAATCGTTTAGGACTTGATCTTGTAATGATAGCTGCAGATGCTAAGCCACCTGTTTGCAAGATCATGGACTATGGTAAATTCCGTTATCAACAAGAGAAAAAACAAAAAGAAGCAAAGAAAAAACAAAAAGTGATTGATATAAAAGAAATCAAACTTTCTGTAAAAATTGCTCAAAATGATATTAACTACAAGGTAAAACATGCTTTAGAATTTTTAGAACAAGGTAAGCATGTGAGATTTCGTGTGTTCTTAAAAGGACGTGAAATGGCAACTCCTGAAGCAGGTGTAGCTTTGCTTGAAAAAATTTGGACTATGATAGAAAATGAAGCTAATCGTGACAAAGAGCCAAATTTTGAAGGTCGTTATGTAAATATGCTTGTAACTCCAAAAAAAGCTTAATCCACTTTTGTGGATAAGGCTTTTAAAGGTTTTAAATTTTGAAAGAAAATCCTTCTTTTTTAAAAGAGCAAATTATAACTTATCTTGGAAATAAAAGAGCGCTTTTAAGTTTTTTAAATAAGGGCTTTAAGGTAGCTAAAAAAGAACTTGGTAAAGATAAATTTAGTTTTTGTGATATATTTAGTGGCTCAGGTGTTGTAAGTCGTTTTGCAAAAGCACACTCAAATTATATTTTAGCTAATGATTTAGAAGATTATTCAAAACTCATCAATGAGTGTTATCTTGCTAATAAAGACAAAGATTTGCTTCAAAATATAAAAAAGTATTATAAAAAATTAATCCAAAATTTAGGTTTTCAAAAAGGTTTTATCAGTGAGCTTTATGCTCCAAAAGATGATGATGATATTAAAAAAAATGAAAGGGTTTTTTATACTTTTAAAAATGCTTTATATCTTGATACTATGAGACAAAGAATTGAAAATGAAATTCCAAAAGAATTGAGACATTTCTTTATAGCCCCTTTAATTTATGAAGCTAGTGTGCATTCAAATACTAGTGGAGTTTTTAAAGGTTTTTATAAGGGTAAGGATGGTATCGGAAAATTTGGTGGCGAAGGACAAAATGCACTTAAACGCATTAAAGGAGAAATAGAGCTTAAAATGCCTATTTTTTCAAATTTTTCTTGTGAATTTGAAGTGATGCAAAAGGATGCAAGCATGCTTGCAAAAGAACTTGATTTTTTTGATGTGGTTTATCTTGATCCTCCTTATAATCAACATCCTTATAGTTCTAATTATTTTATGTTAAATTTAATCGCAAATTATAAAAAACCTGAAGAAATTTCTAAAATCAGTGGCATTCCAAAAGATTGGAATCGTAGTACTTTTAATAAGTCAAAATTTGCCCAAGACGCTTTATTTGAACTCATTAATGATTTAAAAGCAAGAGTGATTTTACTTTCTTATAATTGTGAAGGTTTTGTAAAAAAAGAAATTTTTTTAAAGCGTTTAAGTACTCTTGGAAAATGTCGGATTTTAGAACAAAAATATAATACTTTTAGAGCTTCTCGCAATCTTAAAAATCGTAATATCCATCTTCATGAACAACTTTATATTTTAGTTAAAAATTAAATTCTTGTTGCTAAAATTATTTTTTATTTTGCATGATTAAATTAATTTTATTTTTTCAGATGTTTTGATTTTCGAGCAATAAAGATAAGGTTGAAGAGAATAATAGTTAAAATTTTTAACTTTTTTTGTTTATAATACTTCCTTTTACATTTAAAGGATAAAGATGAAAATAAAAGTTGGGATTTTAGGAGCGAGTGGTTATGCAGGTAATGAGCTTGTACGCATTTTGCTTAATCATCCCAAAGTTGAAATTTCTTATTTAGGTTCGAGTTCTAGCGTGGGACAAAATTATCAAGATCTTTATCCTAATACCCCTTTAAATTTATGTTTTGAAAATAAAAATTTAGATGAACTTGAACTTGATCTTTTGTTTTTGGCTACTCCGCATGAATTTAGCGCTAAGCTTTTAAATGAGAATTTGTTAAAAAAGATGAAAATCATTGATTTAAGTGCAGATTTTCGTCTTAAAAATCCTAAAGATTATGAGCTTTGGTATAAATTCACTCATCCTAATCAAGAGCTTTTGCAAAATGCAGTTTATGGACTTTGCGAGCTTTATAAAGAAGAGATAAAAAAAGCAAGTTTAGTGGCAAATCCAGGTTGTTATACCACTTGTTCTATCTTAAGTCTTTATCCGCTTTTTAAAGAAAAGATCATTGATTTTAGCTCAGTTATCATTGATGCAAAAAGTGGAGTAAGTGGAGCAGGAAGAAGTGCAAAGGTGGAAAATCTTTTTTGTGAAGTTAATGAAAATATCAAAGCTTATGGTTTGGCTTCACACCGTCATACTCCTGAAATTGAAGAACATTTAAGCTATGCAGCCAAAGAGAAAATCACTTTACAATTTACCCCTCATCTTGTACCTATGCAAAGAGGAATTTTAATCAGTGCTTATGCAAATTTAAAAGAGAATTTGCAAGAACAAGATATACGCGATATTTATACAAAATACTATCAAAACAATAAATTTATAAGGCTTTTACCGCCGCAGTCGTTTCCGCAGACTCGGTGGGTTAAATCAAGCAATTTTGCGGATATCAATGTTAGTATAGATCAACGCACAAGGCGTGTTATTGTGCTTGGTGCTATTGATAATTTAATCAAAGGTGCAGCAGGACAAGCTGTTCAAAATATGAATTTAATGTTTGATTTTGATGAAGATGAAGGACTTAAATTCTTTGCAAATTTGTAAAGGATAAAAATGATAATACGAGCTATGCAAAAAAGCGATTATGAAGTCGTTTATAAGCTTTGGTGCGAGATAAAAGGCTTTGGGATAAGAAGCATTGATGATAGCAAAGAAAATATAGAAAATTTTTTAGATAGAAACCCAAATCTTAGCGTTGTAGCAGTGATTGATGAAGAAATTGTAGGAAGTATACTTTGCGGGCATGATGGACGTACAGGGGGATTTTATCATGTATGTGTACATAAAGATCATAGAAAAAAGGGTATAGCACACGAGATGACGAATTTTTGTCTTGAGGCTTTAAAAGCTCAAAAGATCAATAAAATCGCCTTAATCGCTTTTAAAAACAATGATTTGGGCAATGAGTTTTGGAAACATTATGGTTTTACTTTAAGAGAAGATGCGAATTATTACGATCTTTCTTTAAACGAGTATAATCAAACTAGCTTTAATGCTTAAGGAATGATCATGCAAAAATATTTAGAAAAAGCTAATGTCTTAATCGAAGCTTTGCCTTATATACGCAAATTTAATTCCAAGATTATACTTATAAAATACGGTGGATCAGCTATGGAATATGAAGAGCTAAAGCATTGCGTGATGCAAGATATAGCTCTTTTAAAACTCGTGGGTTTAAAGCCTATCATCGTACATGGTGGAGGAAAAGATATTTCTGCTATGTGTGAAAAATTAGGCGTAAAGAGTGAGTTTAAAAACGGTCTTAGGGTTAGTGATAAAGCCACTACTGAAGTAGCCAGTATGGTTTTAAATCATATCAATAAAAATTTAGTCCATAGTTTACAAAATTTAGGAGTTAAAGCCATAGGGCTTTGTGGTAAAGATGGTGCACTTTTAGAATGTGTGAAAAAAGATGTAAATTTAGCTTTTGTTGGCACGATACAAAAGGTAAATTCGAAAATTTTAGAAGAGCTTTTGGAAAAAGATTTTTTACCTATCATTGCTCCTATTGGTATGGATGAGGATTTTAATACTTATAATATCAACGCTGATGACGCAGCTTGTGCGATTGCTAAGGCTTTAAGGGCTGAAAAACTTGCTTTTTTAACGGATACTGCAGGGCTTTATGAGGATTTTAATGATAAAAATTCTTTAATTTCTAAAATCAGTCTTGAACAGGCTAAAATTTTAGCTCCTAAAATAGAAGGTGGTATGCATGTAAAATTAAAATCTTGCATTGATGCTTGTGAAAATGGAGTCAAAAAAGTACATATTTTAGATGGACGCGTGAAGCATTCTTTGTTGCTTGAGTTTTTTACCGATGAAGGTATAGGCACTTTGGTGGGTTAAAGGATGAAAATGGATTATAAAGAACAAAGTCATATTATCCCTACTTATAAGCGTTTTGATATAGTTTTAGAAAAAGGGCAAGGGGTTTATCTTTTTGATGATAAGGCTAAAAAATATCTTGATTTTTCAAGTGGCATAGGTGTTTGTGCTTTAGGATATAATCATGCTAAATTTAATGCTAAAATCAAAGCTCAAGTGGATAAACTTTTACATACTAGCAATTTATATTATAATGAAAACATAGCCGCTGCAGCTAAAAATTTAGCCAAAGCTAGTGCTTTAGAGCGTGTTTTTTTTACAAATTCTGGTACAGAAAGTATAGAAGGAGCGATGAAAACAGCTAGAAAATACGCCTTTAACAAAGGTATTAAGGGTGGACAATTTATCGCTTTTAAGCATTCTTTTCATGGGCGTACTTTAGGGGCTTTATCGCTTACTGCTAATGAAAAATATCAAAAGCCTTTTAAACCTTTAATTTCAGGGGTTAAATTTGCAAAATATAATGATATTTCAAGCGTTGAAAAACTGGTAAATGAAAAAACTTGTGCCATTATCTTAGAAAGCGTACAAGGAGAAGGTGGGATAAATCCTGCAAATAAAGATTTTTACAAAGCCTTAAGAAAGCTTTGCGATGAAAAAGATATATTATTAATCGCTGATGAAATTCAATGTGGTATGGGTAGAAGTGGAAAATTTTTTGCCTATGAGCACGCACAAATTTTGCCTGATATCATGACTTCAGCTAAGGCCTTAGGTTGTGGGCTTAGTGTGGGTGCTTTTGTAATAAATCAAAAAGTAGCAAGCAATTCTTTAGAAGCAGGCGATCATGGTAGCACTTATGGGGGAAATCCTTTGGTTTGTGCAGGAGTGGATGCGGTTTTTGAAATTTTTAAAGAAGAAAAAATTTTAGAAAATGTCAATAAACTCACGCCTTATTTAGAGCAAAGTTTAGATGAGTTGATCAAAGAATTTGATTTTTGTAAAAAACGCAAAGGCTTAGGGTTTATGCAAGGGCTTAGTCTTGATAAAAGTGTAAAAGTGTCCAAGGTCATTCAAAAATGCCAAGAAAATGCACTTTTGCTGATAAGTTGCGGGGAGAATGATTTGAGATTTTTACCTCCTTTGATTTTGCAAAAAGAACATATTGATGAAATGAGTGAAAAGTTAAGAAAGGCTCTAAAGAGTTTTTAATAAATTTTGTAAAAAAAGTTTATTCTTTTCCATCTACTATAGGCACAAATAAACATTCTTCTAAAATTTCTTTTTGTAAATTTGTGCCATTTTTTCTAAGTCGTGTGATGAATTGTTTGCCATTGTGTAAAATAGGAGCGACTAAAATCCCGCCATCGCTTAATTGATCGAGTAAAATTTCAGGAATTTGTGTCGCATAAGCAGAAAATAAAATTCTATCATAAGGAGCATAATTTTTCCAGCCATTTTGTCCATCATCAAATTTTACATTGATATTAAAAAGTTCTAATTCTCTGAAAGTTTGAGCGGCTTTTTTGGCTAAATTTTCTATGCGTTCTATGGTAAAAACACGCCTTATGACTTTGCTTAAAATCGCAGCTTGATAGCCGCTTCCACAACCTATCTCTAAAATACTATCAGCATTTTTAAAATCTAAAGCCATAGTCATTTTAGCTACAGTTAAAGGTGAACTAATCCATTGAGAATTTGCCAAAGGCAAAGCATCAAGGCGATAAGCATGGGCTTTTAAAGGAGAAAAAATTTCACGCGGAATTTGACAAAAAGCATTAAAAAGCTCTTCATTGATAAAAACTTTTTGTGCAATTTCTTCAGCCATATTTTGACATCTTTTTTGTTCAAATGCGTTCATTACTTCTCCTATAAATTTAAATAAAAATTGTAACTAAAAAAGTTGAAATAGAGTTAAACTTAGCTATACTTAAATAAAAAGGAAAAAAATGCTTATAAAATTTAAAAATCATAGTCCCAAACTAGGTCAAAATGTTTTTGTTGCAGAGGGAGCTAAAATCATAGGAGAAATAGAAATAGGAGATGAAAGTAGCATTTGGTTTAATTGTGTTTTAAGAGCTGATGTTAATTTTATAAAAATTGGCAAAAGAACCAATATTCAAGATCTTAGCACGGTGCATGTTTGGCATAGGGAATTTGATGAAAAAGGAAAGTTAAAAGATGCTGGTTTTCCTACAATAATAGGAGATGATGTAACCATAGGACATAATTGCGTTATCCATGCTTGTGTGATAAAAAATCGTGTTTTAATCGGAATGAATGCTGTTGTCATGGATAATGCTTTGATAGAAGAAGATAGCATAGTGGGTGCTGGAAGCGTTGTAACAAAGGGTAAAAAATTTCCGCCACGCTCTTTGATACTTGGAAATCCTGCAAAATTTGTGCGTGAATTAAACGATGAAGAAATAAGCTTTCTAAAACAATCCGCTTTAAATTATGTGGATTTTAAAAACGAGTTTTTAAAAGATCTTCAGTGATATTTTGAAGTTTAGGCGAGAGTTTTACTTCAAATTTCACAAAACGATCAAGATCTAAAAAACTCTCATCGAGTTTTGAGATTTGCTCTTTTGTATAATCTTGAATAGTATTTAAAGATGACTTTTTAAGAAGTCTTTTTTCTTTGTAGACTAATTCTAAAAGTTCTTTGCGTTCTAAATTTTCATCTTGATTTGGGTTTTCGTCAAAAACATAAAGCTCATCAAAAAGGATTTTTTGCGTGTTTTTATCATAAACTCTAAAAAGTTTTTTAAAATGAGGTAGGGTTGATTTTTCGTTATTTTCACTGATTTTTATTTTAGGTTTTATACCTTGATCTTCTAAGGCTGCGAGTTTATAAACACAACTAAAAATAGGATCGCTTGAAGCAGTGATCAATCTTTCGCCTACACCAAAGATATCAATAGGTGCGTTTTGTTCTTTGAGTTTTTTAATGCTCCATTCATCAAGGGCGTTAGAAACTATGATTTTACATTTTTGAAGTCCTGCTTGATCAAGTTCTTGTCTGATTTTCAAACTCAACTCAAGTAAATTTCCAGAATCTATTCTCACACCGCCTTCTTGGATACCAAATTCTTTAAAAACTTTAATTGCATTTTTAAGTCCGCTATTTAGACAATCATAAGTATCAATCAAAAAAACAGGATTTTTTGGATAAATTTTCACATAAGCTTTAAAAGCTTCAAGTTCATTTTCAAACATTTGCACCCAAGAATGTGCCATAGTTCCATTGATAGGGATATTATAAATTTTTCCTGCTAAAGTACAAGCACTTCCTATGCAACCTCCTATAAAAGCTGCTCTTGCCCCTTTTAAGGCCGCTTCACTTCCTTGTGCTCTGCGTGAGCCAAATTCTAAAATTTTACTGTTTTTAGCTGCACGCACGATACGATTGGTTTTGGTAGCAATAAGGCTTTGGTGGTTTAAACTTAAAAGTAAAAAAGTTTCTAAAAGCTGTGCTTCTATGGTTGTAGCTTTGATACATAGCAAAGGTTCGTTTGGAAAAATCACTTCTCCTTCACGCATAGCATAAATTTCACCTTTAAATTTAAAGTTAGCTAAAAAATCTAAAAATTCTGTATCAAAAATACCTTGTTTTCTTAAAAATTCTATATCTTCTGCATCAAAACTCAAATTTTCAACAAAGTCTAAAATATCTTCAAGACCTGCAAAAATAGCAAAAGATCCTGAATCTGGAATTTTTCTAAAAAATATATCAAAATAACAAATTTGATCTTTTTTATTGTTTTTAAAATAGCCTTGAGACATTGTAAATTCATAAAAATCACAAAGCAAGGCTAAAGAAGTTTTAGAAGTCATCAAAGCTTATACTACCCTTAGAATAATTCGTTACTTTACTTTCAAAGAAATTGCTCTTTTGATCGTTAAATTTTGAAAAATCATCTACCCATTTAATAGGATGTTTTGCATTGTATAGCTTGTCTAAATTGATTGCGCTTAATCTTTGATCTACAAGATAATGGATATATTCTTCTATGATATCATCAGTAAAGCCCATGATTTGATTTTGAGTGATGTATTTACCCCATTTGATCTCAAGATCTCCAGCTTTTTTAAACATATCATAAATTTTATTGATATTTTCATCATGGAACAAATCAGGTCTTTCTTTGCGTACTGAATTGATCATATTTTGAAATAATAAAAGATGTGTGATTTCATCTCTTTGGATAAAGCGGATCATTTGTGCTGAACCTAGCATTTTTCCTGCACGTGCAAGTGCGTAAATAGCAGTAAAACCACTATAAAAATATACTCCTTCTAAAATTTGATTTGCCACCATAGCCAAAAGAAGTTTATTATCATCTACATCGCCTGCTAATTCTTCATAAATGCTTGAAATAAAGTCATTTTTTTCACGCAAAGTTTCATCATGCTTTTCCATTTCATAAATCAAATCTGTATTATCGCAAATCGCTTCTACCATAACAGCGTAAGATTTTGAATGGTTTGCCTCTTCATAAGCTTGGCGTGCTAAAACCGCATTGATTTCAGGAGCTGTGATGTAAGGGTTAATATTATCTGCTAAATTATTGGTTTGAAAACTATCCATAGAAATAAGCTGACTCCAAACTAAATCATACATTCTTTTTTCACCTGCGGTTAAATTACAGCGATAATCAAGTGCATCTTTAGTTGTATCCACTTCTTTTGGAAACCAAGTATTTGCCTCCATTAAATCCCAAAGTTTTAAAGCCCAAGTATATTTTGCCTTAGTGAAATTTAAAATTCCATGTGGGTTACCATCAAAAACTTTACGATCTCCTAGGGTTTCGTTTGAGCTTGGATTGTAAATTCTTTTTCTTTGCATTTTTTAACCTTTCTTTATGCTTTGGTGGCTATACAACTTTGAGTTAAAATATCATGTAAATTTAAACGATCTTTTCTTACAAAACTGACAAATAAACCAAAGAGTAAGCCAAAACTTATAATAAATATCACATATCTTAGTAAAATTCTAAGAAAACTTAGTTTCTTTCCCGTTTTTATATCAATAAGATATAAATCATATGCTTTAAGACCTGGGCTTTGTGCCTTTTTTGTTAAAAAAATAGCTTGAATCAAACCAAATAAAAAAGTACATAAAGTTGTGATAAAATGGTTGTTTAAAAAAGCTTCTTTAGAGCCTAATATAAAATAAAATAAATATAAAATAGGAACATAAATAAGAAAAATATCTATAAGCAAAGCTCTAAATCTTAACCATCTAGAGCTAATTTTTGCTTTAGTTTTCATTTAATTTCCACGACTTCCTGGTTTTATGGCTTTGCTCCCTTTTTTACAAAGCGGACAATTTGTTTCATCATAAATTTCAAATTCAAAATTTCCTAGAGTAAAGAGTGGTAAATTTTCAGGTAATTTCGCATTATCTTTTCTTGGAGATTTTAGATTTTCTACCGCACAAAAACCGCGATTTGCCAATGCTGCAAAACCTACAACAATGCCACCTAAACTTTCAATGATTTTTGCACTCTCTAAAGCACTACCACCTGTAGTAATGATATCTTCACAAATTATAAATTTTTCACCCTTTTTTACTTCAAAACCACGTCTTAAAGTCATTTCTTTATTTACTCTTTCAGTAAAGATAAAACGTTTACTACAAGCTCTTGCAAGCTCATAACCTGCTAAAATTCCACCTAAAGCAGGAGAGCAAATGCTATCAAATTCTATCTTATAGCTTGCAATAATCTTTGCAAGTTCATCACAAAGTTTTGCTGCTAATTTTGGATCCTCTAAAACTTTTGCACTTTGAAGATAAAACTGCGAATGTTTACCTGAACTTAGTAAAAAATGCCCTTCTAAATAAGCACCACAATCTTTATAAATTTGCTCTAAATTCATCGTTAAACCTTTAAAAGTTCACTTTCTTTGCTTTTTACACTCTCATCAATTTTTATTGTGTAGGCGTTGGTAAGTTTTTGCACTTCATCATAAGCTTTTTTTGCTTCATCTTCGCTTATTGCCTTATCTTTTTCTAGTTTTTTAACTGCATCGTTGGCATCTTTGCGTATATTTCTTATAGAAACTTTTGCCTTTTCACCCATAGCTTTAGCTTGTTTTACATTTTCTTCTCTTTGCTCTCTAGTCATCGGAGGGAAAAATAATTTTACACTTTCGCCATCATTGTTTGGATTGACACCGATATTTGCAGCTGCAATAGCGCTTTCTATGGTTTTTAGTAAAGGTTTTTCCCAAGGAGTGATGCTAATAGTTGAAGCATCGCTTGCTAAAACAGTTGCTACTTGATTTAAAGGAGTTTGAGTTCCATAATAATCCACTGTAATATGATCTAAAATATGGGTATTAACTTTTCCAGTTCTTAAAGTGGTGAAGTCTTTTTTTAAGGCTTCTAAAGATTTTTCACTTTGGGTTTTTTGTTTGTTAAAAATTTCACTTAGCATTATCATTTCCTTTAATTATTTACTTGAATTAACATCGCTTGGAAGTTGTGGTGCACTTGGAGCGATAGAATTTGTGTTTGGGGTAGCAGGTGCAATAGGAGCACTTGGAATAGTAGTGTTGTTTTCTACTTTAATTTTTTCTGCTAGAGAGTCCTTGCTAGCTTTATTGTATAAATAACCAAGACCAATAGTATTTGCAATAAGTAAAATTCCCATAATAAAGGTAAATTTTGCTAAAAATCCAGCCGGTCCTTTGGCGCCAAATAAACTTTCATTGCTTCCACTATAAGCTCCAAGTCCTATACTTGAACTTTTTTGAAGTAAAACTGCTATACAAATAACTACAACGATGATAAATTGTAAAATGATTAAAAGAGTGATCATTGAAAATTCCTAAAAGTTAATTTTTAAATGATTATTTTAGCTAAATAAAACTTGAAAAGTTTTGAAACTTGATAAGTTTTTGTGAGAAAAATCCCACAAAAACTTATCTGCTATTGAAGCTTCTTAAGATATTAAGTAAAGATACGAAAAGATTAACAAAATCAAGATAAAGTGCTACTGCACCTTCGATTGGAGTTTCATAATTTCCGCGGATAATATTTTGCGTATCATAAAGAATGTAAAATGAAAATAATATTGCAGCTACTGCTGAAATAGCTAGATTAACTATACTGCTTTGGAAGAAAAGGTTTAGTAAAGATGCTGCTACAATAACGATTAATACTATAAATAAAGCTTTGCCCATAACAGTAAAATCTTTTTTTGTATTCATAGCAAATACACTAAGTCCTGCAAAAGCAACCGTTGTTAAAGCAAAAGCTTGAGCGATGATAATTCCTCCAGCTGGTAGAGCTAAAACTGAAATAAGTAAAGGTGTAAGTGTTAAACCTGAGCAGAAAGTAAAACCAAAAAGTAAAACAAGATTTAATGGAGCCTCTCTTTTTTTCCATTGCAAAGCAAATAAAAGTCCGATTTCAACAGCAAAAAGGATCCAAAAAGTTACTTGTGATTGTATAAAAAATGATGCTAAAGCAAAAATTCCTACATATGCACCTACTGTTGCAGCTAATAATGAAGCAGCAAAAAGTTGATAAGTTTGTTTAATAAAAATACTTAATTCGCTTGAGCGTGTATTTTCAAATTCTTTTGATCTTGAGTAGTCTCTATCATAAAGACTCATAAAATTCTCCTTGCAAAATTGTTAGATTTTTTAAAATCTTGAGCGAAATCTAACATATTAGACTAAATAAAAAGTTAATTTATATAATATCTTAATGCTTAAATGAAATCTTTGCTGAAATTTTGCTATAATTTCAAGATTTTAGTTTTAGGTTGGTTTTATGGAAAATCTTATTAGCGGTGCGATTAAGTTTATGCAAGAAGACTTTAAGGAGCATGAAGAACTTTTTGAAAGTCTAAAAAATAAGCAAAATCCCCATACTCTTTTTATAGGTTGTTCTGATTCTAGAGTAATTCCAAATTTGATCACTAATACGGGTCCAGGTGAGCTTTTTGTAATACGAAATATTGCAAATATAGTTCCACCTTATCGCGTTGGAGAAGATTACTTGGCGACAACTTCAGCAATAGAGTATGCTTTAAATTCATTGCATATTAAAAATATCGTCGTTTGTGGCCATAGTAATTGTGGAGGTTGCAATGCTCTTTATTATTCTGATGAAGAGTTAAATAAAATTCCTAACGTGAAAAAATGGCTTACTATGTTAGATCCGATAAAAAAAGATGTGATGATTTTTGCAAGAGACGATTTGGCTATGCGTTCATGGCTTACAGAAAAATTAAATTTAGTAAATTCTTTGCAAAATATACTTACTTATCCAGGCGTGCAAGAAGCTTTAGATGAAGGAAAAATAGAAGTACATGCTTGGTATTATATTATAGAGACAGGTGAAATTTATGAGTATGATTTTAAAGCAAAAATTTTTACTTTAATACAAGATAGGAAAGTTCAATGAAGAAAATTATTTTTAGTTTATGTTTTTTTATTTTATACCTTGGAGCACAAGAATTTAAATTTATTGATGCGAATATTAGTAAAGAAGATGAAGGAATTTATGCTTTAGTTGAAAAATATGTTGATCTTAACAATCAAATTAAAGAATTTAAGAAAAACAATGATGAAAATTCAAGCACTTTTAATGGTATTTTAAGTGAATTTGAAAAAGACAAAAAGACTATTTTAGCAAAAATACCCGATATGATAGTAGGACAAAAGATTAATGAAGAGGCAGTGGCTAGATTTTTAAAAGCAAAAGAAAAATTACTAGATGTTCAAAAAAAGAATATTAATAAGCCTTACATTTATACAGATGTCACTCTTAATCTAGTTTATTTTAACATTGTGGAAAGTTTTTATTCTTCTTTGTTTGAAGTGGAAAAACTTTTTAAAAATACAGCAAGTAGTGAAGATTTAATTGCTACTGTTGATAAGGCAATGGAAAATTTACAAAATTCTTCTAGTGTAAATTTAGATAGTTTTAAAAGCAAAATTACAAATCCAGAAGAATTGGAAAAAATTACCCTAAAAGAAAGATATATTGCTAACGCTCTAGATTCTTATTCTGAAATTCTTAAGTATTTACGATCAAATGCAGATTTGCTTGAAAGTAATTATATTTTTTCACTACTTGAGCTTCAAGTTTGGATAGATCGTATAAATGAGGCAATTGGGGTAAGTTTTGTTAATATCGGAAAAATAGTAATTTCTGCTTTGGTTTTAGTATTTTTTATATCTTTAAGACGTTTTTTTGCAAATATAGTATATTTTTTCCTTGTTCGGCTTTTTTATAGAAATAAAAATGATGTAGATGATATTAAAGTTATTTTTATTGAGAATATTAAAAAACCAGTGAGTTTTTTTCTGATTGTTTATGCTATTTCGATTTGTCTTACTATAGCAACTTATCCTGCGCCTTTAAGCATTAATTTGAGTAATTTTTTCCACATAATTTATGCGGTTTTGATTGCATGGCTTATTTTAAAAATGCTTGATGGTTATGGAATGGTGCTAGTTTCTAAGCTTGCTCAAAAAAGTGGAAAAAAAGAAGTTGTAAATTTAATTATTAAAATTTTATATTTTGTTATTATTATCATAGCTTTATTATATATCCTTGCTCAGCTTGGTTTTAATATTTCAGCTATTATTGCATCTTTGGGAATTGGTGGTTTAGCTGTTGCTTTAGCAGCGAAAGATATAATTGCAAATTTCTTTGCTTCTATACTCTTACTTTTTGATAATAGTTTTAATCAAGGAGATTGGGTAGAGGTTTCAGGTATAGAAGGAACAGTAGTTGAAATAGGACTTAGAAAAACTACTATTAGAACTTTTGATAATTGTCTCGTATTTTTACCAAATTCAACTATTATGGGGGCTAATATCAAAAATTGGAGTAAAAGACGCATGGGTCGCCATGTTAGAATGTATTTGGGTGTTGGTTATGATGCTACTCCTGAAAAATTAGATCAATGTGTAAAAGATTTGAAAGAATTTTTGGATACAAGTGATTTGGTAGCTCACGATGAGGATAGTGCATTAAAATATGGTGATCATACGACAAAATATCGTCAAAATCTTGTATCTATTAACGATTTAGAAGGCTATAAAAATGCTTGTTATGTGGCTTTAAGCGAATTTGCAGATAGTAGTATTAATATAGAGCTTTATTTTTATACCAAAAAAATAGGCGCAAAAGATTTTAGGGAAGCTAGACAAAGCTTAATGCTTGAGTTTATGCGTATAATCGAAAAAAATGGTTTAACTTTTGCTTTCCCAAGTCGCAGTATTTATATAGAAAATTTACCACCTCTTGATTTGCAAGCAAAAGCTATAAAATAGCAAGATTTTATCTTGCTATTTTTTAAACCGGCATAACGCGTATATTTGGACTTAATTCTTCTTGTAAAATCGTTTCAATAGCATAAAGTGTCGCACCACTTCCACTAGAACAACCACTACAAGCACCAAGATAACGAATATAAACGTCAATTGCTGCACCTTCAGCCTTTTGTATATCAATCACTTCCAAATCTCCACCATCATTATGAAGCATAGGGCGAATTTCAGCATCTAAAACACTTTCAACTGCTTTTAATTGTCCTACTACGGTCATTTCATCAAAAGCCACATCACTTTTCATTGTATTTTTGAGTTTTTCTCTATCCATCTCGGCTCTGGTTTCAGCTAAAATATCTACAAGGTAATAATCTCTTTTTTCATGTCCGCCTGGTTTGATACAGGACTTGCAAAAAGCACCTGCTTTAGTATATTGTGTGATTTCTTCTACACTATGCAAATCATTAAGTTTAATCACTTCTTTAATGGTTCCAAGACTTACTCTAGCGCACTCACAAACTATAATTTGATCTTCAAAATCTTCAGGACTTATACCTTTATAATGAGCTGCTGCTTGTTTGATTACATCATAAGCCATAACCGAACAGTGCATTTTTTGAGGTGGAACAGCTGGAGTTTCTGGATTATCACGCATAGCAAATTCCACATCTAAATTTGTGATTTTTACTGCTTCATCTACAGTTTTTCCTATGCAAAGATCTACCATAGTATCACTACTTGCTATAGCTGTACCACAACCAAAACTTTTAAATTTTGCATCGATAATTTTATCAGTTTTTTCATCTACAAGCCAAAAAAGTCTTACTGCATCGCCGCAACTTTCTGCGCCAAAATCAGCTACGATCAATTTTGCATTGCGTGCTTTAGCATCTTCTTCGCTAAATTCTCCCATATGTTGAGGATTATTCATTCTATCTTGAACTTTTTGTGAATACTCATCCCAAATGGATCCACCAATTAAACTATTTTTTCCCATTTTTCATCCTTATTTGTAATTATTTGGATTATAAGCATAAGTACAAGAAATTGCTCTTAATCTCTGTGTTGCATTTTTAATTTGTTTTGCTGCATAATCAATTTCTTCTTCAGTGTTAAAACGTGACAAAGAAAGTCTTAAAGCTGTATGCGCTAAATCATGCTCCGCACCGATAGCTTCCATAATAGGATTGCTTTCTAAAGCTTCACTTGCACAGGCTGAGCCCGTACTTGCAGCTATACCATTTTTATTTAAATCCCAAAGCATTGCTTCGCCTTCAACACCTTTAATACTTGCTAAGATTGTATTAGGCACACGGTGTTCCCTTTTTCCAACCACTGTTGTATCAGGCAAGGCTAAAATTTGATCTTCTAGTTTATCTCTTAAACGGCGTATATGAGAATCTTCAAAATCAAGCATAGTATTTGCAATACGCAAAGCCTCGCCCATAGCCACTATATAAGGCACATTTAAAGTTCCACTTCTACGACCACCCATGTGTTCTCCACCGTGTAAAAGTGGAGTAAGTTTAAGTCCTTTTTTTATAAAAAGTCCACCCACACCCTTTGGTCCATGAAATTTATGAGCCGAAAATGAAGCAAAATCAACTCCTACTTGAGTTAAATTAACCTTTATTTTACCTACTGCTTGAGTAGCATCTGTATGAAAAAGAGCGCCAAATTCATGTGCAAGTTCCGCCATCGCTTTAATATCAAAAATCATACCTGTTTCATTATTTGCCCACATAACACTTACAAGTGCTGTTTTATCGCTAATCACTTTACGTAAATCTTCTACAGTAGAAACCCCTTCTTCATTTACAGGGAGTTCTATGACTTTTACTCCAAGACTTTTTAAAAAATAAGCAGCAGCAGTAACAGCAGGGTGTTCTACGCTAGAAATAATCACTTCGTTGCGTTCCTTATCTAAAATATGATCAAAATACACACCCTTAAGCACCCAGTTAATGCTTTCTGTTGCACAGGATGTTACAACTATATCATCTAAGTCATTTGCTCCAAGCCCTGCATAAAGTTTGTCCAAAGCTTCTCTTAAAGCAGGATGTGTTGTGCTTCCATATTGATGAAGGCTATTTGGATTTCCATACATATCCTTTAAAAAAGGTAGCATCAACTCATAAGCATTAGGATCAAGCATCGTCGTTGCATTGTTATCTAAATATACTTTCACTTTAAAATCCTTAATTTATCCTTAACTTTAATTAGGATATTTTTTATCTTTATTCGAAAACGGATAATAACAAAAATTTATAAAAATTAGGTTAAAAATTATAACAAAAATAAAATGTTAAAGTAAAATTTTAAAGTGAAATATTTTGTGAATTTTATATAGTAAAAATGAGAAATACTATTTCTTAAATTTTTCTTCGTAATACTTTACTATTTTTGAATCTTCTTTGACTGTATGATTAAAGATAAAATCTTGAACAACGAGATCTAGCTTTTCAATCATTATATTTACAAATTTAGCTTCACTGATGATAATTTCTTCAATTTCTAAGATAATTTTTCTGTGAATTCTTGTATGATGGTTGATATAAGGATATTCTATTTCTCTCATAAAGGCTTCTTCATCTGAAAAATGTCTATTGATCATTATCAACAACTCTCTTAAGACAATTTTTAATTCTTTTGTTTCAACATGACGTTGGCTCATTAAAGAGAGTTTTTTAGAAATTTCAAAAAGTTCTTTATGCTGATGATCTAAAAGATCATTATTCATTGAAATAATTTTTTCATTATAAATCATGGTTTTGAGTGCTTTTATATTTATATTTTTTCGGGAGCGAATTATAATGTTATTATGCTTAAAATTTTATTAATTACTCATATAAAAATTATTATTATTGAAATATTTATAATTTGTATATTTTTTATAAAAATTATTTTAAATCATCACAGACATATAAGAGTTTAGAATTTTATTTATATTTGCTTGTTTTTGGCGACGATCTAGAAAATTTTCTATAGAGCTAGAACGTAGTTGATTTACTTCTTCTAATCTTTGCGTGTCTTGACCTTGGTTTTGATATTGTTTTTTAATAGTATCAAAATCATTGCGATTTTGATCGATATAAATTTGAAATATTGAGCTTGAATTTGCAAATTCTCTTAAATCCATATCTTTTTGGTAGTTAATATATTGTTGAAAAAATACAGATAGTTTGTCTTGAGTACTTGTTTTTTTATCTATACCATTAACATAAAGATAAAGATCAAAACTCATCTTTTTTTCATTTTCTTTTTTGATGTAATCTTCTATATCCATCTCGCCTTTAAGAATTTTTTGTAAATTTTGATGAGAGCTCAGTTCTAGAGTGATAGGTTTCATAAAAAAATTAAATTCTTTTTCATTTTGGGTTTTTATATCATGGTATATAAAATTCATTAAAAGACCAGATTTTGATACTTCTGCGTTTTTAGTTAAATAAGGTTTTAAAATTTCATTAGAAGAAGTATTCTCTATGGCTTTATTAAAATGAAAATTAGTTATTTTGTTATCTAACATTAAGGTATTTAAATTTGTAATATTGCTTAATGCTAAATCAATTTCTTCTTGATTGTTATAAATTCTTGAAATTTGGCCCAAAAATTCTCCATTATCTGTTGAAAAACCTGATGATAGTTTTGAAATAAAATCGCGACTTAAATAAGCATTATCATCTTGTAAAAATTCTGAATTTATAGATTTTAATGAACTATAATAGCTATTTAAAAGATAAGGTAGATCAATTTTATTATAATTTAAAATTTCATCTTGTTTCGCGAGTTCTTTTGCTATGCTTCTAACGCTTTTAATATTGATATCATAAGATTCTGGTATATTCGCAATTTTATTTAAATCTTTATCAAAAAAACCTTCTTTATTGATTCTAAATCCAAATTCACTAGCATAAGTGGTATTATTAAAAATATAACTTAATTGTTCTAAGCTATTTTCATTTCCTTCTTGTTCTAAAGCTTTGCTATCTTTAATCAAATTTAAAGCAGAGCTATTCTGTAAAGGATTAGATAAGGTTAAATTTTGATACGGATTTGCCGAATTTATAGTCATTTTAAATCTTTCCAAAATATTGCTGATTTTTTTATAAGCAAAAGGTGTGCCAAGTTTTTTAAAAATTAAATTCAGTCAAAAATTAGAAAAAATTTGATAGTATTTAGCTTTTCTTTTAATTTGAAAAATAAAAATTTATCTAAATAAGGAAAGCGTATGCCAAAGATGAAAAGCGTTAAAAGCGCAGTTAAACGCTTCAAAGTAGGTAAAAATAAAATCAAAAGAGGCTCAGCTTTTAGAAGTCATATTTTGACTAAAAAACCTGCAAAAAGAATGCGTGATCTTCGCACAGCTAAATATGTGCATAGCACAAATGTAAAAGCTGTTGAAAAAATGCTAGGAATTTAAGTTTTTGACTAAAAGTCATTCAAACTCCCCTCTGAGATAAAATTTCAAGGGCAAGCTCCAAATTTGGACGCCACTTTATGAAAGGAAATAAAAATGGCAAGAGTAAAAACAGGTGTTGTTAGACGCCGCAGACATAAAAAAGTTTTAAAATTAGCGCGTGGTTTTTATAGTGGACGCCGCAAACATTTTAGAAAAGCAAAAGAACAATTAGAAAGAAGTCTAGTCTATGCTTATCGTGATAGACGCCGCAAAAAAAGAGACTTCCGTCGTCTTTGGATTGTGCGTATCAATGCTGCTTGTAGGCTTAATGATTTAAGTTATTCAAGATTTATCAATGGTCTTAAAAAAGCAGGCATTGAACTTGATAGAAAAATTCTAGCAGATTTAGCTATGAATGATTCTGCTGCTTTTGCAAAAATTGCAGAGGCTGTAAAAAAAGCACTTTAATTTTTTTAGTGTAAGAATTTCAAGATTTTTGATTTCTTGAAATTCTTAATTTTTAGTATTGATTTAATTTAGCTAGAACATCTTCATAACATTTGAGTTGATTTACATTTTTTTCAAAATCTTTGCCGACATTGCTTCTTTGTTTTAATTTATCTGAAATTTCTTTACCTGAATTTATAAGATTTGAAATGATTTTGGAAAATTCATTGGATTTATCCCTTATAAAATTCATTTCTTGAGTACTAGAATTGGAACTTTTTGCAATGGATTGTATGGTCTGAATAACTAATTTAATGGCTCCTTCCATTTCACCTAGACCCATTTGGGTATTTTCTGAAAGTTTTCTAACTTCATCAGCTACAACTGCAAATCCACGACCAAGTTTTCCAGCTCTAGCAGCTTCTATACCTGCATTTAAAGATAAAAGGCTAGTTTGTTCAGCAATCCCTGAAATAAGATCTAAAATACTATTTAATTGATCTATATTTTTCAAAGAAGATTGCACTTCTTTTTCTAAATTCATTTTTTCTTCACTTTGGTAAAGGTTGTATTCTAGGTAGTTAGTGAAATTGGTAAAACTTTCACTAATGGTTGTAAGACTTCTTCTTATATTTTCAAGTTCTTCAAAAATTTCTTTAAATATACTTGTATTTTTATCAATTTCTGATGTATTTTGTTTGAGTTGATTTAAAATTATTTTATTAATCTCATTTGTCATTTCTAGTTTTTGAGCTCTTATATTAAGATAATAGTATTTAAAATCGCTGTATTTTTGTATGAAAGTTTTTAAATATCTAGGTTTGAAATCATTAAAATTTTCAACTTCATAAAAAAATATTGCCACTAAACTTTTTGCAATTCCCACTCCATAAATTTCCCCAAAACTAGAAAAACCAACTATAGGAAAATCATTAAAATGGATTTGATTTAAATGTTCTTTGTTGTGAAGTCTTCTTAAGATACAATCATTAAAAATTGCTCCTAGTGGTTTTGGTTTATTAAAAGAAAATTTTTCGTAATCTTTTTTTATGGCTTCAATAAAATTTGTTTTTTTAAGCAAGCTTAATTCTTGAGCGCTTTCTATATCACAATAACTAAATAATGTTTTATCTGGGTTGATTTCCATAGGGGAAATAAGATAGTCTTCTCCAATTTTTAAAGCAAAAGTATATTCTTACATTTTATTTTTAAGTTCTTCAAAAGTACAGTTAAAATAATTGCATAAAGCTTCAACCGCGTTGATGGATTGAAAGGTTTTTTTATCAATAAACTCGCGTACAGTTTTATCATATAAGCTTGCATCAAGTATGGTAAAGGTAATGTTGCTTTGAGGATTGAAATTTTGAGACTTCATTAAATCAAAACGATATTTAGATTTAAATTGGACATGTATGCTTAAAGCTTGATTTTTTAATATTTCTCCATTATAAAATATAAATGTTCCGCTAAAGTCCATATTTCCACTAGATCCACCTCCTACTAAAGCACAAGGATAGGGGTTGTGTTTGTATAAAAGTTCTAAAAGAGAACTTTCGCTTTGACTTAAACCATCATAAATTAAATAATGCAAAGTATTTGTGCAGTGTGCTTCAAAAGGTATATTTATAGATAAAACTTCTTTTTCTATCAGTTTTTTTCTTTCTGTATAATCTTTTATATTGCTAAAAAGCTTGATTTTATTTGTGCAGAGATTTTCTATCATATCTTCGCTAAAAAGCATCAAACTTATTCCTTGGATATTTTGTTTATAAGGGCTGTTTTCAATGTTTGAGTTAGAATCAAGATTGCACAATAAATCAGTAGCACTGCTTAAGATGATATCACATTGTTCATTTATAGAATTTTGAATCTTATTTCCTATGATTGCTAGGTTAAGTTGATACGACGCAAAGCCTATGATTAATTTTGGCTTGATATTTATTTTTTTTAATTTTTCTTCAAGTTCATTTTCTTGAAGAAATAGAGCTTCTAAAACTTTTTTACTCTCTTCTTTTTGCGCTGAGCTTTTATTTTTAAAATTAAAAAACATTGATTAAACTCCGTTAAAATTATTTTAATTTGTTAGTTAATTAAAAATAATATAAAATTTTAGTATTTATAATTTTTATTATATCTTAAAGTAACAAAAAATGTAATAAGTAAATTAAAATTTAGATATAATCATAAATTATAATAATACTAACTTCAAGGATAAATCAAATATGATTGGAGATATGAATGAGCTTTTATTAAAAAGCGTTGAAGTATTGCCACCTTTACCCGATACTGTAAGTAAGTTAAGAAAATATGTGAGCGAGGCTAATTCAAATATAGAAACCATGAAAGTTGCTGAAATCATTTCAAGTGATCCGTTGATGACGGCTAAGCTTTTGCAATTAGCAAATTCTCCTTATTATGGTTTTACAAGGGAAATTACAACCATAAATCAAGTGATTACTTTATTAGGCATTGGTAATATTATCAATATAGTTACGGCTGATTCCATTAGAGATAGTTTTAAAATAGATGTTTCACCTTATGGTTTGGATACACAAAATTTTTTAAAAACTTGCAACGAAGAAGCAACTTTTATCACAAATTGGCTTAATGATGAAGATAAAAAACTTTCTCATCTTTTAGTGCCTTGTGCAATGCTTTTAAGGCTTGGAATTGTTATTTTTTCTAATTTTCTCATACAAAATCATAAGGATAAGGATTTTTTGGCTTTTTTAAATAAAAATGAAAATCTTGCTTTAGCGGAGAATGAATTTTTAGGCGTAGATCATATTTCTTTTTTGGGATTTTTATTACATCGTTGGAATTTTGATGATGTTTTGATTGAAAGCATATGTTTTGTTCGCACTCCTCATGCTGCTCGTGAAGAAGTGAAAAAATCCGCTTATGCTTTAGCAATAACAGATCATCTTTTTGCTCCGCATGATGGTTCTTCTCCATTTAACGTAAAAGCTGCAGTTGCTTTACTTGAAGAGGCAAAAACTCAAGGAATTAATTTTGATTTAAACAATCTTTTATCTAAGCTTCCTAGCAAAGCTAAGGAAAATTTAAACAAAGAAGATTAAAGAGCCTTTTTAAGGCTCTAAATTGTAGTGATGAAAAGTTTAATCTTGCCACCTAATGAATTTTTAGATCACTATATTTTAAACGCTGAATTTCATCGTTTTGCTGGAATTTCAAAAAATGCTTATAAATTTTGGAAAAATGTAGAAATAGGTAGATATCAAGGAACAAGAATTATATTTTTGCATAGAAATTGCATTTTAGAAAAACATCAGCAAGCTTTAAGGCAATGTAGTGGTTTAAATGGTTTTGTATTGGCAAGTGCTTTTTGTTCTTTTACTGGATTAGCCCCTTCTCATTTAGTGGAAAAAAATAATTCTTCTATTTATAAACTTTTAGAGCTTAAGGAGATTTGCGGGATTAAATTTGTTAATCTAAAAAAATTTTATGATTTTTTAGGGTTAAATTATCATCAGCATATTTATATAGAAAAATGCCATTTTTTTAGCCCAGCTCCTTTTGAAAAGCGTATTAAAATCACTGAGAGTATGTGCGTTGGGTATTATTAAGATATGAATTACAAGCCCTGTGAAGACATTGCTTGTAATTTAAAGATGAAAATTTTGTATTTTAATCCATCTCATAAAAATCATCATCATTGTTATCATCATCGTATTCATAATCATCATCATCGTAATTATAATTTTTATGGTGATTTTGTGGATATTCTTCATCTTCGTTTTCATAATCATCATAATTTAAATCTTCTTCATCTTCATAAGCCATTGTTTTCTCCTTAAATAAAAATACAAAGTTTATTTTATCTTAAATTTGTTTGGTTTTGCTATAATTTTTATAATTTTTTAAAAGGTGAATTTATGAAATTAAGTCATTTAGATGAAAAAAATCATCCTAAAATGGTAGATGTAAGCGATAAAAATATTACTTCAAGAATAGCCACAGCCAGTGGTATGATATATATGAGTCAAGAAGCTTTTGATGTAATTAAAAACAATACCGCAAAAAAAGGTCCTGTTCTTCAAACAGCTATTGTTGCGGCTATAATGGGGGCTAAAAAAACAAGTGAAATTATTCCTATGTGCCATCCTTTGATGCTTTCTAAAGTCGAAACTGATATTGTGGAATTTGTTAAAGAATGTGCATTTAAGCTTATTGTAACAGTTAAGTGTGAAGGTAAAACAGGGGTTGAAATGGAAGCTTTAAGTGGGGTTAGTATAGGACTTTTAACTATATATGATATGATCAAGGCTGTAGATAAATCAATGAGGATTATGGATATAGTGCTTGAAAGCAAAGAAGGAGGCAAAAGTGGTAAATTTGTGCGATCTTAAAAAAGAACCTCAAATCAATTATCCTACTTTTTGGGATTATAAGGTGATTTTTGAGGTGCATGTTAAGCCAAGTGAAATTTTTCAAGAAATTTTAGGTCAAAGAGAATATAAATTTGAGCATTCGAATTCAAGTGCGAGTGGAAAATATACAAGTTATTTATTAAATGTTTATGTTGATAGCAAAAAAGATCGTTTGGATATATTTGATAAATTAAAAGCTAAAGCAAAATTTGTACTTTAAGAAAGAAGGAAAAATGAAAAATACTTTAATTATTTTTGAAAATTCTTTATCAAATCTCGGTAAATATGAAGCAAGTGATTTACTTGAAGACTTAAGTTTTAATCTTGCATATAAGCAAATTTCACATAATCCTCATGAAACAAAAAAAGTTTTAAATTCTCTTTTGATTGAATTTTTAACTATTTTAAAAAAACTTGATTTTTGTGACGATGAAAATGTTTCAAAGGTTATTAAGGCTCTGGTAAAAGCAAGTGTTGCAGATGCTCAAAATTCGCTTTATGAGTATATTAGTGAAGCTGAATTACTAAACAAACAGATTGAAAATCAAAAGAATTTGATTAAAAATCAAATCAGCGATAATTTTTTTGAATTCGAGAGTATTTTACAAGAATGTTCTTTTTGTAATGAATTTAGCGGTGGTTTAAATGATGCTATTTTATTTGATATAGAAATGCTTGGAATTTTAAAAGAAACTGCTGAAAGTGCTTTTTTAACCACATTAGAAAAGGCTGAAGATATAGAACTTACAAGTAGCGAAATAGCTAAAAATCTCGTATATAATGCTATTTGTGAAGCTCATTTTGAAAAAGAAAGAATTTTAAAAATTTCAAGTATTATTTTAAATACCGCTTTTGAAATAGCTAATGAATCTATGGCTTATGCAAAAGATCTTTGTTTAGGTGTGATTAAAGGCATAAGAGATGGTATTGTTTTAGCAATGGAAAAATTTAAAGCTTCATTAACTTATGCAAATTTTGAAGAAGATGTTAGTTTAAAAAGCAAAGAACTAATAGGTATAGAAGATGATTTTATTGCTCTTTTAAAAAAAGAGATTCAACTGCAAAATGATCCTTGTAAGAGTATAGTTGAGAATTTGCTAGAACATGAACTTGATAATCTTTTTGCTAAATTTAGACGTCTTGCAGGTGAAAGCAGAGAGCAACTAATACTAGTTTTAAATGATATTAAGAGAAATCCAAAGATTAATGATTTTAATAAACTTACTCAAAGAAAATTAAATCGTTTTAAACAAGAAATTTTTGAATTAGAAAAAATTGCTAGTGAAAAATACAAAGATTTAAATTCCAAAAAAGCTAAAAAGCTCGGTGTAAGACTTTGGGAAAAAGCAAAAAAATTTGTTAAAAAATAATATCCCATTTTTTGGGATATTAAATATCTATTTCTATGCCTACAGGTGCGTGATCAGAGCCAAAAATATCATCTCTTATGAAAGCGTTTTTAAGTTTATCTTTTAAACCTTTTGAAATGAAAAAATAATCGATCCTCCAACCCACATTTCTTTCTCTTGCTTTCATTCTATAGCTCCACCACGAGTATTTTTCTTTGATTTCACCATTAATTTCTCTAAAAGTATCTATAAAACCAAGTTTTAGTAAATCATCAATCCAAGCTCTTTCTATAGGTAAAAAACCTGAAGTGTTGGCATTGGCTTTTGGATGGGTAAGATCGATTTCTTTATGAGCGGTATTAACATCGCCACAAATAATAATTTCAAATCCATCCTTTAAAAGCTTATCTAAATACACTAAAAAATCTGCATAAAATTTCATCTTAAAATTTAAACGCTCTTCATCTTTTTGACCATTTGGAAAATAGATATTAAAAAGTGCGATATTTTTAAAACGGTGTTCTAAAACCCTGCCTTCTTCATCATCAAAAAATTCACATTTTTTTACTTCGCTATCAAAATTACAAAGACTCATTACCCCAGAATATCCCGCTCTTTTGGCAGAATTAAAATACATGTGCTTAAAAGGATATTCATAAATTTTTTTAGGAAATTTATCTTCATGTGCTTTGATTTCTTGAAAACCTATAAAATCAATTTTTTCTTGTGCTATCCAATCAAGTGCATTTTTATCACAAATAGCTCTTAAGCCATTGACATTCCATGAAAGTAGTTTCATTATTTTCCTTAAAATTGTCATTAAAAGTGTAAATCATAACATAAAAAGATTTAAAACTACAATCCATTTAAAAAAATTCAATAAAATTAAAACCTTAAATTTGAAGGTGGGATTTATATGCTTAGATTAACTTGGTTTTGGTTTACTTTCTTAAATTCTTTAATGATTGCAATATTAAATTTTAATTTATTTGAGTTTGTGTATGAAAAAAACAATCAAAATTGGTTTATAACTTTTGTTTTTATTGTGGCCTATTTTGCCCTTGTTCACGTGGTTTGCTCTTTACTTTTTATAAAGTTTTTTACTAAATTTTTTTCTATACTGTTTATAATATCATCTTTTTTAAGTGTTTATTTCATTAGTTTTTATGGAGTGCTTATAGACTCTGATATGATACAAAATGTTGTTCAAACAGATATCAAAGAAGTAAAAGATTTGTTAAATTTAAAATTAATTTTATTTATTGTTTTGGCTTTGTTGTTGGCTTTTTATGTTGTTAAAGTAAAAATTGATTATGGCAGTTTTAAATCCCATATGAAAATTAAAATTATCAATATAATATCAGGTTTGATTGTGGTTAGTGTAGTTTTAATCCCTTTAAGCAAAACTTTCTTGCCTTTTTTTAGAAACTATAATGAAATAAGAATGTATAATACACCTTTTTATCAATTTTATGCCGTATATCGCTATTATGTTCGTTTTGTAAAAGCTAAACCAGAATTTAAAACTATAGCTAATGATGCTTATAGAGAAAACAATCACACTAAAAAACTTTTAGTTTTGGTAGTGGGTGAAACTGCTAGAGCGGCAAATTATTCTTTGGGTGGATATACTAAAAATGATACCAATTTTTATACCAAAAAAGATAATGTAGTCTTTTTTGATAATTTTTCATCATGTGGAACAGCAACAGCGGTAAGTTTACCTTGTATGTTTTCTATATCCAAGCGTAGAGATTATTCGAGTTCAGAATTTCAAGAAAATGCCATGGATATACTTTATAAAACAGGTGTAGATGCTGCATGGTTTGATAATAATTCTGGTGGTTGTAAAGGGGTTTGTGATAGATTAGCTTATAAGCAAAAACTTTCTAGTGATTTGGATGAAAATTTACTCACTCCTTTTAAAGAAAAATTAAATCATTTAAGTGATCAAAATATAATAGTTCTTCATTTGCAAGGTTCTCACGGGCCAACTTATTATAAACGCTATCCAAATGAATTTAAAAAATTTACTCCAACTTGTGATACTAATGAACTTTCAAAATGTGATAACAAGGCTTTAATCAACACTTATGACAATACTTTACTTTACACAGACTATCTTTTAAGTGAGATTATAAAACTATTAAAAGAGCAAAAAGATTATGAAAGTTCTTTATTTTATCTTTCAGATCATGGTGAAAGTTTGGGTGAAAACGGTATTTATCTTCATGGTATGCCTTATGCTATAGCGCCAAGTTATCAAACTCATATTCCTGCTATTTTTTGGAGCAATGATGAAAAATTAATGAATTTAGCTAAAGAGCATAAAGGTTTAAAACTTTCTCAAGATAATCTTTTTAGTACTCTTTTAGGATATTTTGATGTAAAAACAAGTGTTTATGAACCAGAATATGATTTATTAAATCCTAAACTTAAGGCAAATCCATGAAGCCTAAATATCATTTTTTAAATAACGCAAGATATGCTTTAGAAGGGATTTTTGCTTTATTTAAAAATGAAATGGCGTTTAGAATTGAACTTTGCATTATTATCCCTGCGATAGTTTTTAGTTTTTTCTTAAAAGTTAGTTTTTTGGAGCATTTGTTATTGGTAAGTGTCTTAATGCTTATCTTAATTATAGAAGCTTTAAATTCGGCTATTGAAGCTTGCGTTGATTTAGTTACTAATGAATGGCATGAAAAGGCAAAAATCGCTAAAGATTGTGCGAGTGCGGCAGTGTTTTTTAGTGTGCTTTTAGCTCTTTTTGTTTGGGGCTTTATTTTATATAGCATTTACTTATGAAATTTGAAAATTTAATACGAGAAATTTTAGGAAAAAAACGTTTTGAATTGTTAAAATTTTTATGTGAAAATGCTGATGAAAATGGTTTTATTATGATTAAAATCAGTGAGCTTGAAGAAAAATTACATCAAAGCAAACCCACTATCATCGCTACTTTTAAGTTTTTAGAAGAAAAAAAGCTTTTTAAGCGCCTTAAGAATGGATTTTATCAGCTAAATATAGGAGGTAAAAATGATACTTAAAAATCCTTTAGATATGCATTTGCATTTAAGAGATAATCAAATGTTAGAACTTATCGCACCTTTGAGTGCAAGAGATTTTTGTGCAGCTGTGATTATGCCAAATTTAATCCCTCCACTTTGTAATTTAGAAGATCTAAAAGCTTATAAAATGCGTATCATTAAGGCTTGTAAAGATAAAAATTTCACTCCTTTAATGACACTTTTTTTTAAAAATTATGATGAGAAATTTCTTCAAAGCGCCAAAGATGAAATTTTTGGCATTAAGCTTTATCCAGCAGGAATTACAACAAATTCAAATGGCGGAGTTTCAAATTTCGGTATAGAGTATTTAAAACCTACTTTAGAGGCTATGAGTGATTTAAATATTCCTTTGCTAGTGCATGGTGAAACAAATGATTTTGTAATGGATAGAGAAGCAAATTTTGCTAAAATCTATGAAAAATTAGCAAAAAACTTTCCAAAATTAAAAATTGTAATGGAGCATATTACCACTAAGGTTTTGTGTGATTTGCTAAAAGATTATGAAAATTTATACGCAACTATTACTTTGCATCATTTGATGATAACGCTTGATGATGTAGTAGGAGGTAAGATGGATCCACATTTATTTTGCAAGCCTATTGCAAAACGCTATGAAGATAAAGACGCTTTATGTGAGCTTGCTTTTAGTGGCTATGAAAAGGCTATGTTTGGAAGTGATAGCGCGCCTCATCCATTGCACGCTAAAGAATGTTGCGGTTGTGCGGCTGGAGTTTTTAGTGCTCCAGTGATTTTACCTGTTTTAGCTGAATTATTTAAGCAAAATAGCTCCGAAGAAAATTTGCAAAAATTTTTAAGCGATAACGCTTGTAAAATTTATGATTTGAAATTTAAAGAAGATAAAATTTTAACTTTAGAAGAAAAAAAATGGCAAGTAGCGCAACAATACGGCGATGTAGTGCCATTTATGGCAGGGAAAACTTTAAATTTCAAAGTCGCAAATTAAAGGAAATTAATGCTAAAAGCTTATCTAGAAAACATAAAAGATATTTCTATCAATGATAAGGAACACACACATAGAACAGCTTTGCAAAATTTATTGCAAGCTATAAAAGACAATCAAGACAAGCAAAATAAAATCTCTATCAAACAAGAACCAAACAATGACAAAGAAGGTAGAGGCGCTCCAGATTTTTTAATTACAAAAGATTTTCTAACACTAGGTTACATAGAAAACAAAAGAGTAAATGCAAATCTTGATAACATCATAACAAGTGATCAAATTTTAAAATACACAAAATTAAGCCCAAATATCATTCTCACAGATTATTTAAGATTTATATTATTAAGTTTAAATGATAAAAATGAAATTATCATTTGTAAAGAAGTAAAAATTTGCTCTCTTGATGAGATTAAAAGCATTGTTAAAAATCAATCTTTACTAGATACTAAAACACAAGAGTTAAACGAACTTTTTAGCATATTTTTTTCTAAAATCCCAAATCCCATAAATTCAGCTTTAGATTTTGCAAATCATCTAAGCCTAAGAACAAGAATTTTAAAAGATGAGCTTTTATTATCAATTGAAAATGAAGCATTGATAAGTTTATTTAATACTTTCAAAGAAACACTTTATAAAGAATTATCCTATGAAGAATTTTGCGATTCTTTTGCACAAACTTTAACTTATAGCTTATTCTTAGCAAAATTAAATAACGATACCGCAAAAGAAATAGATTTAAACAATGCTAAAAAATTCATACCAAAATCATTTCCATTAATCCGTTCTATGAGTGGATTTTTAGATGATAGTTTTGAAAATTTAGAAAATATAAAATGGCTTTTAGAAGAAATCATAAACATTATAAATCACATAGATATTACAAGCATTATAAAAGAATTAAACAAAACAGGCGAGAAAGACTTATTTAATCGTCCTACTATTTTATCTACTCACAAAGATCCTTATTTGCACTTTTATGAAACATTTTTAGCAAGCTATGATCCAAAGCTTAGAGAAGTAAGGGGAGTGTATTATACTCCTGCACCTGTAGTAATTTTCATCATCAATGCTGTTGATGAAGTTTTAAAACAAGATTTCAATCACAAAAAAGGATTAAGTGAAGCTTTAGATAAAAATATAACCTTGCTTGATTTTGCCACAGGCACTGGCACCTTTTTACTTGAAGCTTTTAGAAAAGCCTTAGAGCCTATAAACAAAAATAGCGTTAATTACAATCCAAAAGCTTTGATAGGCAAATTTTGCGGTTTTGAATTTTTAATAGCACCTTATACTATAGCGCACTTAAAACTTTCTCAAAGCTTCAAAGAAGAATTTAACTCTCCATTAAACGATGATGAAAGTTTTAAAATAGCACTAACAAATACTTTATATTCTAAAAGCATATCCAAAGAACAAAATGATCAAAACACGCTTTTTACTCTCATTGATCTAACAAAAGAATTTAAAAAAGCCCAAAAGATAAAAGAAGAACAAATTCTAATCATCACAGGCAATCCACCATATAGTGGAGCAAGTAGTAACAAAGGCTTATACGAAGATGAGATTAAAATAAGCTATGGTTTAGAACCAAGCAAAGCAAATCTTAGCAAAGAGCAAAAAGAATATATAAATTTATATTTTCAAGAAAAAACAAAGCAAAACACAAGCACTTTTAAAGCCATATACGAAAAACACAAACTAGAAAATGAAAAAAATCCAAAATGGCTTTTAGATGATTATGTAAAATTCATACGCTTTGCCCAAAGCAAAATAGACTTTCAAGAAAGTGGAATTTTTGCTTTTATTTCAAATAATAGCTTTTTAGATAATCCTACCTTTAGAGGTATGAGATATTCTCTAATGCAAAGCTTTGATAAAATTTATATACTTAATTTACACGGCGATACTAGAAAAAAAGAAAAAGCTCCTGATGGAAGCAAAGATGATAATGTCTTTGATATCATGCAAGGAGTAAGTATAAATATCTTTATAAAACAAAATTCAAAAGCTAAAAATACAAAAATTTATTATCATGATTTATACGGCAAAAGAAAAGATAAATACGAATTTTTATATGAAAATAACTTAAATTCTATAAAATGGACTTTAGTTAAAAACAACGAGCCTTTTTATCTTTTCTTGCCACAAAATAATGACTTGTTAGAAGAATACAACAAAGGCATAAGCGTAAAAGATATTTTTATGTTATCAAGCGTAGGGATTGTTAGTGCTAAAGATTCTATATTAATATCAACCAATACTGAAAAATTAAAACAGCAAATTCATGATTATTATAATGAATTTGATAAGAAAAATATAAAAGAAATAGCATACAGACCTTTTGATACACAAAAAATTTATTATGATATAAAAAAAGTGGAAAGACCTAGAATTGAAACAATGGAACATTTTTTAGAAAATGAAAATATAGGATTAATTTGTGACAGAGGAACAAAATTAAATAATATTAATAATATTTTTATTAGTAACAAAATCATAGATTTGCATTTAGTGGGTAGTGGTAGCTATATTTATCCACTTTATCTTTACCCTACAACTAGAAGTAAAAAATTCCTAAAAAAAGAAAATCCAAATTTTAATGAAGAAAATTTCACTTCAAAAATAGAAAATTTCAAAGAAAACTTTAGAGCTTTCATAGATGAGCTTTACAAAGAAAAATTCTCACCTGAAAACATACTAGGCTATATCTATGCTGTGCTTTTTCATAAAAACTATAGAGAAAAATATCTTGACTTTTTAAAAATTGATTTTCCAAAAATTCCTTTTACAAAAGATAAAAATACTTTTAAAAACTTAAGCAAACTAGGTTTAAAACTTATAAATTTACATTTGTTAAAAAATAATGAGTTAGATTTTAATGTAGGTGAAGCCTTGTTTAAAGACATTAAAAATAAAAATTTCAAAATACAAAAAATCAAATATAACAAAGACACAAAAGAACTTTTCATAAACGAAAGTTTGTATTTTAACGAAGTAAGTCTTGAAATTTATGAGTTTAAAATAGGTGGTTATGTTGTGCTAGATAAATACTTAAAAAGCCACAAAGAAGAAGACATAGATCATAAGCATTTTACTTTGATCATACAAACTTTAAATGAGACTTTAAAAATACAAGATGAAATTTCAAAAATCAATCTAGCATAATTTGTTAGATTTTTATATATTTATTAACAGGAATGTTTTTCTATAGTCAAGATATTTATAATTATTTAATTCTGTAGTTCTTGCATATTTAAAAAAATAATCAGATGATTTATAAAATATGCAAAGGATTTTCAAAATTACCTTTATAAATCTGTTTCAGCTAAAATAGCTCTGAAGAAAATTTGCAAAAATTTTTAAGCTATAATGCTTGTAAAATTTATGATTTGAAATTTAAAGAAGATAAAATTTAACTTTAGAAGAAAAAGAATGGCAAGTGCCAAATGTTTATGAAGATAAATACAATCAAGTCGTGCCTTATATGGCCGGAGAAATTTTAAAATTTCAATTAAAACATTGATTTCCACCTTTAAGGTGGAAAATTTAAGCTTTATTTACAAGAGTATCTCTGATATCTATAACAAGATAGATCACAAAGAAGCTTAAAAATAAAGCAATAAAACTGACTATCAGCGACAATAAACCAGCTAGAAATCCAATACTAAACATCATAAAAAGAGAATAAAGCAAAGCTACAACAAAACTTATTGCTGCAATTGCATCAAGAATCAAGCGTCCAAATTTGATGATTAAATTTTTAACCATTAAAAACTCCTTTGAAATAATCGGTGAAATTGTAATAAATATAAGCTTAATGTTTTTATAAGTTATTTATAATTAAAAGTTTTATTTTAGATTCTATAGTTTCAATAATATCATTTTCAACAAAAGAACTTACAGTTTCTTTAGAAGCTGTGATTTTGTTCATGCTTAAATGCCATAGAGCATTTTCTATAGCCTCTTCTTTCGTTCTTTGAACTTTGCGTGTTTCATCAAAAACAATCTTATGAAAAAATATATTTTTTTCTAGCAAATAACTTTCTAAATCTTTTTTATAAAAACCTTTGAATTCGGTATTAAAATATTTAAAAATCGGATCTAAAAAATCACTTTTTCTATAATCAGCCCAACCAAGATAAATTTTTATTTTAGCTAGATTTAAGAAATTTGCATAATCTTTTTCATTTTGCAAAGCAGGGGACATGCTTAAAAATGCAAGATCAAATTTAGCATTAGGATTGTTTTGCATCCAAGTTTCAAAGCTCAAATTTTCGCATTTTATATTGTTAAGATTTAGTTTTTTAGCATCTTCTTGTAAAATTTCAAGCATAGCATTTGCACTATCTAGAGCTAAAATTTCTTTAGCTTCTTTAGCTAAGTGTAAAGTCCAAACTCCAGTTCCACATCCTATATCTATAATGCTTTTATTTTGAAAAGAAATCTTTAAATTTTGGAAATATTCAAAAGTTTGCTTTTGTATCGTGTTTAAAGTGTTTTGATATCTTGTGTAAGTTTTGGCTTTTTTATCCCATAAATTCATATGTTTTCCTTGATAAAATATATAAAATCATAGCATAAATTTTTAAAATTCAAGCCCCTTTTTTTGGGCTTGAATGACTAATTAAAACCTCTTCTTCTTAACATCTTCTAAGATATTATTAGCTATATCACTTACTGTACTAGAAATAATAGCTGATTCATTAGCAATTTCAACATTATCTTTAGTAGTTTGATCAATTTGTGCTACGCTATCATTGATTTGAGTAATACCTGCAGTTTGTTCTTTAATACTTTCTGCCATATCATTGATAGATTGAACAAGTAAATTAGTATTAGCTTCTATTTCAGATAAAGACTTTTGAGTTCTCTCAGCTAGTTTTCTAACTTCATCAGCTACCACTGCAAAGCCTCTACCATGTTCTCCAGCACGAGCTGCTTCAATAGCTGCATTTAAAGCTAGAAGATTGATTTGATCTGCAATATCACCTATGATACCTGTAACATTTTTAATCTCTTCAGATTGAGTGATAACATCACTAGTTTTAACTGAAACATTTTGCATAGAAGAAGTGATCTCTTCTAAAGCTGCTGCAGTTTCTTCTAAAGATTGAGCTTGAGAATTTGAAGAAGTGGTTAAGCTTTGAACAGCAGTTTGTAATTTTCCACTTTCATTAGCTAAAGCATTAGCAAAGTCTGAACTTTGTTTTAGCATTTTAACTATTTCATCACCTAAAGCATTAGTAGTTAATTCAACACTTCCTGAAGCATTAGAGATTTTATTTCTAAAATCTAAGTTTTTATATTCTTCAAATATTTTATGAATAACATTCATATCAGAACCTACTCTAGCTTGTAAAACATCAAGAAGTTTATTTAGAACATTTTTAAGTTCAATAAGTTGTGGGTTTCTTGGATTAGCAGTAATTCTTGCTGTTAGATTACCACCTTCTACAACTGATACGGTTTGAACTGATTCTTTAACGGCTT
>NZ_MJXI01000030.1:0-7615 GCF_001762705.1 Campylobacter sp. BCW_6460 | reverse complement strand
ATCATTGCTTTTTACTTCTATAATAGAAACATTTTTTGTTTTATGATTGATGAAGTCAAAGAAATTTTGCAAAGATTTAAAAATTGAATTAATTTTTGCACTTACCATATATTTTATACATATATATACAATAGCTGAAATTATAATTAAAAATATAACAACTACAGCAACTATAATTAACTGAAGATGATATAAAGGTTCTAAAACTGAATTTTTAGGGGTTGTTACAAGTATACTCCAATGACTTGAATTTTCTAATGTACTAAAAGATGAAACCGAAGCATAACTGGTTAAACCTGTTGCCGTGTAAAAATTATTGATTAAAATATCTCTATGTTCTTTAATAGCACTTAATATAGGAGCTACAGAAGGAGAATTGTTGTATTCATTGATTTTTTGCAAAACAGCTTTAGGATTTTCATGAATAACAAATGTTCCATCATCTGTAAGTAGCAATCTTAAATCTCCTTCATGAAAATTTAAAGAAGGATCAAGTAAAGTTTTAGACATCTGTGAAAGCTCTAAAGTGAAACCAACAACTCCTGCAAAGTCTCCTTTTTGATTAAAAATAGGTATTCCTAAGTTTATCCCTAAAAATTCTCCATTGCCATAATCAAAACGTTTAACTGAACCAAAAGTAATCTTTTGTTCTCCATTGTGCACATTGTTTTCAATTTTTGAGATTACAGGCATACTGTTATACATATTTTTATTTTGTATAAATGTTTTAATACCTCCATCAATCCCTGGAGTTGAATCATTATAAACAATAGATAAATTTCCATTTTGAGTGTCTTTTTCTTTATTTCCTGATAAAACTGAAAGATCTTTAATGTACAAAAAAGCATAAGTGGTATATATACTTGAATCTAATGCTTTTTTGGTGAAATTTTCCAATACATTAATGTCAATGCTCCCATTATCATTAATAACTTGTTGTACACTAGTACCTAATGCTTTAGAGAGTAAAAAAGGTTCATTAAGTGTGGATTGCATATAATTTACATATCTTTTTGAAGCCATTTTTAGGGCAATTTCTGCTTCTTTTTCCATATTTCGAGAAACTTCATATGATATGATGGCAATCATAAAGACTAAGCTAACCATAACACTTCCAATTACTGAAAGGGTTAATTTAGTTCCGATAGATTTTAACATTGTCTTCCTTTCTTGTATATTTATTTTCGAAATTATAACTATAAAATGCTTATTTTTTTCTAAAAAAGTTATTAATTATTAATTAATATTTTGTTAATATTAATTAATAATTAAATTAAATAGTGTTAAAATACATTTACATCAAATTTATATTAAGGAATAGCAATGAAAAAGATTTTCATTTCTTTTGTTGTCCTAGCAACATGTTTATGGGCAAAAAATACCGCCTATACCGATGAAGTTGTATCACTTTATCTTAATAAAGATGATACTAAAGCCATAGGAAGACTTTTACCTACAAATCCTTTTGAAGTGTTAAAAAGCGAAAATAACAGGGTTTTGCTAAAAATTAATGGTTATGTAAATCCTAAAGCACCTTCTGTGATTTATTTCAATGACTCTCAAAGAATTATTGTTGCAGCTTTTTCTAAAAATACAAAATTAAATTTCTCTCAAAGAATAACTGGAAAAGATGGAAAATGGGATAAGGTAAGCCTTGAAATTTGGGCAGATCAAAAAGAATTTGTCAAAGACAATAAAGAAATGTTAAATCGAGCCAAAGAGCTTTTTGTAAATAACTGCGGAATTTGTCATGCTATCCACAAAGAAAAAGAATTTACAGCTAATGCTTGGCCTGCAATTTTCCGTTCTATGGCTGATAGAACAGGCATTGATAAAAAAGACAGATGGCTAGTTATAGAATACTTACAAAAAAACGCAAAAGATTTTAAAACAAAATAAGGAGAAAAGCATGCTAGATAGAAGAAAATTTTTAAAAATTGGAGCGAGCTTAAGTGCTTTACCTCTCATTCCAAGCTTAAGTGCAGGAAAAACCTTAGAAGCTTCAAAAGTTAGCCTTGGACTTGTAAAAAATGGAGAAGTGATCACTGCAGCACACTGGGGGATTTTAAAACTCACTATAAAAGATGGCAAGATAGTAAAAAGTGAACCTTGGGAAAAAGTTACAAAAATGGATAATCCTTTACAGCACTATACTGCCGATATGGTTTATAAATCTCGTGTGAAGTATCCTTATGTGCGTAAATCCTACCTTGAAAATCCTGACAATCCTAAACCTGAGCTTCGCGGAAAAGATGAGTTTGTTCGCGTAAGTTATGGTGAAGCGATCAAGCTTATCGCCAAAGAGCTTAAAAAAACAAGAGATAGTAAAGGTGCAAGTGCGATTTTTGGTGGAAGCTATGGCTGGAAATCAAGTGGAAATATGCAAAACTCACGCATCTTACTTCATAGATTTTTAAATGTAACAGGTGGATTTGTAGGAGCTACAGGAGACTATTCTACAGGAGCTTCTCAAGTGATTATGCCTTATGTTGTAGGATCAATTGAAGTTTATGAGCAGCAAACCTCATGGGAAAATATCTTAAGTGATTCTAAATATGTTGTGATTTGGGGTGCTGATCCACTTTCTACTTTACGTATAGCTTGGACTTCAAACGAACAAAGAGGTTTGGCATACTTTGAAAAACTTAAAGACAGTAAAATCAAAGTGATTTGTATAGATCCTGTAAAAACCACTACAGCGAAATTTTTAAATGCCAAATGGATAGCTCCACGCCCAAATACCGATGTAGCTTTAATGATGGGTATGGCAAGCCATTTAATTGCTAAGAAAAAAATCAATTACGAGTTTTTAGACACTTACACTACAGGCTTTGATAAATTTAAAGATTATTTAGAAGGTAAAGAAGATGGAGTGAAAAAAGATACCAAATGGGCAAGTAAAATTTGCGGTATCGATGAAAAAACTATCAAAAATTTAGCTGAAACTTTTTATGATAATCCTACTATGATTATGAGTGGTTGGGGTATGCAAAGAGCACATCATGGCGAACAGCCTCACTGGATGTTAGTTACTCTTTGTGCGATGTTAGGACAAATCGGCACAAAAGGAGGTGGTTTTGGACTAAGCTACCATTACAGCAATGGTGGTGTTCCAACTTGCAAAGGCGGAGTTATCGGCGGTATGACAGCAGGTAGCTTAGGAATTTGGAACAATGGTAAATTTAAAGGTTTAGCAAAAAGCGAAACTTCAAACGGAGGTGCAGAATGGTTTCAAAATGCAGTGAGTTATTCTTTCCCTGTAGCAAGAATCGCTGATGCTTTACTTCACCCTGGAAAAACCATAGATCACAACGGCTCTAAGCTTACCTATCCTGATATTGATTTTATTTACTGGGTAGGTGGAAATCCTTTAGTGCACCATCAAGATACCAACACTAATGTAAAAGCATGGAGAAAACCACGCACCGTTGTGGTAAATGAAATTTACTGGACTCCAACAGCTAAAATGGCAGATATTGTTATGCCTGTAACTTCATCTTATGAAAGAGATGATATTACCATGACAGGAGATTATTCAAATATGCATATAGCTCCTATGAAACAAGCAGTTGAGCCTGTGGGTGAAAGCAAAGATGATTATGTAATTTTCTCTGATATTTGTAAAATTTATGGAAAAGATGTCTTTAATGCCTACACAGAAAATGGCAAAAAAGCTAAAGATTTCATCAAAGAATACTACAACAGCGCCCTAAAACAAACTCAAAGTTTTGGCGAAGCTTTTGCCACTCCTATGCCAAGCTTTGAAGAATTTTGGGCTAAAAATGAACCAATCACTTTTGAACCAACAGCTGAAAGTTTAGAATGGACTCGTTTTTCAGAATTTATAGAAGATCCTATCTTAAATGCTCTGGGTACAGATTCAGGGCTCATTGAAATTTACTCAGAAACGATTAAAAATTATAATTATGATGATTGCAAAGCCCATCCTACTTGGTTTGAGCCTATTGAATGGCTTGGAAATGCAACCAAAGAAGCACCTTTCCACTTACTTACAAACCACCCAAGAGATCGCTTACACTCTCAACTTTGCCACACAAGCTTAAGAGATACTTATGCAATAAAAGATAGAGAGCCGATTTTAATCAATTCCAAAGATGCAAAAAAACTTGGTATAAAAAATGGCGATGTAGTGCGCGTGTTTAACAAACGCGGTGAAGTTTTAGCAGGGGCTGTTGTAAGTGATGAAATCATGCAAGGGGTTGTAAGGCTTTGTGAAGGTGCTTGGTATGATCCTAATGAAAACGGACTTTGTAAATGTGGAAGTGTAAATGTTTTAACCATGGATATACCAACTTCAAAACTTGCCAATGGCAATATCTCTCACACAGGGCTCGTAAACATAGAAAAATTTAAAGGTGAACTACCAAAACTTACTGCCTTTAGCGCCCCAAAAGGTGTGAACTAAATTTAAGAAAGCCGCAAGGCTTTCTATTGTCCAAGCAAATTTAAACTTAAAGCCATTATTGCCATTCCTAATATAAGTCCATATAAACTATCATGAGCCTTATCATAAGTTTTTGCAGCGGGCAAAAGTTCATCAAGAGATATAAAAACCATAATTCCTGCAATCACAGCAAAACTTATAGCTAAAGTAAGATCGCCTATAAAAGGCAATAAAATCAAAGCTCCAACAAAAGCACCCAAAGGCTCTGCAAAACCCGAAAGAGCTGAATAAATAAAAGCTTTTTTCTTATCTCCTGTAGCATGGTAAATTGGCAAACTCACAGCCAAACCTTCAGGGATATTGTGTATAGCCACAGCCACAGCTATAGCAATTCCTAAAGTAAGATTATCAAGACTCGAAATAAAAGTAGCAAAACCTTCTGGGAAATTATGTATAGCAATAGCTAAAGCTGTAAAAATCCCTGTGCGTTTTAAAGCTTTAGTATTGATCTGATGCAACTTTTCTCCAGGATGAAATTTCGGAGGATTTTGTCCTTTTTGAGGTAAGGGACAAATTTTTAACTCGCTTAAATCCTCTTTGGGCTCGTGAGGATTGACATCTTCGGGGATTAATTTATCAATCAATAAAGATATTAAAATTCCACCAAAAAAACAAGCCAATCCTAAAAGCTCAGCCCAATGCGAATCATAGTGATTTTTAAAATCTTTCAGCGCAGTAGGTAAAATTTCCATGAAAGAAATATATATCATTACCCCAGCTGAAAAACCAAGTCCTAAAGAAAGCACTCTTAAATCATCTTTTCTAGAAAAAAAGGCTATTATAGAACCTATAGCTGTAGAAAAACCTGCAAAAAGAGTCAGTAGTATTGCGATAAAAATTTGTTCAAAGGTAAATTGCATTAATAATTCTTAACTTCAATAAAATTTTAATATTTTAAATATTTATATTTATAAAAAGTTAACATATGGTAAAAATACAAAAGATATTAAAATTTTTAAGAATATTTTAAAAAATTATAGAATATTATAATGTCTTTTTTATAAATTTTTAAAAGTTAAGGAAAAAATATGAATTTTCGTTCTTTAAATATAAGCACTAAGCTTATTCTATCTGTAGCTATAGGGGTAATTTTAGGTATTATTGTATTAGTTTCAACAGTTTCCATATATATTTCTGAAAATATGGAAAAAGAGGCTAAAGATTCAATATTTTTAGCTTCAAAAAGATACACCAATTATATGGAAGGTATTCTAAATGAAACTGTCGTACTTACAAAAGGAGCTGCATCTTCCTTAAATGGCATGTTTGAACACAAAAATCAGGTTAGTGTTGGTTTGATTGAAAGCTTAATGAAAAATTTATTTGATAGTAGTTTATACTCGAGTTATACTTTTTTGTATTTAAAAGATATTTCAGTGCTAGAGGATATTCAAGGAATTGATAAAAAATATACAAGTTCTGATGGTAAAACTTTTGCTATGATTTATTTTGATCAAACCAATAGAAAATCTGGGGGAGTAGAAACAATGCAAACGCCAAATAATTTTGGCAATTTAAAGATTATAGAGGAAGTAGAAAAAAACGCTAAATATGGAGATAAAGATAGTTTATTTGTTGGACCACCAACTAAACTTAACTATAGCGGAAAAGATTTTCTAGGTATTAATTTTGGAATGCCTATTTTTAATAATAAAGGTAAATTGATTGGAGTTGTTGGATATACTTTAGACTTTTCTGAAGTTTCTGAAACTATACTTAACCCAAAATTAGATTTTTTTGAAGGGGATGTAAGAACTTTAGTGACTGATAAAGGCGTTATTACCATTCACAAAAATCATAACGCTATTTTAAAAACACTCAGTGATATAAATAAAGATCCCTCTGTGGAATTAGTCAATAATGCTGTTAAAGAACACAAAACTGTTATAATAGATGATTATATTGCTTCAACTGGAGATTTAAGCTATGCATCCGTTTCATCTTTTAGCACTGCAAATAATTCAAGTCATTGGAGTATCCTTGTAACCGCTCCTAAAAATTCAGTTTTAGCACCTTTAAAGAAACTAGAAATTATTTTTATTGTCATTTCTTTTTTTATACTACTTGTCATATTGGTCATAGTTTATATTTGCGTTAAAAAAATAGTTGGATCTAGAATTCCTGTCATTTTAAAATCTTTAGAAAATTTCTTTCGTTTTTTAAATCACGAAAAGCACGAAGTTGAATTAATTTCAATCAATGCTGATGATGAACTTGGAAAAATGGGCAAAATGATCAACGAAAACATCCTTGCTACTAAAAAAGGTTTAGAACAAGATAATCAAGCCGTTAAAGAATCAGTTCAAACCGTATCAGTTGTAGAAGGTGGTAATCTAACAGCAAGAATTACTGCTAATCCAAGAAACCCACAACTTATTGAACTTAAAAATGTTCTAAATAAACTTCTTGATGTTTTACAAGCTAGAGTAGGTTCTGATATGAATGTTATTCATAAAATATTTGAAGAATATAAAAACTTAGATTTTAGAAATAAAATCTCTAATGCTTCAGGAAGTGTTGAATTAACTACTAATGCTTTAGGTGATGAAATAGTTAAAATGCTAAAACAAAGTTCAGACTTTGCTAATGCTTTAGCTAATGAAAGTGGAAAATTACAAACTGCTGTTCAAAGCTTAACCACTTCTTCAAATTCTCAAGCTCAATCTTTAGAAGAAACTGCAGCAGCTTTAGAAGAGATCACTTCTTCTATGCAAAATGTTTCAGTTAAAACTAGTGATGTTATCACTCAATCTGAAGAGATTAAAAATGTTACAGGTATCATAGGTGATATTGCAGATCAAATCAATCTTCTAGCTTTAAATGCAGCTATTGAAGCAGCTCGTGCTGGAGAACATGGTAGAGGCTTTGCAGTGGTAGCTGATGAAGTTAGAAAACTAGCTGAGAGAACTCAAAAGTCTTTATCTGAAATAGAAGCTAATACTAATTTACTTGTTCAATCTATCAATGATATGGCAGAAAGTATTAAAGAACAAACTGCAGGTATTACTCAAATCAATGATAGCGTAGCACAAATTGATCAAACTACTAAAGATAATGTTGAAATTGCTAATGAATCAGCTATTATTTCTAGTACAGTAAGTGATATAGCTAATAATATCTTAGAAGATGTTAAGAAGAAGAGGTTTTAAT
>NZ_MJXI01000029.1:0-1309 GCF_001762705.1 Campylobacter sp. BCW_6460 | reverse complement strand
CTTTATATAATCACTTGCATCTGCATATAAATTACCCTTTTCAGACATAGCAATGCTTTGAGATTTGCTTGAAGAAGCTAAAGCAAAGCTTTGCATAGAATTACCCATAACATTATCTATAAAGGTAGATCTTCTTGAAGTAGTAGAGATTAAAGATCTAAAGGTTGCACCTGATATGGAAGCATTAAGATTAAAATCTGTAGTAAGCTTTCCTGTTATTGGATCAAAGCTTAAAGATATTTCTCCACCTCCATTGGTTCCTATATTGCCAATATTGCCTTGATTAACACCTGAGATGATATTGTTTATATTATCAAGTTGTCCTAGATCGAGATTACCCTCATCTATAGTGATTTTATCAGCACTTACATTTCCATTTCCACCTACAATTATAGTGTCTAATTTACCTGTATCTTTATCTGTAGTAACAAGCCAATCTTCTATGACTATGCTACCAGATCCGCTATTAGTTAAATGATTGCCACTATTATCTTTATCTATGGTTCCTTGGTTATTAACAAAGATGGTTCCACCACCTTCATTTTTAATACCACTTGTAATAGTCGCATCAGAATCATTTTTTAAACTTAAATTATTATTACTTCTATTGAAGATATTACCATAAATAATTCCATTGTCAGTATTTAAAATACCACTTCCTTTTGCAGAAGCAATAAGACCTTCATTTTCAATAGTGATTCCGTATTCTTGTTTTTCTTGTCCTTCTTTTCCAATGGTTCCAGTATTTATAATACCCCCATTACCACCTTGGATAGTTCCAGATACATTGATGCTAGTATTTACTTGCTTACCACCGCCTATATAAATACCTGCATTACCACCTTCTAATCTACCCCCTTCTTTAACTTCAATACCTTCACCCTCAATACCATTTTTACTTCCATCTATATGGATTGCATCATTGCCTGCTTTAATAACACCACCTTCTTCTATAGTGATTTTACCAATATTAACGGGCTTTTTATTTGTATCAAATGCATAAAAAGTTATACCATTGTTGCCTGCTTCTATAGTTCCTTTATTTGTAAGGGTTTCTATCTTGTTGCCATCACCTATGAAGATAGCATTGCCGTTTTGATTTTTGATTAGACCTGTGTTTTCAAAATTTTTAATAGTGGAGCTTGAAGTTCTCCAACTTTGAATGAATACTGCTCCTGATAATTGTTTGGCTCCAGATGTTCCTTCTATAGTACCAGTGTTTTTAAAATTATCTATAGTAGTACTTGATATATTTATACCTACTCTTCCTGAAAGAATACCTGAGTTATCAAAATTTGTTATAGTAGAA
>NZ_MJXI01000028.1:0-9624 GCF_001762705.1 Campylobacter sp. BCW_6460 | reverse complement strand
TGGGAACAAATTTTTTCTAAAAAAGAATGGGGCAAGTATCCAAGTGAAAATGTTATAAGATTTATAGCAAGGAATTTTTATAATGTGCAAGATAGAAGTAAAATCAATATTTTAGAACTTGGTTTTGGAACAGGAGCTAATTTATGGTTTTGTGCAAAAGAAGGTTTTAGTGTAAGTGGTATAGAATGGAGCAAAACAGGATTAGAGCGTTTTAAAGCTCGTATGAAAGATGAGAATTTAAGTGATAAAATCAAGCAAATTGAACTGGGTGATTATATCGATAAATTAGATAGTTTTAAAAATGATAGTTTTGATGCCATTATAGATGTGGCATCGCTTTGTTGCAACGATAGAGAAAAGTCAAAAAATATTTTCACAAAAGCCGTTAGAAAACTTAAAAAGGGTGGCAAGTTTTATTCTAGTGCTTTATCCAAGCAAGTTTTTGGATATGAAGCTGACAAAGGAGATTTTTTCGAGCCAAATCACGGAATTTACATCAAAATGGGTTCTTTGCGTTTTGATGATGAAAAAAGCTTAAAAGAACTTTATAAAGAATTAAAATGTATCAATTTTTATACCCAAACCTTAAAGGATAAGCAAAGTATCAAAGAAGAAATTTTAATCTTTGAAGGTGAAAAAAGCTCTACAGAAGCTATGGGGGGGGGGATTATCAAAAACAAGGCTTTGGAAAATGAGTAAAATTCTACTTGAAAAATTAGATGATCATTTCTTTTGTGATGATTTTGGCGAGGACATTTATTTTCAAAAAGAATATGCAAAATTTTATGGAAAAGTTTTTGAATTTGTCTATAAAGAAAATGGAAATTTTTTAAAAATTGTAGCCAATAAAAAAAGTATAAAGAATACTTCTTTTTTTGATTTGCAAAGTCCTTATGGGTATGGTGGAATTTATAGCAATAGCATGGATAAAGCCTTTTTAACGAGAGCTTTAGAGAATTTAAGACAGCGTGCTTTGAAGGAAAATATCGTTGCTTTTTTTATAAGATTTCATCCTTTTGATAAAAATTTAAGTTTTTATGAAAAAAAGCTTGATTTTTTCTTAAAAGAAAGAAAGATAGTCATAGTGCCAATCTATAAAAATTTAGAACAAATCAGAGCCAATTATAGTCCAAGAATAAAAACTTATGTGAAAAAAGCAAGAAAAGAACTTGAAATTTCAAAGGCAAAGGCAAGTGATGCTAAGGATTTTAAAAGACTTTACGATGAAACCATGAGAAGAAATCAAGCAGGTGAGTTTTATTTTTTTGATGATGATTATTTTAAAGAGCTTTTTAATTTTAAACAAAGCTTAATCTTAAAAGCAAGTTATAGGGGTGAAATTTTAGCCTATGCTAGTTTTTTCTTAGGTAAGAAATTTGCCTACTATCATCTTAGTGCAAATAAAAATGAAAAAAATGCCAATGCGGCTTTACTTGATTTTTCTTTTGAACTTTGTTTAAACAAAAATATTGATTTTATCCTACTTGGCGGTGGGGTGAAGGATGATGATAATTTGTTTTATTTTAAGCAAAAATTTTCAACACTTGAAAGCTTTTTTTACATAGGTGGGATAGTTTTTGATGCTTTAAATTATAAAAAATTTTGTAAAGATTATAAAAATAATTTTTTCCTCAAATACCGCAATGGGGGGGGGTAGTTATTTTTACAATCTTTATATGGAGTAAAAATGAAATATTGTGATTATTGTGTTATGCCAGATACCAGACCCGGACTTAAATTTTTTAAAGATGAAAATGGCAAAAATATATGCAGTGCTTGTGTTAATCATAAAAATAAAGAAAATATTGATTATAAAGCAAGATTTAAAGAGCTTGAAGCCTTATGCGATAAATACCGCAGAATGAATGGAAAATTTGAATATGATTGTGCTATTGCCGTAAGTGGAGGTAAAGATTCGCATTTTCAAGTGCATATCATGAAAGAAAAACTTGGAATGAATCCTATTCTTTTTAGCGTTGAAGATAATTTCACCATGACTGAAGCAGGTAAGAAAAATCTTAAAAATTTAAGTGAAACTTTTGGTTGTCATATCATTAGCTTAAAACCTGATATCAAAACTCAAAAAAAAGTTATGCTAAAAACCTTTGAAAAATATGGAAAACCCACTTGGTTTATTGATAGACTGATTTACAGCTATCCTTTTGCTATGGCTTTAAAATTTAATACACCTTTATTGGTTTATGGAGAAAATGTTAGTTATGAATATGGAGGTAGTGATACCGAAGAAACTCCTAGCGCCAAAGAAATATTTTTAAATGGTGTAGCTAGTGATTTAGATATAAATGAATTTATAGACGATGAAATCAAAGAAGAAAATTTGCAACTTTTTTTCAATCCAAGCAAAGATAAACTCGATAAACTTGATCCTATTTATCTGAGCTATTTTATAAAATGGAATTCTTACTCAAATTATATCTTTGCTAAAAGTCGTGGATTTAGCGATTTGCAAGATGAGTGGGATAGAAGTCATTGTGCAGAAAATTTTGATCAAGTTGATAGTATAGGCTATATCCTACACGCTTGGATGAAATATCCCAAATTTGGTCATGCTATGGCAAGTGATTATGCAGCTCGTTTTGTGCGCTATGGGCTTTTAAGCAGAAAAGAAGCCATTGAACTCGTGCAAAAAAGAGATCATAAGCTTGACAATAAATGTGTTGAAGATTTTTGCAACTTCATAGGTATTAGCAAAACCACATTTTGGAAAATAGTAGAAAAACACTACAATATGGATTTATTTTATAAAAATGATTTTGGAGAATTTAAATTAAAAAATAAATTACAATAAAAATATAAAGGAAAGAAATGCAAAACTCATTAGAAACTTATACAATGAAATATAATGAAAATGGATACGGATTACTTTTTCCAGATGGTCATGTAGTACGTTTTTATGAAAGAATTTTAAAATACAAACTAAATAAAATAAATGGAAATTTACTTGATTTTGGTTGTGGCAATGGTGTACATTCAGCGTATTTCCAAAGCAAAGGGTTCAAAACCTTCGGAATAGATATAGTTCCAAGTTTAAAAGAAATTTGGGAGCAAAATATTAGGGGGGGGGGATATTGTAAAATTATAGAACCAAATTCTAGCATCAAAGGACTTTTTGATGAAAATATGGATATTATCTTTGCAAATCAAAGTCTTTACTACATACCCCTAAAAGAACTTAAACAAAATATTTTAGAATTTTACGAACTTTTAAACACAGGTGGAATACTTTTTGCTACAATGATGAGCAAGAAAAATTATTATTTTTCCCACAGTCAAAAAGAAGAAAAAAATGGCTTGAGTAAAGTTGAAATTAATGGAAGATTAAATGAAACAAGCTTTATACATTTCATGGATAAAGCCGAAGATCTAGAAAATCTTTTTCAACCTTTTGAAACTTTATTTCTAGGAGATTATGATCCTATTAATTTTTATAATTTTGAAGGATCAGCACACCATTATATTTATATAGGTATTAAAAAATAAATTTTTGCCTTTATTTTAAGGCAAAATAAAGGCAAAACTATGAAAAAAACTTTAATCATCGCAGAAGCAGGAGTCAATCACAATGGCGATTTAAATTTAGCTAAAAAGTTAATAGAAATCGCAGCTAACTCAGGGGCTGATTTTGTTAAATTTCAAAGTTTTAAAGCCAAAAACTGTATCAGCACAAAGGCTAAAAAAGCACCCTATCAGCTTAAAACCACAGCCAAGGATGAGAGCCAAGTTCAAATGGTGCAAAAACTTGAACTCGATCTTAAAGCTCATAAAGAACTTATCTTACACGCAAAAAAATGCAATATCACCTTTCTTTCTACTCCTTTTGATCTTGAAAGCGTAGATCTTTTAGATGAGTTAGGTTTAAAAATCTTTAAAATTCCAAGCGGAGAAATTACCAATCTACCCTATCTTAAAAAAATTGCAAAACTTAATAAAAAAATCATACTTTCAACAGGTATGGCAAATTTAGGCGAGATAGAAGAAGCTTTAAATGTACTTTGCAAAAACGGTACTAAACGCCAAAATATCACTCTTTTACACTGCACTACAGAATACCCTGCCCCTTTTGACGAGGTCAATCTTAAAGCCATGCAAAGCTTAAAAGATGCTTTTAAGCTTGATGTGGGTTATTCTGATCACACTCAAGGCATACACATCTCCCTAGCTGCGGTTGCCTTAGGAGCTTGTGTGATAGAAAAGCATTTTACTCTAGACAAAAATATGTCAGGGCCTGATCATAAAGCAAGCCTAGAACCTCATGAACTAAAAACGCTTTGCACTCAAATAAGACAAATACAAAAGGCTATGGGTGATGGCATAAAAAAAGCAAGTAAAAGCGAACAAAAAAATATCAACATAGTAAGAAAAAGTTTAGTGGCCAAAAAAGACATCAAAAAAGGAGAAATTTTTAGCGAAGGAAATCTTACTACCAAACGCCCCGCAAATGGTATAAGTGCTATGAGATATGAAGAGTTTTTGGGTAAGATTGCTACTAAAAACTACAAAGAAGATGAGCTTATCCGTGAGTAAAAGAAAAATTTGTATAGTCAGTGCAACAAGGGCTGAATGGTATCTTTTAAGAAATTTATGTCATGAAATTCAAAACGATAAAGATTTAAGCCTTCAAATCATCGCTACAGGAGCGCATTTAAGCCCTGAGTTTGGACTCACTTATAAAGAAATAGAAAAAGAATTTAAAATCACTAAGAAAATTCCTATCCTACTTGCAAATGATGATAAAATAAGCCTTTGTAAAAGTATGAGTTTAGCTTTTAGTGCTTTTAGTGATGCTTTTGAAGACTTAAAACCTGATATGGTGGTCATTTTAGGCGATCGTTATGAAATGCTTAGCGTAGCAAGTGTGTGTCTTTTGATGCACATACCTTTAGTGCATTTATGTGGCGGGGAGCTTACTTTAGGGGCTATTGATGATAGTATAAGACACAGCATTTCAAAAATGTCACATTTACATTTTGTAAGTCATGAAATTTATAAAAAAAGGCTTTTACAACTTGGAGAAGAAGAAAAAAGGGTTTTTAATATAGGCTCTTTAGCTTCTACTATCATAAAAAATATGAATTTTTTAAGCAAAAAAGACTTAGAAAAAGCCTTAGAAATGAAACTAGATAAAGAACTTTACTTAATCACTTATCATCCTTTAACCCTAAATGTAAAAAACACTCAAAAAGAGATTAAAACCTTGCTTAAAAAACTTGACACCCTTAAAAACGCAAGTTTGATTTTTACCAAAGCAAATGCTGATGAAAATGGACTTTTAATCAATGAAATTTTGCAAAATTACTGCCAAAAAAACTCACACAAGGCTAAACTTTTTGACAATCTTGGCTCACAAAAATACCTAAGTCTTATGAAAATAGCCAAGGCCATGATAGGCAATTCTTCAAGTGGTATTAGCGAAAGTCCCTTTTTTAAAACTCCTTGTATTAATATAGGCGATAGACAAAAAGGACGTTTAAGAACTCAAAATATCATTGATTGCGAAATTAATGATATTGATCAAGCTTTTGAAAAATTAGAAAGTAAAGAATTTAAGCAAAGATTAAAAAATTTTAAAAACCCTTATGATAATGATAAAAATCCCAATAAAATCATAAAAACTTGCCTAAAAAATGTAAATTTAGATACAATTTTACATAAAAATTTCATCGATTTATAAGGCTTAGTATGGATATAAACAAACTCAAACTCACCCCTGATTCAAGCATAGAAGAAGCTTTAAAAATAGTCGGAAAAGAACGCGTTAGACTAGGCATTATAGTTGATAAAAAAAATAAATTTTTAGGAGTAATTAGTGATTCAAACATCAGAAAAGCTTTAATTGGTGGCAAAACTTTAAAAGATAGCATCAAGGATATTTACACTAAAAATCCCATCACCATAAAAGAAAATACAAGCAAAGAAGAGCTTTTAAAACTTTCTGCTAAAACCGATATTTATGATTTTCCTGTTTTAGATGAAAAAGGGCAAATTCTTTCCATAAAATCTATCTCATCGCTTTTAAAAACCAATCCAAACTCCATTGTCATCATGGCTGGAGGCTTAGGCTCTCGCTTAAAAGAGCTGACTAAAGATACTCCAAAACCTATGTTAAAAGTGGGTAAAAAGCCTATTTTAGAAAGCATAGTCCAAAGACTTAAAAATCAAAATTTTGAAAATTTTATCTTTTGTGTGAATTATAAAAAACAAATCATAGAGGATTATTTTCAAAAAGGGCAAAAATTTGGGGTTAAAATTTCTTATATTAAAGAGCGTAAAAAACTAGGCACAGCAGGGGCTTTAAGCCTTATAAAACAAGAATTTAAAGAAAGTTTTATCGTTATGAATGCAGACATTTTAACCGAGCTTGATTTTAATGATCTTTTAAAAGCGCATAAAAAATCAAAAGCTTTAATGAGCGTTTGCGTGCGTGAGTTTGAGCAACAAATTCCTTATGGAGTGATCACTCAAAAGCAAGGTTTTATAGAAAATATAGAAGAAAAACCTACTCAAAAATTTCTAGTAAGTGCAGGAATTTATGTACTTGAAAATGAAATTTTAAATTTAATTACTAAAAACGAATACCTAGATATGCCAGAACTCATCAAACTCGCTCTACAAAAAGGCAAGGTAAATACCTATATCATCAATGATTATTGGATTGACATTGGAAGGCCAGATGAGTTTTTAAAAGCCAATGAGGATTTTAAATGAAAATCTTAATCATAGGCCTTGGAAGCATAGGAAAAAAGCATTTTTTAGCCTTAAAAAATTTAAAGTATGAAGTAAGTTTGCTTTCTTTAAGTGCTAAAAAAGAAGAGTTTGAAAAAACTCCAATTTATCGCTCTTTAAAAGAATGTGATTTAAATGAATTTGATCTTTTTATCATTGCAAATATCACTACAGAGCATTTTAATACCTTAAAAACTTTAAATGAGCTTGTAAAAGATAAAATCATACTCGTAGAAAAACCTTTATTTGAAAAGGTGAAAAATTTCACAAGCTCAAAAAATCACATTTATGTGGCGTATTTACTACGTTTTCATCCTGTGATTGTGGCTTTAAAAAAGCTTTTAAAAGAGGAAAAAATTTATTTTGCTAGTTTGGTTTGTAATTCTTATTTGCCCCATTGGAGAACTTTAGACTACAAGCAAAATTACAGCGCTAAAAAAGAGCTAGGTGGTGGGGTTTTACTCGATCTTTCCCATGAAATCGATCTAGCCTTTTTTCTTTTTGGAAACTTAGAGCTTATATACTCCCAAAATGCTAAAATTTCAGAGCTTGACATAACAAGCGATGATTTTGCCTTTTTGGCTTTAAAAAATTCACAAGAAGCTAAAATTCATATAGAATTAGACTATTTTTCTAAATTTAACAAAAGAGAAATTACCATTCACACTTTAGAAAAAAGCTTTAAAGCCGATTTAATAAACAATAAAATCGAAATTTATCACAAAGATCAAAGTCAAAAAATCTTAAATTTTGAAAACGATACGATAAAAACCCTTCAAAATTTACATCAAGCAATCCTTGAAAAAGATAAAGAACTTTGCGATCTTAAGCAAGCTTTAAAAGTACTTGAAGTTTGTGATGAAGTAAGGAAAAAAAATGGCTGAAATTTTATGCACCATTTGTGCTAGAGGTGGAAGTAAAGGCGTTAAAAACAAAAATATTAGAAAGATTAACGAACTTGAAATGATAGCTTATAGCATCATACAAGCTCAAAATTCAAAACTTTTTAAACACATAGTCATAAGCACCGATAGCGATGAAATCGCAAGTGTAGCTCAAAAATACGGTGCTGAAGTTTTTTTTAAAAGAGAAGCCCATCTTGCCAATGATCAGGCCGCAAAACTTCCTGTCATGCGTGATGCTTTGCTAAGAAGTGAAGAGCATTTTAAAACGCGTTTTGAAACTCTCATAGACTTAGACGCTTCAGCCCCGCTTCGCTCAAGCCTTGATATAAAAAAAGCTTATGAGAGTTTTGTTAAAAATGATAATTCCAATCTCATTACCGCAGTTCCAGCTAGACGCAATCCTTATTTTAACCTCGTAGAAATACAAAATAACAAGGTGGTAAAATCCAAAGAAGGAAATTTTACCATCCGCCAAAGCGCCCCAAAATGCTACGATATGAACGCTAGTATTTATATCTTTAAAAGGGATTATCTTTTAGAAAATGATAGTATTTTTGGAGAAAAAACAGGGCTTTTTGTGATGGATGAAAGCACGGCTTTTGATATCGATAGCGAACTTGATTTTAAAATCGTAGAGTTTTTAATCTCTTTAAAAAATTTATCTCCAAAGGATTTTTAATGCTTGAAAATAAAATCATCTTTGTAGCAGGAGCTTGTGGACGCATAGGCAAGGCACTTTGCAAAAAAATACTTCTTAATAAAGGCACAGTGATACTTGCAGATATTAACAAAGAACGCTTAAAAGAACTGCGAGAAAATTTAGAAACAAATTTTAAAACAAAACTTTTAAGCTTAGAACTTGACATCACCAAACAAGAAAGTTTGCAAACTGCCCTTGAAAAAAGTCATGCAAGATACGGTAAAATCGATGCTTTTGTCAATTCAAGTTATCCTTTTGGTAAAGATTGGGGTAAAACGCCTTATTATGAACTCAAATACGAACAAATTTGTGAAAGTTTAAATTTACATTTAGCAGGTTTTATGCTGGCAGCTCAAGAATTTGTGAAATTTTTTAAAAAACAAGGCCATGGCAATATCATCAATCTTAGCTCCATCATGGGAGTTTATGCGCCAAAATTTGAAAACTATGAGGGCACTTCTATGCAAAGCTCTTTAGAATATAGCGTGATAAAAGCAGGGATTAACCACATGGGTGCTTGGCTAGCCAAAGAGCTTTTTAATCAAAACATACGTGTTAATACCCTAGCAAGTGGGGGGATTTTAGACAATCAAAACGAACTTTTTTTAAAAGCTTATAGAAAATGTTGTGCGAGTAAAGGCATGTTAGATGCAGATGATATATGTGGAACTTTGGTATTTTTACTTAGCGATGAGAGTAAATTTATCACAGGGCAAACTTTAGTAGTAGATGATGGATGGGGATTATGATGACCTTCACCTCTACTCAAAAAGAACTCTTTAATAATAACATTGAAGCTTTAGGTAATATTCTTTTAAAAGAAAGTTTAAAAGAAATCAAGTCTAGTAAATTTGAACTTATCTTAGGTAAAGATAATCTAGATATAAATTTAAAAGATACGAATGATAATACTTTTCTTTATGGAAATGTTATTGATGAATTAAACACTATGTTAAACACCTATAATGACAAATACCTACTTTATCCTGTATTGTATTTTTATGGTTTTGGAAATGGAATTTTATTTAAAGCTTTATTACAAAATAAAAATCATCAACATATTGTTGTTTTTGAAAAAGATATAGAAATCATTTGGGTCATGTTTCATATCTTAGATTTTTCAAATGAATTGCAAAATTCAAGATTGATGATTTTAGAAAATGATAAATTACAAATTCAGGATTATGTTGAACTTTGTTCTTCTAAGCCTTTCTTTCAATTTTCTAGAATTTATTTTTTAGAACTGATGAGTAATTATTATGAAAGATTTCATGA
>NZ_MJXI01000027.1:0-52496 GCF_001762705.1 Campylobacter sp. BCW_6460 | reverse complement strand
AGGTCGCTTAGCTCAGTTGGTAGAGCGCCACCCTTACAAGGTGGATGTCATAAGTTCGAGTCTTATAGTGACCACCATTTTATAAAATCATAAATAGGTTTTATAATCTCTACTTCTTTACTTTGGATGCAGCGGTAGTTCAGCTGGTTAGAATGCCGCCCTGTCACGGCGGAGGTCGCGGGTTCGAGCCCCGTCCGCTGCGCCATCTTGCTTGGTAACAATTTTATAAGTATAATTTGCAAAATAATAAAAAATAGAGCTAAGGAAAAAAATGCTTATTATTGGACATAAATTATTAAAAAATTTAGATTTTTCTTTTATTGAAAGTGTTGAAGAAGTTAAAGATAATAAAGTTTATTGTATTGTTTATGATGAAAAATTGATTTCTTATTTAAGTCAAAATGATTTTGAATTTGCTATTTTAGTTCAAAATAAAGACGAGATATTTTTAGCCAATGCTTTAGGAGCTAAGTTTTTGCTTTGCAATGACAAAAAACTTGCAAAATTTGCTAGCAAGGTTGCAGAATTTTATGTTTTTGATAGTAGGGTTTTAATGATTGTTGATAAATTAGAGAATTTTAAAAAATTTTATAAATTAAAAATCGATGGAATGATTTTAAAAGATAATATAGATAATTTTCCTAAAAACTGATAAATTCTTTTGTAAAATAAGTGCTAATTGACGAGGTTTAAATAATGCAAAAAAAATCTTTTTTGAAAATTTACGGATTAATTCCTTTTTTACTTATAGCATTCATCAATGCTTTTGTGGATTTGGGACATAAAATTATTATTCAAAATACTATTTATAAGGCCTATGAAGGAAGTGAGCAATTATTTTTAAATGCTATAGTTAATGCTTTGATTTTACTTCCTTTTATTCTTATGCTTTCTCCCTCGGGTTTTTTAGCGGATAAATATCCAAAAAATATTGTAATGAAAATTTCAGCAATTTTCAATGTTATACTCACTTTAATAATTTGCATTTGTTACTATAGCGGTGCTTTTTGGATGGCTTTTATTTTTACTTTTATAATGGGAGCACAAGCAGCGATTTATTCACCAAGCAAATACGGTTTTATCAAAGAACTTGTAGGAAAAGACTTTCTTGCTATGGGCAATGGTGTAATTAATGCAGTAAGCATTATGGCAATCTTAGCAGGAATGGCTTTATTTTCTTTAAGTTTTGAAAGTCTTTATAGCTCTACATATAATCAAACAGATGAAATTTTAAAAGAAGTAGCGCCTTTAGGAATTGTGCTAATTATATTTTCTTGTATCGAAGTATTTTTTGCGTGGCGTTTACCTAAGCTCAAACAAACAAATAAAGATTTAGTTTTTAATAAAAAAGACTATATTCATGGAAAACTTCTAATAAATAATCTTAAGCTTGTTTTTAAAAATAAAACTATTTGGCTTTGCATAATAGGAATTTCATTTTTTTGGGCTATATCTCAACTTTATCTTGTTAGCTTTCCTGTCTTTGTCAAAAATGAACTTTTCATAGAAAATACTTTTTATGTGCAAATTTCACTCGCTTTTTCTGGTATAGGAGTGATTTTAGGCTCTTTAGTAGCTGGTAAATTTTCAAAAAATTATATAGAACTTGGACTTATTCCACTTGGTGCATTGGGTATGTTTTTAATGGCTTTTTTAATGCCTTATTTTATAAGTTTATTAAGTTATAGTTTTTTATTTTTCTTTTTTGGATTTTGTGGAGCTCTTTTTATCGTTCCTTTAAATACTTTAATCCAATTTCATGCCAAAGAAAATGAATTGGGGCAAATTCTTGCAGGAAATAATTTTTTTCAAAATATTGCCATGTTAGGATTTTTACTCTTAGCAACTTTATTTGCAAAATTTGAAATCAATGTGGTTTATTTGTTTTATTTTATTACTTTAGTAACCTTTATAGGAGGTTTTTATATACTTTTAAAATTTCCCTTTTCTTTAGTGCGTATACTTTTAAGCATAGCTTTTTTACAACGATACCGCTTACTTGTAGAAGGTTTTGAAAATATACCAGAAAAAGGCGGAGCTTTGCTTTTGGGTAATCATATTTCTTTTATTGATTGGGCTGTTGTACAAATGGCAATTCCAAGAAAAATTTATTTTGTTATGGAAAGAAGCATTTATTCTAAATGGTATATTAAATTTTTTCTTGATAAATTTGGCATTATTCCTGTATCAAGCACGGGAAGTAAGACGAGTTTAGAACTGATAGCAAAGCATATCAAAGAAGGTAATTTAGTTTGCTTGTTTCCTGAAGGTACACTTTCAAGACATGGACAATTAAATGAATTTAAAGCAGGATTTGAATTAGCTTGTGAATATTTAAGCGAAGATGATGGAAAAATTATTCCTTTTTATATAAGAGGACTTTGGGGTAGTGCTTTTTCAAGAAGCGATGAAGAATTTTCAGCAAGAAACCGCACTTTAAATAAAAGAAAAATTGCTATAGCTTTTGGTAAAGCTATGCCTTTGCATTCTAAAAAAGATGAAGTTAAAGCTAAAGTTTTTGAACTTTCTTTTATGGCTTGGAAATCACAATGCGAAGCTATGCATACTATAGCAAGAGCTTGGATAGATACAGCTAAAAAAAATCTAAATCAAATAGCTATTATCGATACACTAGCTGGAGATATTTCTTATAGAAAAATGTTGAGTCTTAGTTTAATTCTTAATTTTTTTATTAAAAGAAAATCCAAAGAATTAAACATTAACCCTCAGCGTGGAAGTTATGCTCCTAAAGAGGAAACTATAGGAATTTTATTACCTGCTTCTTTTGCAAGTTCTTTAACCAATCTATCTGTTTTAATCGCAGAAAAAATTGCAGTAAATCTTAATTTTACTGCTGGAGAAAAAGCTCTAAAAGCAGCTATAAAAAATGCGCAAATTTCACAAATTTATACTTCTAAAACTTTTTTAGAAAAATTAGCAAATAAAGGTATAAACCTAAATTTCGATACAAATATACATTTAATTTATTTTGAAGATATTGTAGAAGATTTTAAAATGCAAAAAACTAAAATTTTTAGCATGATGTTAGCAGTTAGTATCATGCCTAGTTTTATACTCAAAACCATTTTCACTCCTTCAAAAAACAATCTTGCCATCGCAGCTATTTTGTTTAGTAGCGGAAGTGAGGGTTCTCCAAAAGGTGTTATGCTCAATAACCGTAATATTTTAAGCAATATAGCACAAATTTCTGATGTGCTTTGCACAAGAAATAATGATGTCATTCTCTCATCTTTACCACCTTTCCATGCTTTTGGACTTACAGTAACTACGTTTTTACCTTTGCTTGAAGGTATTAAAAGCATCACTTTTTCAGATCCAACCGATGCCTTAGGGGTTGCCAAAGCTGTTGCTAAAAATAATGTCACTATTATGTGTGGAACTTCAACCTTTTTAGGAATTTATGCAAGAAATAAAAAGCTTGATGCTTTAATGTTTGAAAGTTTAAGAATAGTTGTATCGGGCGCTGAAAAACTAAAAAATGAAATAAGAACTGCTTTTGAAATGAAGTTTAAAAAAAGCATTTTTGAAGGTTATGGAGCTACGGAAACTACACCTGTGGTGAGTGTAAATTTACCGAATCGTTTTGATGCGGATTATTGGCTTATGCATCGTGCCAATAAAGAAGGAAGTGTAGGAATGCCTCTACCTGGAACTGCAGTGCGTATTGTCGATCCAAATAATTATGAAAATTTAAAAACAAATGAAGATGGACTCATACTTATAGGCGGTCATCAAGTTATGGTAGGCTATCTTAACAACAAAGAAAAAACCGATGAAGTTATTAAAGAAATTGATGACATAAGATGGTACAACACGGGAGATAAGGGACATTTGGATGAAGATGGTTTTTTATATATTGTCGATCGTTATTCTCGCTTTGCAAAAATTGGCGGAGAGATGATTTCTTTGGGTGCAATAGAAGAAGAAATTGCCAAATTCATAGATACTGAAGTGGTTAAATTTTGTGCCACATCTTTAGAAGATGAGAAAAAAGGGGAACAAATTGCTTTACTCATAGAATGTAATAATGAAATTTTTGAAAGAGTATGTGAGATTATAAAAAATTCTAATATACCTACACTTTTTAAACCTAGATATTATTTTCAAATAGAAAAAATTCCCCTCCTAGGTTCAGGAAAAGTTGATCTTAAAAAAGTTAAAGAATTAGCTAAAAATTTAGCCATATAATTTGAGCTTATAACAAAGCCCAAATTAAAATTGGCATAGAAACAAAAGCAAAAAGAACTCCAAAGGCTACAGCACTTACGGCTAAATTGCTATCTAGTTTAGCTTTCATTACCATAGCTCCTGCTAAGGTCATAGTAGGAGCTGCGCTTTCTATAATAGCAACAATGGTAGAATTTTTTAATTCTAAATTAAATATTTTTAAACAAAATACAAAAAATAAAGGAGCTAAAATCATTTTAGCAAAGATGACAATTACTGTAGGTTTGTAAGAGGTTTTAATCGCCATAAAGCCAAGTCCTAAACCTATAGCAAAAAGTGCAACAGGGGTTGCAGAAGCACCAAATAAACGAATAGGAGAGAAAATAAATTCAGGTAAAGTAATCAATTTACACAAAAAACCAAAAAGCAAAGCTAAAAAAGGTGGAAAGCTAAGAATTTTTTTAACATTAGCAAGCAAACTGACTTTTTCTCCATTTCCCAAAGAAAGTATAAAAGGTCCAAAAAGTGATATAGGTAAAGTTGTGGCTAAAGCATCGTAAAATATAACTTCAGCGCTAAATTGTGGGTCATTAAATACACCAGCAACAATAGGCATACCCACAAATATAGTATTTCCAAAACAAGAAAGCAAAAACATACTGACTAAAGTTACTTTAGAAAAATGAAAAACTTTTCCAATAAGAATAGCAAAAAAAGCTGCTAATATACAGCTAAATAATCCAATAAAAATAAAAATAATCAATGAAAAATCAAAATTTAAATGATATGCTTTATCGAAAATCAAACAAGGTAAAGCAAAAATAATAGCAAAATCTAAAAAAGTCCTAGCTTGTTTTTGCTTTAAAACGCCAATTCTTTTGGCAAAATATCCGCCTGCAAGTAAAATAAAAATTGTAAATAATGGTATAAAAACAAACATTGAATAATCCTTTTTAAGGGATGGTTTTTGAAAACGGATAGAATTATATTCTTTATACTTAAAAAAAATCTTAATATTTTTTAAGTTTTTTAAAAAAACCAATATTTTTTATTTTTTGTAACTTTAAGAAATTGTAAGTTGAAATTTGATTTTAAATAGTTAGTATTTTAAGTTAAATGATTATAATTTTAAATAATGGTGCGGTTAGCGAGATTTGAACTCGCACACGCGGAGCGTACCACCCCCTCAAGATGGCGTGTCTACCAATTCCACCATAACCGCATAGTAAAAAGCCCAAAAAAGGGCTTTTTGATAAGTTTTATTGTAAAACTATAAAAGGATTTGCATAAAGTGCTATTAGCGCAATAACAAGAGCATAGATAACTTGTGCTTCAATCATTGCTAAAGCGATAAACATAGTTGTCATTAATTTTGGTCCAAGACCAGGGTTTCTAGCTGTTCCTGCAATTGTTGCCGCTGCAGTATTGCCCATACCGATAGCACCACCAAGCGCTGCAACACCAAGGCCTAAGCCTGCTGCAAGAACTGAAAATGCTTTAATCCATACATTAATAGCTTCTTGCTCTACTGGAACATTAGTTTCAGCCGCAAAAGCTACTGCTACACATGCTAATAATAAAAAAAGAACTTTTTTCATTATCTTAACCTTTCTATGAAAAAATATTTTTAAATTTTTAAATCAGTTCGGCTTGCGTATCCCTACTTAAGACTTAAAAATAAATCTGAATTATAACCAAAAGTATCTTTATTTTTATTGAAATTTACAAAAATTCACATTTTTGGTTTAAATTTTGATTGTTTTCAATAAAGCTTAAAAGTTTTTTTGCTTTAATAATATTTTAAAATAATTTTTAAGTTAAGGTTGTAACATTGAGTTCTAAATTTTCAAAAATAGGTTTCATTTTAGCGGTAGCAGGTTCAGCAGTGGGATTGGGTAATGCTTGGAAATTTCCAACACTAGTAGGTCAAAGTGGTGGATCTGCTTTTATCTTGCTTTATATAATTCTTACTTTGGGTGTAGGTTTTGTGATATTTTTAGCTGAGCTTAGCATAGGAAAAATTAGTGAAAAAGATCCGGTTAATGCCTATGAAAAGTTAGCACCTTCAAATAAAAAAGCTTGGTCTTATGTTGGTTTTACTATGGTGGGGGCGATTTTAATAGTTTCTTTTTATACCTTGGTAATCGGTTGGATAGTTAAATATGCGTTTTTAAGTATCACTGGAAATTTACCTATAGATCTAGAAGCAAGTAAAGCACAGTTTGGATTTTTTACAAGTGAGGATTTTTTAAGTCAGTTTATTTGTTTTACTTTGGTTTTTTTATGTGTTTTTTATATTGTTTCTAAAGGTATTAAGAATGGGGTTGAAAAGTTAAATGTTTGGATGATGCCTTCATTGTTTATTTTACTTATTTTGATGCTTGTTTATGCTATTAGCAAAGATGGTTTTATGATGGCGGTTAAATTTCTTTTTGTACCTGATTTTTCCAAAATCAACACTTCAAATGTTCTTGAAGCTTTAGGGCTTGCCTTTTTTAGTCTTTCTTTGGGCGTTGGAACGATTATTACTTATTCTGCTAGCCTGCCTGATAAAACCAATTTTATTATTAGTACTTTAAATATTATTTTTATCAATCTTTTAGTTGGTTTATTAATGGGTTTGGTTGTTTTTACTTTTATCTTTGAATTTGGTTACAATCCTAATCAACAAGGACCAGGACTTGTTTTTATTTCTTTGGCTACTTTATTTGAAAAAATTGGAGTAATTGGTTGTATTTTTGGAGCGGCGTTTTTTATTTCTTTAATCTTTGCTGGTATTACTTCAGCTGTTTCAATGATAGAGCCTTTTGCTTTTTACCTTATTAATACTTTTGGCATGAGCCGTAAAAAAGCTTTGATTTTAATAGGAATTGTTGTTTATATTTTAGGAATGTTGTGTATTTTATCTTCTTTAAAAAGCACTCAGTTTGGATTTTTTGGAATGAGTTTTTTTGATTTGCTTGATAGTGTTTCAAGCAAGGTTATTATGCCTTTAGGTGGAATTTTGGCAGCTATTTTTGTGGGATTTGTGATGAAAAAAGAAGCTTTAAAAATTTTATTTGAACCTTATATGAGGGGTATATTTTTTGAACTTTGGTATGTGTTTTTGAGATTTATTTCCCCTTTGGCTGTTGTTATAGTTATGATAGCCGCTTTTTTAAAGTGAGTTTGAAAAATAATGAGAACATATTTTTCAAAAATCGGTTTTGTATTGGCTGTTGCTGGTGGAGCCGTTGGTTTAGGCAATGCTTGGAAATTTCCAACCTTAAGTGCAGAAAATGGTGGTTTTGTTTTTGTGCTTTTATATTTGTTTTTTACTTTAACCATAGGATTTAGTATTTTTTTGGCTGAAGTGGCTATGGGACGTTTAAGTAAAAGTGATCTTGCAAATGCTTATTCAAATCTTGCCATAAAATATGGCAATAGATGGCGATATGGAGGCGTTTTTATGTTAGGTGGTATTTTTGTTCTCTCTTTTTATCTAGTTATTATGGGATGGGTTTTAAAATATACTGTAGTTAGTCTTTATTATCTTCCTAAAACCTTAGATGAAGCAGCAAGTAATTTTCAGAATTTAATTACTGCAAATTTGACAAGTTCTGTTTTTTTCTTCATTTTATCTTTTTTTCTTACTTTATTAATAGTATCTAAAGGTTTAATCAAAGGGATTGAAAAATTAAATGTTGTTATAATGCCTAGCTTATTTTTAATGCTTGTTTTTATGTTGTTTTATTGTATGGGATTTAAGCAAGGTTTTGCAAATGCTTTTTCTTATTTATTTTATCCTGATTTTTCACATTTTAAATTTAGCTCTATTGCCGAAGCTTTAGGGCTTGCATTTTTTACCTTATGCTTGGGAATAGGTTGTATAGTTACATATTCATCAGCCTTGGATAAAAAAACAAATTTTATAAAAAGTTCAGTGTATATTGTTTTGATTAACTTATTGATTTCTTTTATCATGGGACTTATTGTTTTTACTTTTATCTTTGAATTTGGAGCCGATCCGCATACTCAAGGAGCAGGAATTGTTTTTGTATCCTTGATGAGTTTGTTTAATCAACTTGGAGCTTTAGGCTATATTTTTGCATTTTGTTTTTTCTTAGCACTTTTTTTTGCTGGTATTACTTCAGCTGTTTCAATGATAGAGCCTTTAACTTTTTATATGATTAATAACTATCAAATTTCTCGTGTTAAAGCTCTATTTTTAATAGGTTTATTTGTTTTTGTTTTTGGAATTTGTTGTATCTTGTCATTAAATTTAAATTTTTTTTCTATGTTTAGTTTTTTTGGTAAAGATTTTTTTACTTTATTGGATAAATTAACTTCAAATTTTTTACTTCCACTTGGTGCTATAGTATGCTCTATATTTGTAGGTTTTTTTATGAATAAAAAACAAATTTATAAAATTTTTTCTAAATTTATAAGTCGAAAAATTTTCTTAATTTGGTTGTTTTTTATTCGTTTTATATCGCCTATAGCAATAATTTTGGTAATGTGTTATCAAATTTTTGTATAATAATGAAAAAATATTTTTTTAAGGAAAAATAATGGCTAAAAAATTCATCGATGTAATGGATACAAGCTTTAGAGATGGTTTTCAGTCTGTTTATGGAGCTAGGGTTTTAATGGATGATTTTTTTCCTGCAGTAGAAGCAGCAAAAGAAGCAGGAATTACACATTTTGAATTTGGCGGTGGTGCTAGATTTCAAAGCTTGTATTTTTATCTTAATGAAGATGCTTTTACCATGATGGATAGATTTAGGGCTATTGTAGGAAAAGATACCAATCTTCAAACTTTAGCAAGAGGGGTCAATACCGTTACTTTAGATACTGGAAGTAGTGAACTTATTGATTTGCATGCAAAACTTTTTGCAAAACACGGTACTACAACGATAAGAAATTTTGATGCCCTTAATGATGTAAATAATTTAAAATTTAGTGGTGAATGTATAGTAAAACATGGGTTAAAGCATGAAATTACTATTACTTTAATGGATTTACCGCCAAATTGTAAAGGTGCCCATGATGTGCCTTTTTATGAAAAAATTTTAAAAGAAATTTTAGCAGCAGAAATTCCTTTTCATAGTATTTGTTTCAAAGATGCAAGTGGAACTTCAAATCCAAATAAAATTTATGAAACCATTAAAATGGCAAGAAAAATTTTACCTCAAGATATGCATATTAGACTTCATACGCATGAAACTGCAGGGGTGAGTATAGCCTGCTATCTTGCAGCACTTGAAGCAGGGGTTGATGGTATCGATTTGGCTGCGGCTCCAGTAAGTGGCGGAACCTCTCAACCTGATATTTTAACCATGATGCATGCTTTAAAAGGCAAAGATTATGATTTAGGCGGACTTGAGGAAGAAAAAATTCTAAAATACGAAGAAGTTTTAAAAGATTGTTTAAAAGAATATTTTTTACCACCTGAAGCTACTATGGTAAATCCACTTATTCCTTTTTCTCCTATGCCAGGAGGAGCTTTAACAGCAAATACACAAATGATGAGAGATAATAATATCTTAGATAAATTTCCACAAGTCATTCATGCTATGAGAGAAGTTGTAGAAAAAGGTGGATTTGGTACTTCGGTTACTCCAGTTTCTCAATTTTATTTTCAACAAGCTTTTAATAATGTGATGTTTGGACCTTGGAAAAAAATAGCAGAAGGTTATGGAAAAATGGTGCTTGGTTATTTTGGAAAAACTCCTGTTACACCCGATGCAAATATTGTTGAACTTGCTTCAAAACAACTTAATTTAGAACCTACTACAGAGCTTGCTATTAATATAGCTGATAAAGATGAGAGTAAAAGTATAGTTTATACCAGAACCTTGCTTGAAAAAGAGAGTATAGAAACGAGTGAAGAAAATATATTTATTGCAGCAGCTTGTAAAGAAAAAGGTATAGCATTTTTAAAAGGAGAGGCAAAGGTAAATGTACGCAAATTAGCTAGTATGCCAAAGCCTATGAGTGTAGATGAAAACAAATTTACCGTAGCTGTAAATGGTAATAAATATCATGTAGAGGTAAGCTATGGTTTTGATAAAGATGTTAATGTTAAAAGTGTAAAAAAAGTAGAAGAAAATAAAAATATTGTTTCTTCAAATTCAACAAGTTCTGTAGATGCTGAAAATGAAGTTTTAGCAGGTATTTCAGGTAATGTCTTTAAAATTTATGTTAACGAAGGTGAAGAAGTAAAATCAGGTCAAGCCATCATGGTTTTAGAAGCAATGAAAATGGAGATTGAAGTTAATGCCCCAAAAGATGGAATTATTTCAGAGCTTTGTATTAAAATAGGCGATACTGTTAACGAAGGTGAAGTATTAGCTATCTATAAGAATTAAAGTGAGGGAAAGATGAAAAAATTTGATAATTTAGGCTTGGACAATATAAAAGAAATTTTTCATAATTTAAGTTATGATGAATTAAATGCTCATGAAAAAGCAAATAATGAAGGTTTAAGTACGGATAATGATACTTTTTGTGTGGATACAGGAATTTTTACAGGTAGAAGTCCTAAAGATAAATATTTTGTAAAACAAGATCCATCTAGTAAGTATATTGCTTGGGGAAAGGTAAATCAGTCCATTACAAAAGAATTGTTTGATAAGCTTTTGACTAAAGCAAAACAAGAATTAAGTGGAAAGAAAATTTATGTTCAAGATGCTTTTTGTGGCGCTTCTTTGCAAAGTCGCAAAGCAGTAAGATTTGTTACTGAAATTGCATGGCAAGCACATTTTGTTAAAAATATGTTTATTCGCCCAAGTCAAGAAGAACTTGAGAATTTTAAAGCAGATTTTATTGTTTATAATGCTTGCAAATGTATCAATGAAGATTACAAACAAGATGGTTTAAATTCAGAGGTTTTTGTAATCTTTAATGTTGAAGAAAATATAGCGGTTATTGGTGGAACTTGGTATGGCGGAGAAATGAAAAAAGGTATTTTTTCTATGATGAATTATTGGTTGCCACTAGAAAATAAACTTTCTATGCATTGTAGTGCAAATGTCGGAGAAAAAGGTGATGTAGCACTTTTCTTTGGACTTAGTGGTACTGGAAAAACTACACTCTCAACCGATCCAAAAAGAAAACTTATAGGTGATGACGAACATGGTTGGGATGATGAAGGTGTATTTAATTTTGAGGGTGGTTGTTACGCAAAAACAATCAATCTCGATCCTGAACATGAGCCTGAAATTTATGGTGCCATTAAAAGAAATGCACTTTTAGAAAATGTAGTTTTAAGAGCCGATAAGAGTGTTGATTATGCTGATGCTTCAAAAACAGAAAATACAAGAGTTTCTTATCCTATAGAGCATATTGAAAATCATGAGCCTAGTCTAAAAGCAGGGCATCCAAAAAATATTATATTTTTAAGTGCAGATGCTTTTGGAATTTTACCTCCAGTAAGTAAACTAAGCAAAGAGCAGGCTATGTATTATTTTTTAAGTGGTTATACAGCAAAAGTAGCTGGAACTGAGCGTGGTATTTTAGAACCTCAAGCAACTTTTTCAGCTTGTTTTGGAGAACCTTTTATGCCTTTGCATCCAACGGTTTATGCGAGATTACTTGGTGAAAAGATTGAAAAGCATGAAGCTAATGTTTATCTTGTTAATACAGGCTGGAGCGGTGGAAGCTACGGTGTGGGTAAAAGAATGAGCATTAAGGCTACTAGGGCTTGCATTAATGCTATTCTAGATGGAAGTATTGCAAAATGCGAATTTGAAAATTTTGAAGTGTTTGATTTAGCTATTCCAAAAGCTTTAGAAGGTGTAGAAAGCACGCTTTTAAATCCTATAAATACTTGGTTAGATAAAAATGATTATATTGCAACAAGAGATAAATTAGCACATATGTTTATACAAAATTTTAAACGTTATGAAGATGTCAAAGAAGGCATTGAATTTAGCAAATTTGGACCAAAAATTTAAGGCATTTAAATGAAAAATGAAATGTGGTCAGGACGTTTTAGTGGTGCAAGTGATGAGCTTTTAAAAGAATTTAATGCAAGTTTAAATGTAGATAAAACTTTGTTCAATGAAGATATACAAGGCTCTATAGCACACGCTACAATGCTTGAAAGTTGTGGTATTTTAAAAAAAGAAGAATTAGATGCTATTATAAAAGGTTTAGAGCAGGTTAGAAGTGAAATAGAGCAAGGCAAATTTATTTTTGATATTAAAGATGAAGATATTCATATGGCTGTAGAAAAGCGTTTAAGCGAGCTTATAGGTAGTGAAATTGGTGGAAGACTTCATACTGCAAGAAGTAGAAATGATCAAGTGGCTACTGATTTTAAACTTTTTGTCAAAAAATCTCATATTGAACTTATAAAGCTTTTAAAAGAATTGATTCAAACCATGCTCGAACATGCCAAAGTGCATAAAAAAACTATTATGCCAAGTTTTACACATTTACAACACGCTCAGCCTGTGAGTTTTTCTTTTTATATTTTAGCTTATGCTTTTATGCTAATGCGAGATATTAAGCGTTTGCAAAATAGTCTAGAACTCGCTGATTTTTCGCCACTTGGGTCTTGTGCGTGTGCAGGAACAAGCTATGCTACCAATCGTGAGTTGAGTGCTGAAATTTTAGGATTTAAAGATATTATGCCAAATGCTATGGATGGAGTGAGTGATAGAGATTTTGCTCTTGATTTACTTTATGATATAGCAGTTATTTTTACACACACTTCAAGACTTTGCGAGGAAATGATTTTATTTTCAAGTTCGGAATTTTCTTTTATATCCATAAGTGATAGTTTTTCAACAGGAAGTTCTATCATGCCTCAGAAAAAAAATCCCGATGTTTGTGAACTTATACGCGGAAAAACAGGGCGTGTCTATGGAAATCTGATTTCTCTTTTAACTATAATGAAAGCTCTACCTTTAGCTTACAATAAAGATATGCAAGAAGATAAAGAAGGGCTTTTTGATAGTGTAAAAACCGCTAAAGATAGTTTAATCATCTTAAATGCAATGTTAAAAGAAATACGAATTGATAAAGAAAATATGCTTAATGCTTGTAAAAAAGGTCATTTGTTGGCTACCGATTTGGCGGATTATTTGGTGCGTGAAAAAAATATTCCTTTTAGAAAAGCACATTTTATAGTGGGAAATGTTGTTGCACAAGCTGAAGCACAAGGTATTGATATAAGCGAAATTAAAGATCTTTCAAAAATAGATCCTGTATTTGATGAAAAAGCTATGGAACTTTTAAATTTTGAATTTTCTTTAAATTCTAAGCAAAGTGAAGGCTCAAGTTCTATTGCAAGCGTAGAAAAGCAAATTCAAATTTTGGAAGGTTTTATTCAAAATTTATAAATATTGTTTAGGCTATTTTGCCTAAACATTGAATCTAAAATGCATTACATCGCCGTCTAAAACGATATAGTCTTTTCCTTCAAGGCGTAGCTTTCCTGCTTCTTTGGCGCCATTTTCGCCTTTGTATTGGATATAGTCTTCATAGGAAATAACTTCAGCTTTTATAAAGCCTTTTTCAAAGTCATTATGAATCACGCTCGCTGCTTTTGGTGCTTTCCAGCCTTTTTTGATTGTCCAAGAACGCACTTCAACTACACCAGCGGTAAAATAACTGATCAGTCCAAGCTTAGTAAAAGCAGTGCGTATGATTTGATCAAGACCGCTTTCGTTAACTCCTAGAGAACTTAAAAATTCATGGCTTTCTTCATCGCTTAATCCTACTAATTCTTCTTCGATTTTTGCACAAAGCTTGATAACTTCATGATCATTTTTTTTAGCATATTCTTTTAAAGCTTTTACATAATCATTATCTTCACTAATACCATTTTCATCAACATTTGCACCATAAATCACTTCTTTAGCAGAAAGCAGTCTTAATTCTTTGATTAAGGCTTGATAAATTTCGTTTTCTTTTTCAGGATAAGAACTTGCAGCTAAGCCTTTGTTTAAATGATCAAGTAAAGAATTTGCAAGTTCGAGGCTTTCTTTAGCACCCTTTTGGTTGGCTTTGGTTTCTTTGGTGAGTTTTTCTATTTTTTTACTAAGTTGTTCAATATCTGCTAAAATAAGCTCTGTATTGATAATTTCTACATCACGCAAAGGATTAACTCCACCTTCAACATGGGTGATATTTTCTTCATCAAAACAACGCACTATGTGTAAAATAACCTCAGTTTCGCGTATATTTGAAAGAAATTTATTTCCTAAGCCTTCACCCTTACTTGCACCTTTAACAAGTCCAGCGATATCTACAAATTCTATTAAAGAATGCATAATTCTTTCAGGTTTTACGATTTTAGCAAGTTCATTAAGTCTTAAGTCAGGAACTTCAACCATGGCTTTGTTAGGCTCTATGGTACAAAAAGGATAGTTTGCACTTTGGGCATTTTGTGCTTTAGTTAAAGCATTAAAAGTCGTTGATTTGCCAACATTTGGAAGTCCTACTATACCCACGCTTAAACTCATTTAGCTTTCCTTAAAATTTGAATTAGATAATTAACACACATTCTAACTCCAGCTCCACCTGCACCAAAACTAGAATATCCCCAAGATTTTTCCGTATAAGCAGGTCCTGCTATGTCAAGATGTAACCATTTGTCTTTATATTCTTTACGAATAAATTTATCTAAAAATAACCCCGCGGTAATTGCGCCTCCATAGCGACTAGAGGCAGTGTTGCTAATATCGGCAATATTTGATTTTATAAGTTCTCTTAAGTGGGGGTTAAAGTGTAAGATTGTAGTATATTCTCCACTTTTTTTAGAGCTTAGATAAAAATCATTTTGCAATTCTTCATTGTTTCCCATAATAGCACTTGTAAATTCTCCAAGTCCTACAACACAAGCTCCAGTAAGTGTTGCCATATCAATAAGTAAATCAGGTTTTAAATCTTGTGCAAAAGAAAGACAATCAGCTAAAACCAAGCGTCCTTCTGCATCTGTATTTCTTACTTCTATACTTACGCCTTCGCGACTGATTAACACATCATCAGGCTTATAAGCATTGCCGCCTATCATATTTTCAGTTGCACCTAAAATACAATGCACTTCTAAATCTAAAGCAAGCTCGGCTACGGCTTTTATGATCCCCATTGCTGCTGCTGCACCGCTTTTATCGGCTTTCATTGTAAGCATAAAATCAGCTGGTTTTAAGCTTAATCCACCGCTATCGTAAGTTAAGCCTTTTCCAACAAATACAACACGTTTTTTTGCATTTTTGGCTTTATAGCTTAGATGAATGAGGCGTGGTGGATGTACCGAGGCACGATTGACTGCCAAAAAAGCATTCATTTTTTCTTTGGCCAAAAATTTTTCATCATAAATTTTACAAATAATGTTTTTATTTTCTTTAGCTAAATTTTGCGCATCTTCTGCCATTTTTAAAGGGGTATAAATTTCAGGAATTTCATTGACTATATTTTTAGTAAAATTTGTGGCATTAGCTAAAATTTCTCCACGCTCCAAGCCTATCTTAGCTTCATCTTTATTAAATTTCTTACCATTTAATTCTTCGCTTGAAATAATAAATTTTTCCAAAGTGCTCGTTTTTTTCTCGCTTTTATATTTATCAAATTTATAAGCTCCAAAAAGTACGCCTTCAACTAAAGATGTAAAACTTCTAACTACACAATCTCCTATTATGCTAGGAAGTTTTACGCTTTTTATATTAAGCTTTTCAAGAGTTTTATATGCTGTGCAAAGACTTAATCTTATATCCTCATAAGCAAGGCTTTTAAGCTCTAAATAAAGCTTTTTATTGTTTAAGTCTAGTAATACACCTTCGCCTTTGTAATTATTAAGTTTAAAAAAATCTTTTTCTTTGTTAAAATTTTTTAAATTTTTATCCTGTATAAAAATAAGTTCAAAGTCTGCTTTTATAGCATCTAGTTTTTTATCGTTTAATTCAAATTTCATGATTTTTTCCTTTTATCTTTAAGTATAGCTTTTTCCATTTGTTTAAAACCAAATAATAAAAGGGATAAAAAAGCTATAATAATAATGGCTGCATAATACCAATGTTCTTCAGCCCAAGTCACCATCTTCCAAATTTGTTCTCCAAAATACCAAGCTAAAAGTATAGTGATTGATGCCCAAACCCAAGCACTAAAAAGATTGATAATAGCAAATTTTTTTGCACTATAACGCGTGACTCCTATACTCATAGGTATAATGGTTCTAAAGCCATACATATAGCGTTGTATAAAAATAATAGGCCAACCAAAACGTTGTAAAAGTAAGTGTGCTACTGCAAATTTACGCCTTTGGGTTTTTAATTTTTTTTGTATGTAGCGTTTATTATATCTTCCTATATAGAAATAAATTTGATCGCCTACAAAACCACCAAGTCCTGCTATAAATATAACAAAGCCTAAATTTACATGTCCTTGATGGGCAAAAATACCTGCCAAAATTAAAGCCAACTCCCCTTCTAAAATACACCATAAAAAAATAATAATATATGCTAGATCTTTGTATTGATAAAGTAAATTTTTTAAAAATTCTTCCATTTGTGCCTTTCTATAGTTTTAAATTTCTAAAACACTATAAACTGAAGTAAGTTTTTCAAGTTTATTTGCTCCATTTAAATCTTTAAGATTCATTAAAAAACAAGCTTCAACGCATTTTGCTCCAGCTTTTTGAATGAGTTCATACGAAGCTATAGCTGTTCCGCCAGTTGCTATTAAATCATCTACAAGTAAAACCTTTGCATTTTGAATATTTTTAAATGCATCTTTATGAAGTTCTACTTTATCGCTGCCATATTCAAGATCATATTCGCAGCTAAAGGTTTCAAAAGGGAGTTTTCCAGGTTTTCTAATAGGCACAAAAGGAAGATTAAGTTTTGCACAAATCATAGATGCAAAGATAAATCCTCTGCTTTCTGTTCCTGCTATGAAGTCTAGATTGTAATCTTTGTAGCGTTCTTTTAAATGTTTAAGTAGAAAATTTAAAGCCTCTTTGTTATTTAGTAGAGTGGTAATATCTCTAAAAATAATTCCTTTTTTTGGAAAATCAGCAATAATTCTAATGCTATCAAGCAGGTATTTTTGTTCTTCTTGTGTTAGTTTTATCATAATAATGCCTCGATTTTTGCTTCTAATTCTTTAATTCTTTGTCTTAGTTTGTCATTTTCTAAACGATATTGAGAATTTCTAGTTCTTAAAGATGTAAGGTCTGCTTTGATTTTATTAAGCTCTTCTGTGAGTATATCTATATTTCCAAGACTTCTTTGAAGTTGGATTTGTAGTTTTCTAATAACAATCTCAGTATCATCAAGATTGTTTTTGATAAAATCTTTTGATGTTTTTTCTTTATTAAGTAGAGTTTTATAGTAAAACAACATTACAATCAGATAGATAGTTGCACAAATTAATATAGTTAAAACAAGCCAGTTTGTAAACATTATATTTTTACCTCAATTTTTTGAATTCTTTGCATATGTCTCCCTTCTTCAAAAGGAGTTTGAATGAATTTTTCTATAATATCTGTAGCTAATTCAATCCCGATTAATCTTCCACCTAATGCCAAAACATTGGCATCATTATGTCTTCTTGCAAGTTCCGCACTTAAGCTTTCATGGCATAATGCGCAGCGAATGTTTTTATGACGATTTGCTGCAATAGAAATTCCAATTCCACTTCCACAAATAAGAATGCCAAAGCTTCGTTTGTCTATTTTTTCGGCAAGTAAATGTGCATAATCAGGATAATCACAGCTTGCGCAAGTGTTTGTTCCTAAATCGTTAAAAATTATATTTTTTTCTTTTAAAAATACGCAAATTTTTTCTTTTAATTCAAAACCAGCATGATCACTAGCAATATAAATTTTTTCCCTAAGCATTGGTTTCCTAATTACTATATAAAATAAGATAAAAATCTAATCTTATCATATTAAATCATAAAAACAGCTTTTCTTTTTTTAAAAATAAGCTTTATTTTTCTTTATATATGTTAGAATTTGCGACAAGAAAAATAAAATTTCAATAAATTAAGGGGAGAAGAAAATGAAGCTCATACTCATAGGATCTTCAACAGGTGGTCCTAATCAGCTTAAATTTCTTTTAAAGGATATTGATATAAAAAATACTTGTGTAGTTATAGCTCAACACATGAGTGTCAGTTTTATTCCATCTTTTGTGGGGCAATTTAATAAGGAGGCTTTTAGTGAAGTGTGCTTATTGAACGATAAAGAGATATTAAGCAATAAAATTTATATTTGCCTTAAAAATACTATTTTATCTGGAAATTTAAATATTGTAGCCTCTTGGCAAGATGTGGTATCAAGTTTTAAGCCAAGTGTAGATTTACTTTTTCATTCGGCTGTTTCTTTGGCAAAGACAAATAAAATACTTGCTATTATTTTAACGGGTATGGGAGATGATGGTGCAAAGGGATTATTTGAGCTTTATAAAACAGGGGTTAGATGTTTATGTGAGAATGAGGCAGATAGCGTCGTTTATGGTATGCCAAAAAAAGCAAAAGATATGAATCCGCATTTAAAACCTATGAGCTTAAAAGAAATTAAAAAAGAAATTATAAATTTTATTGATCAGGATTAATAAAAGGAAAATTACATGGAAAAAAAAATAACTCCTAGCGAATTAGAACTTAATGAATTTATAAAAATTATCAACGAAATGAGCGGTATTGATTTAACCGATAAAAAAAATATATTAGCTTTAAAGTTGAATAAATTTCTTGAAGGAACTAATACTAAAAATTTTTCCGAATTTTTGGGAAAATTAAAAAGTAATAGACAACTTAAACAAGAAACTTTAGATTTTGTAACCATAGGTGAAACTTATTTTTTAAGAGAATTGGCTCAATTGAAAGAAATAATTTATTATGCCAAAAGCTTAGAAAAGAGAGTAAATATCCTAAGTGCCCCATGTTCAAGTGGAGAAGAAGTATATTCTTTAGCGTTACTGGCTGCACAGAATTTTATTAAAGATATGTATATTTTAGGCATTGATATTAATTCAAGCGTGATTGAAAAAGCAAAACTTGGAAAATATCAAGGAAGAACTTTACAGCGATTGAGTGAGAGTGAAAAAAGAAGGTTTTTTTTAGAAAGCGAAGATAAATTTTATACTATTAATAAAAATGAGCTTTGTACCTGTAAATTTGAACTTTGCAATGTTTTTGAAGAAAAATTTTCAAGATTGGGAAAATTTGATATTATAGCTTCTAGAAATATGATTATTTATTTTGATCATGAATCAAAACTAAAACTTATGGAGAGATTTCATAGAATTTTAAATGACAAAGGAAGGCTTTATATTGGCAATGCTGATTTGATTCCAGAGACTATTTATTTTAAAAAGATTTTCTCTCCAAGAGGTGTTTACTATGAAAAAGTATAAATTCTAAAAATTACTAAAAGTTACACTTTGGAAATTTATTGGTAAAAATAAGTTACATTTTGAAGTAGTTTTCTTTATTTAATGATAAAATAATTTTAATTAATTTTATATTTAGTTAGAAATAAAGGAAAAAACTTGATTGAATTAAAAAATGTAAATAAATACTACGGAACTCATCATGTTCTAAAGAATATCAATCTTTCTGTTAAAGAAGGTGAGAAGCTTGTTATTATAGGTCCAAGTGGAAGTGGAAAAAGTACAACTATCCGTTGCATGAATGGGCTTGAAGAAGTTAGTTCAGGCGAGGTAGTAGTTAACAATCTTGTTTTAAATCATAAAAATAAAATTGAAATTTGTCGAAAATATTGTGCAATGGTTTTTCAGCATTTTAATTTATATCCACATATGACGGTTTTGCAAAATTTAACCTTAGCTCCAATGAAACTTCAAAAAAAATCTAAAAAAGAAGCTGAAGAAACAGCTTTTAAGTATTTAAAAGTCGTAGGTTTAGTGGATAAAGCAAATGTTTATCCAGCAACCCTTTCAGGCGGACAACAACAACGCGTTGCTATAGCAAGATCACTTTGTACTAAAAAACCCTATATTTTATTTGATGAACCTACTTCAGCCCTTGATCCAGAAACCATACAAGAGGTTTTAGATGTAATGAAAGAAATTTCACGCCAAAGCAATACTACCATGGTGGTTGTTACACACGAAATGGGTTTTGCAAAAGAAGTAGCAGATAGGATTATTTTTATGGAAGATGGCGCTATTGTGGAAGAAAATATTCCTAGTGAATTTTTCTCAAATCCAAAAACCGAAAGAGCGCGACTCTTTTTAGGGAAAATTCTTAAAAATTAACCAAAATTGAAAGGAGAAAAAATGGTTTTTAGAAAATCTTTGTTAAAGTTGGCAGTTTTTGCTCTAGGTGCTTGTGTTGCATTCAGTAATGCTAATGCAGCAGAAGGTAAACTTGAGTCTATTAAATCTAAAGGACAATTAATAGTTGGTGTTAAAAATGATGTTCCACATTATGCTTTACTTGATCAAGCAACAGGTGAAATTAAAGGTTTTGAAGTAGATGTTGCCAAATTGCTAGCTAAAAGTATATTAGGTGATGATAAAAAAATAAAACTAGTCGCAGTTAATGCTAAAACAAGAGGCCCTTTGCTTGATAATGGTAGTGTAGATGCAGTGATAGCAACTTTTACTATTACTCCAGAGAGAAAAAGAATTTATAATTTCTCAGAGCCTTATTATCAAGATGCTATAGGGCTTTTAGTTTTAAAAGAAAAAAATTATAAATCTTTAGCTGATATGAAAGGTGCAAATATTGGAGTAGCTCAAGCTGCAACTACAAAAAAAGCTATAGGTGAAGCTGCTAAAAAAATTGGTGTCGATGTTAAATTTAGTGAATTTCCTGATTATCCAAGTATAAAAGCTGCTTTAGATGCTAAAAGAGTTGATGCATTTTCTGTAGACAAATCAATATTGTTAGGTTATGTGGATGATAAAAGTGAAATTTTGCCAGATAGTTTTGAACCACAAAGTTATGGTATTGTAACCAAAAAAGATGATCCAGCTTTTGCAAAATATGTTGATGATTTTGTAAAAGAACATAAAAGTGAAATTGATGCTTTAGCGAAAAAATGGGGTTTATAATATGAATGAAAGTGTAGGTTTTGTTGAACATTTAAGACAAATTCTTACTTCTTGGGGTTTATATGATGAAAATAGTATAAGCCCTTTTGCGGTATGGAAATTTTTAGATGCTTTGGATAATAAAGATGCTTTTATTAATGGTTTTATTTATACTTTAGAAGTAAGCATCCTTGCTTTGCTTATAGCTACAATTTTTGGAACTATAGGTGGAGTTATGGCTACAAGTAGATTTAAAATTATCAGAGCCTACACTAGAATTTATGTAGAGCTTTTTCAAAATGTTCCTTTGGTAATACAAATTTTCTTTTTGTTTTATGCCTTGCCTGTTTTAGGTATAAGGCTTGATATATTTACTATTGGTGTATTGGGTGTTGGGGCTTATCACGGAGCTTATGTAAGCGAGGTGGTTAGAAGTGGAATTTTGGCTGTACCAAGAGGTCAGTTTGAAGCTTCTGCTTCACAAGGGTTTACTTATATTCAACAAATGCGTTATATTATAGTACCTCAAACCATTAGAATTATTTTACCACCGATGACAAATCAAATGGTAAATTTAATCAAAAATACCTCTGTATTGCTTATTGTAGGTGGAGCTGAGTTAATGCATTCTGCTGATAGCTATGCAGCTGATTATGGAAATTATGCGCCAGCTTATATATTTGCAGCGGTTTTATATTTTATAATTTGTTATCCTTTGGCTTATTTTGCAAAGGCTTATGAAAATAAATTAAAAAAAGCACATTTAACGAGATAAAGGGTTGTTAATGGAAAATGTTTTTAATGCACAAAATATTGAATTTTTAATGCAAGGTTTATTTCTGACATTAAAAATAGCCTTAGCAACTTGTATTATTTCGATTGTTTTTGGAACTTTTTTAGCTATAACTAAAAATTATGGGGATAGATTAAGTAAATTTTTAGCAGCTTGCTATATAGATATTTTTAGAAATACTCCTTTATTATTATGGATGCTTGCAGCTTGTTTTGTTCTACCTGTATTTTTTGGACAATTTCCTCAAGCTTTTTGGGGTACTATAGGATTTTCACTTTATACGAGTTCGGTTATGGCTGAAATTATTAGAGGTGGATTAAATTCTATACCAAAAGGTCAGTTTGAAGCAGCTTATTCTCAAGGTTTTGGTAAATTTTTTACTCTTTTTTATATTATTTTACCACAAACTTTTAGAAAAATAGTACCTGCTTTATTATCTCAAATTGTAACCACTGTAAAAGATACAGCTTATTTAGCGGGTTTAGGTATAGCTGAACTTACTTATAATTCAAAAACTATATTGGCAAAACTAAGAAGTTTTGAAGAAATTTTAGCGATGATAGGTGTTGTTGCGGGAATTTATTTTATAATATGTTTTTCACTTTCTATGTTAGTAAGATATTATGCTAAAAAGACAGCTTACATTTCTTAAAAAAGCTTATATTTTTATATAAGCTTTTTAAATTTACAGCAGTTTTTAACATTTTTTTTATTAAAATCTTTTGTATTAATTCATAATTTTATTGATTAAGGTTTTTTATGCGAGGTTATAAAATTTTTTCAGGCTCAGCTAATGTGGAATTTGCAAGACAAGTTTCTAAATATCTTTCCCTGCCTTTAAGTGATGCTGGAGTAAAACGATTTAGTGATGGAGAGATTAGTGTTCAAATTGATGAGAGCGTACGCGGAAAGGATGTTTTTATTATTCAAAGTACTTGCGCTCCTACAAACGATAATTTAATGGAACTTTTAATTCTTACAGATGCTTTGCGTCGCTCAAGTGCAAATTCGATTACGGCTATTATCCCATATTTTGGCTATGCGAGACAAGATAGAAAAGCAAATCCTAGGGTGCCAATTACTGCTAAACTTGTGGCTAATTTGATTCAGGCAGCTGGGATTGATCGCGTAGCTACGATAGATTTGCATGCAGGGCAAATTCAGGGTTTTTTTGATATTCCAGTAGATAATCTTTATGGAAGTATAGTTTTTAATGATTATATTAAAGCCAAACATTTTAAAAATGCTATTATAGGAAGTCCAGATATAGGCGGTGTTGCAAGAGCTAGGAGTGTTGCAAAGCATTTAGGACTTGATATAGTTATAGTTGATAAGCGTCGCGAAAAAGCCAATGAAAGTGAAGTAATGAACATCATTGGAGATGTAAAAGATAAAGAAGTTATCCTAGTAGATGATATTATTGATACTGCTGGCACTATAGTTAAAGCTGCAGAAGCTTTAAAAGAAAAAGGTGCAAAATCTGTTATGGCTTGCTGTACTCATGCAGTTTTAAGTGGAAAAGCCTATGAGAGAATAGCAAGTGGAGCTTTAGATGAGCTTGTAGTAACAGATACCATACCTTTAAAAGAGCAATTACCAAATATTAAAGTATTAAGTGTTACATCTGTTTTTGCTGAAGTAATACGTCGTGTTTATCATAACGAAAGTGTAAATTCTCTCTTTATTTAGATTAAAAAAGCTTAAAGATTGTTTTTAAGCTTTTCATTTTTATGCTACTTAAAGAAACAAAAAACATATATTTTTTAAAAATGTGAAAAAACTAAACATCTTTCTATACAATTTAATCTATAAATCTGTTATTCTTTGAAAATATTTTATTTTCTTAGGAGAAATTATGACACAGTTAAGTACTAAAATTTTATGGTTGCTTGTTGCAACTTTAGGCGCTATTTGTTTTGGTTATTTAGCTTTACAAAATGGCGAAAGTGTATCAGCGATTTATTTGGTGGTTGCTGCTATATGTATTTATATGATAGGATATAGATTTTATGGGCATTTTGTAGCTTATAAGGTTTTAGAACTTGATAAAAATCGCGCAACACCAGCACTTGTAGAAAATGATGGGCGTGATTTTGTGCCTACAAATAAGGCTGTATTATTTGGACATCATTTTGCTGCTATTGCAGGAGCAGGTCCATTAGTAGGACCTATCTTGGCTGCTCAAATGGGATATTTGCCTTCTATGCTTTGGATTTTAGTAGGAGGAGTTTTAGCGGGTGCTGTGCATGATTTTGTTGTTCTTTTTATATCTACTCGTAGAAAAGGTAGAAGTCTTGGCGAGATGATTAAGGATGAGATGGGTAAATTTACAGGTGGAGTTGCTATGGTGGCGATTTTTGGCATTATGCTTATTATTATTGCCATTTTGGCTATGGTGGTTGTAAAAGCTTTAGCAGAATCTCCATGGGGTTTATTTACTATCGCAATGACTATTCCTATAGCAATATTTATGGGAATTTATATGCGTTTTATCCGTCCAGGTAGAGTAGGGGAGGCTTCTATAATAGGTTTTGTGCTTTTAATTTTGGCTATTCATTATGGTAGCGTTATAGCTGCTGATCCTTATTGGGCTAAAATATTTACTTTAGAAGCTCCAACTTTGGCAATTGTTATGATGGCTTATGGTTTTATTGCTTCTGTTTTACCTGTGTGGTTTTTACTTGCTCCAAGAGATTATCTTTCAACTTTTTTGAAAATCGGTGTTATTGTGGTAATGGCTGTAGCTATTGTTTTGGTTGCTCCTGATTTGCAAATGCCAAAAGCAAATACTCAGTATTTTGATGGAACAGGTCCAGTATTTGCAGGTGGAGTATTTCCATTTTTATTTATTACCATTGCTTGTGGTGCGATCAGTGGTTTTCATGCTTTGATTTCTAGTGGAACTACTCCTAAAATGCTTGAAAACGAAACTCATGCCTTAGCTGTTGGATATGGCTCTATGCTTGCTGAAAGTGCTGTGGCGATTATGGCTTTAATTTGTGCTTGTATTTTACATCCAGGTCTTTATTTTGCTATAAATTCAAGCTCTGCTTTGATAGGAACAGATGTTGTAAGTGTAGCACAAACCATTTCAAGTTGGGGATTTAGCATTACTCCTGAAGAAATTACTACTTTGACTACAAATATAGGAGAGCATACTATACTTTCAAGAACAGGTGGAGCTCCAACTTTTGCTATAGGTGTAGCTTTGATCTTGCATGAACTTTTTGGCGGCGTGGATTTGATGGCTTTTTGGTATCATTTTGCTATATTGTTTGAAGCTTTATTTATTTTAACAGCGGTGGATGCTGGGACAAGGGCTTGTCGTTTTATGGTGCAAGATATATTGGGTAATATTTATAAACCTTTAGGAGATATTCATAATTATCCAGCTGGACTTTTGGCTACGGCTTTAAGTGTTGCAGGTTGGGGATATTTTCTTTATCAAGGTGCCATTGATCCTAAGGGAGGAATTTATACGCTTTGGCCTCTTTTTGGCGTAAGTAATCAAATGCTTGCGGGTATGGCTTTGCTTCTTGCTACAACTATACTTGTAAAAATGGGCAAGGCAAGATATACTTGGGTTACTTTAGTACCTGCGGTATTTGTCTTAGTGGCAACTCTGTATGGAGGAATTCAAAAAATTATGCCTTATGAAGAAGGCAATAAAGTAGCAAATGCGGTAAGTCATGTAGCCGCCGTTAGCATACAAAGTCAAAAAATTAAAGATTTAGAATTTAAATTAAATAATACTAAAGATGAAAAAGAAATTTCTACAATTAAAAAAGAAATTTCAATAGCCACTCAAAGTAAAGTTGGAAATTTACTTAATGCAATTCTTTGTGTGTTCTTTATGATAGCTACCTTGCTTGTTATAATTTCTTGTATAGGAATTTGCTTAGGTAAAATTAAAATTCCTCTTAAAGAAACTAAGTATATTAAGATTGATGAATTTCAAAAAATTTAAGTATTATTATGAAAAAGCCGAAAGGTTTTTTCATCCCTTGGTGGGACTTTCTAGTTATGATAAGTATTTAGAACACATGAAACAAAAACATCCAGGAAAAATTCCAAAAACCAGAGGGGAATTTTTCAAAGAATGTCTAGATAAAAAATATAATAGTGGCGGTTTAAATAAATGCTGATAAGCTTAAAGGATAAAGTTTTATCATACAAAATAAGCTTTAAGCATTTAAAAAGCCATGAATTCTTTTAAGTTCTTCAGTAATAGGCTTTTTCTTTCCATCTCTTGTAACACTTACGTAAGTTACTAAAGCCGAAGTTACATTAATGCAAGAAGTACAACCTTGAGAATCCACTCTTTGAGCTGTGACTTCTACTTCAACGCTGATTGAAGTGTTGCCCACATTTACAACTTTAGAGTAACAAGAAATTATATCACCTATAAAAACAGGTTCTTTAAAAACTACTTTATCCATAGAGATGGTTACAACGCGTTCAGGAGAAAGTTCTCTTGCTGCGATAGCTCCTGCTAAATCGATTTGTGAAAGTATCCATCCGCCAAAAATATTTCCTGCTGGATTTGTATCGCTTGGCATGGCTACAATTTTTAATTTTGGTTCTCCCATATCTCTCATTTTTACTCCTTATTTTAAAAAATGAATTATAATTAAAAAAGTTAAAAAGGAGAATAAAAGTATGAATAATTTTAAAGAAATAGCTAAATTGGTTAGAAAATACAAAGAAAGAAATAATGCGTTATATGAGTTTTTAGACAAAGAAGATGTGGGCGAGTATTTTAGATCTTTGATTTCTTTAAGCGAATTAAAACAAGATAAAACAACTATGCTAGCCATACTTAGGCGTTTGGTTGATTTAAAGGAAGAAAATTTAGTTCAAGAGTGGAAAAAAAACAACTTTAAGGAAGATAAGATTATAGAGTTAAAACATAAGTTCTATGAAGAGATTAGAAAGTTTTATGAAAAAGAACATCAAAATTTAATTAATGAAATAAAAGAGAAAAAGCTTTTAAATAATTTTTATCAGTCCATAATACAAGGAGTGCATAATATAGGTTTAATTATGAATATTTTTGAAATTTCTTGGACTAAAGAAATTATAGAAAAAAATAATAAAATTTTATCTACCCAATTTCCAAATTTAGATGATGCAATGGAATTTTTGCGTAAAAATCATTTATATCAAAAAACTTCAGAAGGAGAAATTTGTGAACGAAGTTATGGTGTTTTAGTTAGAATAGGAAATTTATGGAAATTTGTTCCTTATGCGAGATTTTTCGAGAATGAAATTTTAAAATTAGAATTTGCTTTTGAAAATATGATTGATCAGCTTAAAATATTTGCTAGCAACGAAGAGGAAAAAGCTTATATAGAATATTTTGAAAAATTAAAATTAGCGTTTTGCGAAAAAGATGAAGATAGAGTTATAAAAGCTTGGCAAGAGGCTGAATTTGCTTGGATGAAAGTAAAATCACCTTTACAAGTGGGACATCCTTTAGAATATTATGAAGATAATTATACTCATGCGGTGGCATTAGAATGGGATATAAGAATAGAAGATGAGAATGATTTTGATGTTTTGAAATTTGATAGCGAAATTAAGGAAAGTTTTGAATATGTTTATAAAAATATAGGACTTGAAGATTGTGACTTGGAAAAAGAAGTTTTATCTAATATAGAAAAAACTCAACTTTATATTTGCACTCCGATGATATTTTATGGTGCTGAACTTAAAGGTTTATTTTCAGCTCAAGTCGTTCCAAATGATGAGTTTGTAAGTTCTAAGGCGGGTAAAAAAATATTTGCCTTTATAAATTTTGTATATGAAAATGCCAAAACAAAGCCTTTTATGAAAATTTCTAGCGAGGTTTTTGATAAAGAATTTTTGGATTTTGGAAGAAATATTTTATTTTATCAGGAAAAAATTTGGAAAAGGGTTTATGAAGTATCGACCATAGGTCATGAATTTGGTCATATATTTTTTATTGCTAATGATACTGAAAAAACAATGAATCAGAGTGGTTTTTTTAAAAATATAGAAGAATATAAAGCTACTACAGGTGGACTTATAAATTTCTTTTATCATGAACAAGATGACTTGATAATGCCTGTTTTTCATGAACTTATAAAAAGGGCTATTGGACTTATTTCTTGGCAAAGGGTTGATGAAGTTAGACCTTATTATACAGAAGGACTTATTCATCTTAGTTTGCTTTTTGAAAGTGAAGTATTGATTTTTGAAAATAATAATTTGAAGATAAATTTTGATTTAAGGCATTATGAAAAATTTAAAGAACTAACTTTAAAAAATTATCATGAATTGGCAAAACACTATGCTTTAAGACTTGATGCAAAAGAGTTTTTAAGTAGATTTTGTGAAATTGAAGATAATATTTTTCTTCCTATTATGCCTAAGTGTAAAGAATTTGTTAAATTTTACTATGATTTATACGAGAAAATTGGTAATGAAATTGATAATAGCGGAGAATTTGAAAGATATAAGAAAAAATAATAAAGTTTTTTGAAAAAAACTTAAAAAAAGCTGTTTTTTACTTGATATTGTTTTTTAAATATGCTAAAATTAGGCGTTTCAATTAAAACAAAGGAGCTTTTATGACTAAAGCAGATTTCATTTCATTAGTTGCTCAAACAGCTGGGCTAACAAAAAAAGACGCTACTACTGCTACTGATGCAGTTATTTCTACTATTACTGATGTTTTATCTAAAGGTGATAGCATCAGTTTTATTGGTTTTGGTACTTTTTCAACTCAAGAAAGAGCTGCTAGAGAAGCTAGAGTACCAAGCACAGGAAAAACAATTAAAGTTCCTGCTACAAGAGTTGCAAAATTTAAGGTAGGTAAAAACCTTAAAGAAGCTGTTGCAAAAGCAAGCAACAAAAAGAAAAAATAAAACTTCGGCTAGATAAATTCTAGCCTTCTTTCTTGATTGATTTGGGTATTTTGCATCTTTTATTTACTTTATTTTTTTAAACTTTTATAAAACTATCATTATTAAATAAAAAAGGATATTAAAATTATGAAAGTACATGAAAAAGTAAGTGAGCTTATAGGAAATACTCCCATTATACATTTGAAAAAATTTGGTATCAATGTTTTTGCTAAATGCGAATTTTTAAATCCTAGTCATTCTATAAAAGATAGAGCAGCTTTTGAAATGATTAAAGATGCTTTAGATAGTAAAAAAATTAATCAAGATACTACAATAGTTGAAGCAACTAGTGGAAATACTGGAATTTCTTTGGCTATGATTTGTGCAGATTTGGGACTTAAATTTATTGCTGTAATGCCTGAATCTATGAGTTTAGAAAGAAGAAAAATGATAACACTCTTTGGCGCTAGGTTAGAATTAACTCCTGCAAATTTAGGAATGAAAGGAGCGGTTGATAAAGCAAATGAAATATTGTTAAATACTCCAAATTCTTTTATGATTTCTCAATTTGAAAATATTTCAAATAAAAATACGCATCGTAAGAATACGGCTTTAGAAATTTTAAGAGATTTGGATAATAAACTTGATATTTTTGTAGCTGGTTTTGGAACTGGCGGTACTATTAGTGGAGTTGGGGAAATACTAAAAGAAAAATTAGAAAAAGTGCATATTGTTGGAGTCGAGCCTCTAAATTCTCCATTGCTTAGCAAAGGTGAAGCGGGAAGCCATAAAATACAAGGAATAGGGGCGAATTTTATACCTGCTATTTTAAATAAAGAAGTTATAGATGAAGTGATCACGGTAAGTAATGAAGATGCTATAAATACAGCCAAAGAACTTGCCAAAAGTGGTTTAATGGTAGGTATATCAAGTGGAGCAAATGTATTTGCCGCAAGTATGCTAGCAAAGAAATTTCCAGATAAAAGAATTTTAACTATGCTAAACGATACGGCTGAAAGATACCTCTCAACTGATCTTTTTGCTTAAGTATAATTATTGAGAATTTAGAAAAATTCTAAGTTCTCTTAAAATTTCTTGTGGATTTAAATCGCTAATTTCTTTATAAAAATGACCTTTTTCATCAATAAGATAAAGCATATTGCTATGTGCTATAGAATAACCCATAAAAGAATCATTTAGATCTATTTTTTGATATTGAACATTATATTGTTTTGTTATTTTTTGAAGAGTTTTTTCATCTTTTGCAATTAAAGCATCTGCTTTTGGGTAAAAGTATCGTAACCATTCGTTTGTATTACTTAAGTTATTATCTCTATTTGGATCTAAAGAAATAAAAAGAAGGTGAGCCTTAGGATTATTGATTTGCTTTAAGGCTTTGCCTACTAAACTAAGAGTTGCCGGACAAACATCAGGGCAATAAGTGTATCCAAAATAGATAATAAGCTTATCTCCTTTAAAATCTTTTAGGGTGGTTTCCTCTTTTAAATCTGATTTCAAGATAAAATCATAAGAATTTTGATGATTTTTAATAAAAAATATTACACCTAAAATAATGGCAACTATAACTATAAACAAAATAATATTTTTTTTCATTTTTTTAGCTCAAAATCAAAATAAAACCCTATGGGTTTATTATTATCCATAAATTCTACCCTAAAACGCATAGTATCTAAAACACAAGTAGCAAGAACTATTTTGCTTTCATAGTCTGTTGAATTTAATCGATGTATTTTAGGCTTAATTTCACCCATATACATATTTAATCCATAAATTTTAATTCCTAAGTTGTTATAATTTCCTAGATTTACAATCTTTAGATTTGTAACATCTAAAGATTGTAAGGGTTTGGGATTTAGGGAAATTAAAACTTCTTTATTGTTAAAACTATATGTGCAGTCTTTAACATTAAGATCGCAAGCTAATGGGGTGGAAAAATCAGCTTTTGTTATTTTTTGAGAATCTTTTATTATATAAAAATCAAAAATAATATATAAAGTAGCAATAACAAAAGCAAAAGCTAGGATAAAAATAATTTTTCTCATTAATTAAAATTCTTTAGAATCAATATTTTTTAACTCTATGGTTTTGTGATTATTAAATTTTAAATCTAAATTTACCTTCGTATCTTTAATAATAGGTTTTTTTAGTTTTAAAAGCATTATATGGTAACCTCCTGATTTAAGTTCTGTGCTTGAATGAGCTTTTATAATAATTTCAGGAATTTTTTGCATCATCATTTTTCCATTTTTATGTACATGTGTATGCAGTTCACTTGCTTCACTGATATTGCTTTTGACGCCTATTAAAGCAATATCTTTATCAGTATTATTAAAAATGGTAAGAAAAATAGCACTATTTTGCGCATGAGGTGGAGTTTGTTTTACAAAGGCATTTTTTACCTCTATATCATTAACAGCCCAAAGATTTACAGCAAAAAGAGCGCCTAAGAGAAGAATTTTTTTCATATTGCATCCTTATTTTTATAACATTAAACATTTGTTCATTATATCAAAAAATATTTTTATTTGAATATAAAATTTTTAAAATTTTTCAATGTGTGTTACCTGTTTGAAAATTTTTTGCATAGTAACATCACAATCAAAGAAAAAACCAGTTGGAGTATTATTGTTTAAAAATTCAATCCTAAATCTAGAATCATCGGTAATACTTCTATCTATAAAAATTTATAAGAATATCACCATTAACTATATTAAATTTTTAGGAATGATATCGTATATATTAGGAATTTAAACTATAAATTTTAATCTTTAAATTAGAATAATGAGGAGAATTTTTAATTTTTATAGTAGTTTTATTGAAAATTTTTATAGGTTTTGGGTAGGCTGAAACTTCAATATTTTTTTATTAAAAGAAAAAACACAATCTTGTAAATTTAAGTCACAAGCTAGATCTTGGCATGTATTTGAGCTAAATACACTTTCTTTTTATCATATAATGCATAAAAAGCTAAAAACAAAATACCTAAAAAAGACATTTCTATAAAAAAATTTCTTATCACTATCAACCTTTTAAAACAAGCCTTTATGATTTATTAAAAATAATATCATAAATAAGGTCACATTATTAATATAATTAATATTTTTTAAGAAAAAAAATATTATAATCACAAACATTTTTGACTTAAAAAAAATTTTGAAATAGCTAAGGAAAAACATTGTTAAAACGACTTACTTTATTAATTACACTTTCTTCGTTGATGTTGCATGCCTCAGATCTTGTTAAAATTTATCTCAATCAAGGATTAGATGCTGTTGGCGTAGCGATTGAAAAAGAATTAACTCAAAAGGATTTTTGGTTAAGTGAAATAGGAGATAAAAATATTTCACTCGGATATTATGATGATAATGTTGCTATCGTGCTTGCAAATAAAACAGATAAAATTCTCCGTGTTTATTCTTACGAGGATGGAAAAATAAGAAAAGATTTTGAACAAAAAGAAATAATAACTGGGTTAATGGGCGATAAAAAAATAGAAGGAGATTTGAAAACGCCAGTAGGTTTTTATGAGTTAGGTCGTAAGTTTAATCCAGGTGATCCTTATTATGGTCCCTTTGCTTTTGCTACAACTTATCCAAATTTACTTGATAAAGTACAAGGAAAAACAGGTGGTGGTATTTGGATCCATGGCTATCCTTTAGATGGTTCTAGACTTGATGAATTTAAAACAAGAGGGTGTATTGCTTTATTTAATAACAATTTGGAGAAATTTGCACAAGTTGTGCAAGACAAAAAAGTTTTTGTTATGACAGAAGAAAAAGAAAAAATTAGAGCTAAAAAGGATCAAATAGCTAGTTTATTGGCTGATCTTTTTACATGGAAGCTAGCTTGGACAAATAGTGACATTAATACCTATTTAAGTTTTTATGATGAGCAAGAATTTAAACGTTTTGATAAAATGAAATTTGAACAGTTTGCTTCCATGAAAAAATCTATTTTTTCTCGTAAAGAAGATAAAAAGATTAAATTTTCAGATATTAATATCAGCCCTTATCCGAATTTAGAAAATGAAACTATGTATAGAATTTCATTTTATGAGGATTATTACACTAAAAACTATCAGTTTAGAGGCGATAAAATTTTATACGTTAAGATAGATAGTAAAGGTAAAATGAAAATTTTAGCAGAGCAATAAATGTCTTTAATAAAAATTGATCAAAAAGCTTATGAATATAATTTAAGACATATTGCTAAAAAAATAGGGAGTTTTCAAAGATTAATTTGTGTTTTTAAAGATAATGCATATGGACATGGAGCTAAGCTTTTAGCTCCATTAGCTAAAAATTTAGGAGTTTCTTTTGTTGCTGTTAAGAGTGAAGAAGAAGCTCAAGAAATCGAAGAATTTTTTGAGAATATATTAATACTATCACATCGTCCTCATGGTAATGAAAATTCTCGATTTATTTATGCTTTAAATGATATTTCCCAAGTAAAAAAATACAAGCAAGATATAAAAATACATCTAAAAATAGATACAGGCATGCATCGCAACGGAATTTGTGTAGAAAATTTAGAGCATGCTATAAATCTTATTCGAAGCAGTGATTTAAAACTTACTGGAATGTTTACACATTTTGCTAGTGCAGATGAAATGAATGGAAGTTTTTTTGTTCAAAAAGAAAATTTTCAAAAAGCTAAAAAGATAGTAAAAAAATATTTTTCAAATTTATTATTTCATTCGCATAATTCTGCAGCATTATTTAGAGGGAAAATTCCTGAAGATGAATATTGTAGAGTTGGGCTTGTTCAATTTGGATATGGGGAATCAAATTTAAAAAGAGTTTTAAGTTTGTATGCTCATAGATTAAGTCAAAGGATTTTACAAAAAGGACAGAGTATAGGATATGGAGGCATTTTTACTGCTGCAAAGGATATGGAAGTAGCAACTTATGATTTGGGTTATGCTGATGGTCTTTTCCGTTACAATGGAAAAGGGGAGTTAGTGCTTGGAAATGGAAAAGTAATACTTGGAAAGATGTCAATGGATAGTTTTTCTTGTGAAAATTCTGGTGAGGAAATTTGCGTGTTTAAAGATGCTGATATTTGGGCTGATTTTTTTCATACTATTAACTATGAAATTTTAGTAAAATTAAACCCTAACATTCAAAGAGTTCTAGTATAAACATGTTTAATATAGTTTTAGTTCACCCTAGAATACCGCAAAATACAGGTAGTATAGGTAGAATGTGCTTTAATGCTGGTTTTAAACTTCATATTGTTAAACCAACTGTTTTTGATATTTCTCAAAAGGCTGTTAGAAGAGCAGGGCTTGATTACTGGGATAAATTAGAGCCTATTATTTGGGAGAATCTTGAAGAATTTTTAAATGAAAATATGATTTATAAAAATCGCTTTTTTTTCGCAACAACTAAGAGTCAAAAAGCTTATTTTGATGCAGAATTTCAAAAAAATGATTTCTTATTCTTTGGAAGTGAGAGTTATGGCTTACCTATGGAATTAATGCAATTAAATTGGGAAAATGCTATAACTATACCTATGAAATCTTATGGAAGAAGTTTAAATTTAGCTACAAGCGTTGGTATAATCTCTTATGAAGCTTTAAGACAAAATTTTAGCAATTTTGTTTCTTAAAAGTTTCAAATTTACACAATAACTTAAAACAAATAAAATCATAAAGTCCTTTTTATAAAAATTATGTTAAAGTAAAATTTAGATTATTTTTTGAGGAGTTTGGATGAATTTAGATATTATACTAGATTTTGCCAATAAAGCGTCTGATATTATAGCTAATAAGATTGTCCCAAATACAGACATTATTATGGTAGTTTTACTTATTGTTTGTGGGCTTTATTATAGTTTTTTAACTCGCTTTGTTCAGTTTCGTATGTTGAGTTCTGTATTTAAAATTCTTACAGAAAAAAACGAAGGACACACTAAAGAACATATTTCACCTTTTCAAGCATTGATGATCTCAACTGCTTCTAGAGTTGGTATAGGAAATATCGCTGGAATTTCTTTGGCATTGGCTACAGGTGGAGCTGGTGCTTTATTTTGGATGTGGGTTATGGCATTTTTTGGTGGTGCCTCAGCATTTGCTGAAAGTACCTTAGCTCAAGTTTACAAATCAAAAGATGATACAGGCGGGTTTAAAGGTGGTCCAGCTTATTATATAAAAAAAGCCTTAGGCTCACATTTTTTTGGAGCTTTTTTTGCTTTTATTCTTATTATTACTTATGCTTATGGATTTAACGGACTTCAAAGTCAAACAATGACTTCGTCTTTTAAAGTTTATTATGATATGTTTAATCCAAATGCTGCTGTAGATTTTGCATCAAGTTCTTGGCCAATGATTATTGGTATTGTTTTAACTATTTTTGGTGCATGGATGTTTTTTTCTCACCATACTAAAATAGGTAAAATTAGTTCTTTAATTGTTCCTTTTATGGCTTTAGCTTATGTTTTACTTGCCGTGATTGCTGTTTTAATGAATTTTGATAAAATTCCTTCTGTGGTTCATATGATTTTACAAAGTGCTTTTGATTTTAAAGCGATTTTTGGTGGTTTTGCTGGTTCTGCTTTAGTTATAGGGATTAAAAGAGGACTTTTTTCAAATGAAGCAGGTATGGGCTCAGCACCTAATGCAGCTGCAGCAGCTTTGACAAGTCATCCAGCTAAACAAGGTGTTATACAAGCCTTTTCAGTTTTAATTGATGTTGTTGTTTGTACAAGTTCTGGATTTTTAGTTCTTTTTTCTATGGCATATTTAGGACTTGGAGAAAGTAAAATCGATGGTGGAATGCCTTTAGTTCAAGAAGCTATGCGTGAGTATTATGGTAGCTTTGGAATCCATTTTATTACTATAGCTATTGTTCTTTTTGCAATAACTTCTTTAATAGGAAATTATTATTATGCTCAAGCTAATGTTAAATATTTAACAAATTCCAAATTTGTAATGAATTTGTTTAGAATTACAGCTGTAGCTATGATTTTTATAGGCTCGCAAATGAATTTAAAACTTGCTTGGAATTTGGCTGATTTGACTATGGCTTTCATGGCAACGACAAATATTATATCTTTATTGCTTTTAGGTGGTATAGTAAATAAAGTTTTAAAAGATTTTAATACGCAACAAAAATCTGGTATAGATCCTAAATTTAACGCTAGTAAACTTGGAATTAAAAACGCTGAATGTTGGGATTAAAATTCATAAGCCTTAATGGCTTATGAATGATTTAAAACCTTGTTTAAAAATTCTCTCAATCTTTCATTGCTAGGATTTTCAAATACTTCTTTAGGGCTTGCATCAACAGCAATTTTTCCTTTATCCATAAAAAATATACGATTGGCAACATTTCTAGCAAAACCCATTTCATGGGTTACCACAAGCATAGTTAAACCTTCTTTTGCAACATCTTTCATAATGCTTAGAACCTCGCCTATCATTTCAGGATCTAGAGCTGAAGTAGGCTCATCAAATAAAATAACATCAGGATTCATCATCAAGCTTCTAGCAATAGCTATGCGTTGTTTTTGTCCACCAGAGAGCTTATGGGGCATTATATTTTCTTTGTCTGCTAAACCCACCTTAGCAAGAAGTATTTTTGCTTTTTTTATGGCTTCTTCTTGACTTAAAATTCCTGTTTTAATGGGCGTTAAACATAAATTTTCCATAACATTTTTATTAGCAAAAAGATTAAAATGCTGAAATACCATGCTAACTTTTTGCCTGATCTTATTAATATCAATTTCTTTATCAAGTATGTTTTGTTTATTGATTAAAATTTCCCCACTATCAGCTAGTTCTAAGCGATTGATGCAGCGTAAAAATGTACTTTTTCCTCCTCCACTTGGACCTATGATAGCTATTACATCGCCTTTTGAGATTGTAGTGTTAATATTTTTTAAAACTTCTAATTCTCCATATTTTTTTTGTAAATTTTTAACTTCAATCATTTTTATTCATCCTAAGTTCAAGTTTTTTTGCAAAATAACTAAAAATTTTTACACTTACGTAATAAACAAGTCCAGTGAAAATAATAGGTTTTGGATTGTAAAGTACGGCTTGCAAGCTTTGACTTTGCATGGTAATATCAACAACACTAATAAATCCTACAACAGAAGTTTCCTTAAATAAAGAAATAAATTCATTAGCTAATGCAGGTAGAATGTTTTTAGTAGCCTGAGGAAGAATAATTTCTTTCATTGAAGTTTTGTAATCAAGTCCCATTGCTCTTGCAGCTTCCATTTGTCCTTTATCCACACTATTAATGCCACTTCTTACAATTTCTGCTATATAAGCCGAGCTATTAAGTCCTAGTGCAAGAATGGCTGCATAAAGGTTATCTATAAAAGTAAAAATTACAAAAGCAAAAATCATCAATTGTAAAATTACTGGTGTTCCTCGTATAATGTCTATATATTCATCTATAATAAAATTAAGTGTTTTAAATTTAGAGAATCGTAAAATAGCTAAGCCAAAACCAATAATCACTCCGATAATAACAGCACAAGCAGTTAATAAAAGCGTAATAAGATAACTTTTTAAATAAGCTTTTGCATTTTCTGTATAGCCATAGCTTACAACTCCGCTAGGATCTTGAATTTTTAATATTTCTATAGGGAAAGAAAAATAGCCCCATAAAATAATAATAACAAAAAAAACAAAAATTCTTATATTTTTCTGATTCAATTTGTAAACCTTTTTCAGAGAAATTATTTAAAAAAAGATTTTATAGAAATATCTTTGAATTTTCTCTAAAGATTTAAAAAAATATGTTAGAATTTCCTAAAAATAAGGTTGTATTTATGGAAATTTTAAATTTCATTCTAATAGTTATTTTTGTGTTTTTAATGATTGTTTTGGTCATAGGATTCAATCATCAAATGATGCAAAAAAACAAAGAAAGAGAAGAAAGATTTAAAAAATATAAAAAAGGAGAACAAAATGAGTAAAAAAGTATTAATTCCATTGGCTCAAGGTTTTGAAGAAGCTGAATTTATAGGAATTGCAGATGTTTTAAAACGAGCAAGAGAATTAAATCCGGATTTGGAAGTTGTTATAGCTTCGTTAAATAGTGAGTTATTAGTAAAGGGTGCTAATGGCATTAGTATAAAAGCAGATTGTTCTATAGAAGATGTTGATATAGAAAATTTAGATGCCATTGCTTTGGCGGGTGGCTTTGAAGGTATGATGAATCTTAAGAATTCAAATGTTATTTTAAATATCATTAAACAACTTCATAGCAAAAATAAAATTGTTGCCGCAATCTGTGCTTCTCCTATAGTCTTAAATGAAGCAGGTGTTTTAGAGGGCGAGTTTGCTTGCTATCCTAGTTGTGAAGTTGGACTTAATGGAAATCGTGTTAACAAGGCTGTAGTTGTAAATAAAAATGTTATAACTTCAGCAGGTCCAGCTACGGCAATTCTTTTTGGTTTAGAACTAGCTAAAAAGTTATGCGGTGATGAAATTTATCAAAAATTATATGAGGGAATGTTGCTACCTTTGACAAAATAATTTAAATGGTAGTTTTTCTACCATTTAAATTAAAATAAAGCTTGAGGATTTTCTTTTTTTGTTTTTTCCTTAGGCAGTTCAAAACCTCCAAGCATATGAAAATGCAAATGAAAAACTTCTTGTCCACTATTTTTTCCACAGTTTGTTACCAAGCGATATCCACTTTTATCTACGCCTAAAAGAACAGCTAGTTCTTGTATGAAACTTGTCATTTTGGCCATAAGTTCAGGATCAAATTCTTGAAAGTCTTTAAAATGTTTTTTAGGGATTATAAGTATATGTATGGGTGCTTTGGGTGCAATATCATGAAATGCTAGAAAATCATCACTTTCAAGCACTTTATTGCATGGAAGTTTACCTTCAACTATGAGTTCAAAAATTGTTTTTTCTTGCATTATTTATCCTTTTTTATTGTTGGTTTGATACAATTATATCTTTAAAGTTTGGTTTTTATGCTGAATTTAAAATAGTTTTTAATAGAATTAGAACTTGAAATATTTTATTTAAGGTAAGAAAATTGCAAAATTTTATAGAACAGATTCAAAAATGTGAGAATTTAAATGATTTGGAAGCCATTAGGATTTCCGTTCTTGGAAAAAAAGGTATTTTAACAGAAGGCTTTACAAAGCTTAAAGAATTAGAAGATGAGGCGAAAAAAGAATTTGCTGCTAAACTAAATGCACAAAAAGAAATATTTAATGAGGCTTATTTAGCCAAATTTAAAGATTTGGAAAATCTTGCTTTAGAAGAAAGAATGAAACAAGATGCTTTAAATTTTAACTATTTTGATGAAAGTATTACAACAGGTGCTTTGCATCCTGTTATGAGCACTATGGATAAAATCATAGAGTATTTTATAGCTTTGAATTTTAGCATAGAAAAAGGGCCTTTAATAGAAGATGACTTTCATAATTTTGAAGCGTTAAATTTACCTAGATCTCACCCTGCAAGAGATATGCAAGATACGTTTTATTTTGATGATAAAAGGCTTTTAAGAACACAAACTTCGCCAGTGCAAATACGGACAATGCTTGCACAAAAACCTCCTATTAGGATGATAGCCCCTGGTGCTGTATTTAGAAGAGATTTTGATATTACGCATACTCCTATGTTTCATCAAGTTGAAGGCCTTGTGGTGGAAGAAGGGCAAAAGGTTAGCTTTGCAAATTTAAAAAGTGTATTGGAAGATTTTTTGTGTTATATGTTTGGAGATGTGAAAGTTCGTTTTCGTCCAAGTTTTTTCCCATTTACAGAACCTTCTGCTGAAGTTGATATTTCTTGTGTATTTTGCAAAGGAAAGGGTTGTAGAGTTTGCAAACATACAGGTTGGCTCGAAGTTTTAGGATGTGGAATAGTTGATCCTAATGTTTATAATTTTGTTGGCTATGAAAATGTAAGTGGCTATGCTTTTGGATTAGGAGTAGAGCGTTTTGCAATGCTTTTGCATCAAATTCCAGATTTAAGATCTTTATTTGAAGGTGATTTGAGATTATTGGAGCAGTTTAGATGATAATTACTAAAAGTTGGTTGAATGATTGGTTAGAACTTGAAGAAATAAGTTCAGATAAAATAGCTAAAACTTTAAATTCTATAGGTATAGAAGTTGATAGGGTTGGCGTTTTAAAGGCTCCAGATAAAGTTGTTGTAGGCTATGTTAAGGAAAAAATTAAACATGAAAATTCAGATAAATTAAGCATTTGTCAAGTTGATATCGGAAGTGAAACCTTGCAAATTGTCTGCGGTGCTGCGAATGTTGATGCAGGACAATTTGTAGCTGTTGCAACTAAAGGTGCTATCATGCCAAACGGTATGGAAATAAAAGAAGCAAAATTACGAGGAGTGGATTCTTGTGGTATGCTTTGTTCTAGTTTAGAATTGGGTTTTGAAAAAATCAATGAAGGAATTATGCTTTTAGATGAGAGTATAGGGAAATTAGAACTTGGGAGACCTTTAAATACTTATGAAATTTTTAATGATGAGCTAATAGAAGTAGAACTTACTCCTAATAGGGGTGATTGTTTAAGTATTTATGGCATTGCTCGTGATTTAGCTACAGCTTTAAATTTAAATTTAAAAGAACCAAAGCCATTCAAAGAAAGTGAAAATGTTTTAGGTATTGGTAGAATTTTGCGCTTAGCAGCTGAGAAAGAACTTAATGGACTTTATAATTATCGAGCCATAGAGCTAAAAGAAGAAATTCAAACAAATTTATTGCTTAGTTTAAGACTTGCTCAAATTGAAAGTTTGGGAAAAAATTCCATAGAAAATTTATTAAATTATGCAACGCATTCAACTGGTGTTCTTTTTAATGCTTATGATTTAAGTAGTTTTTCTGAAAAAGATGAAGAATTTACCATCAATTTAAGCAAGCAAATGCATGGAGAAACAAAAGTATCTTACAAAGATAAACTTTTAAGCTTTAGCGGAATTTTCCAAAATAATGAAAGTAGATGCAAAGATGATTCTAAAATAATTATTATTGAGGCTAATTATACCGATCCATTGGTGATTGCAGATGCTAAAATATATCATAAAGATCAAGATGAAAAAATACTTTATAGAAGTTTTAGGGGAAGTGAGCCTAAATTAAATTTAGGAATGGATTTTTTACTTAGTATTTTTGAGCAGATTCCAAATCTTGTTATTTATAGTTCTTCTCAACAAATTTTAACCGACAAAGAATTACCAATCATACCAATAAGTATTGAAAGTATTGGCGATATAATAGGGCAAAATATTGATAAAGATGAAGTATTAAAAATATTGAAAAAATTAGGTTTTGAACTTATACTTTCAGGCGAAGGGCTTATAAATGTTAAAGCACCTTTACATCGTCCTGATATTAAAAATTTATCAGATATTTGCGAAGAAGTTGTAAGAATTATAGGTATTGATAATATTGCTTCCAAGGGTTTAGAATTTGCAGAAAAAAATCGTTTAAATTCTGCATATAAAAATTATATTGAGTTTTTAAATTTAAGGAAAAGAGCAGTAGCTAGTGGTTATTTTGAAAGCTTACATTATGTTTTAGACAATGAAGAAGAACTTAAAAGATTGGGTTTTGACTCTGTTAAATTAAAACTAATCAATCCAATTACAGCAGAACTTAATACTTTAAGAACAACCCTTTTAAATCATTTATTGAATGCAGCAAGTTTAAATGCAAAAAATTCTAAAAAAATTATTAAACTTTTTGAACTAGGGGTTGTTTTCAATGTCAATAATCAAGAATTAAATCGTATCGCATTTATCCATTCTGGCTTAAAAGAAGAAGCTAAAATTTCCAACAAGGCAAAACCTGAATCGGTGCAATTTTATGATTTTCTTTTAGACATTAAAAATATTATAGGCGATTTTAAACTAAAATCATCAAAATATAATATTTTAAGCCCTTATGAACAAGCAGATATTTATCTATCAGATATTAAAGTAGGTTTTATAGGCCGTTTGCATTTAAAAATAGAAAATGAGAGAGATTTGCCAAAAACATATATTTGCGAACTTGATTTAGATTTAATTAAGCAAGATTTTAAAATAGCTAAGCCTTATTCCAAATTCCCAGCTATCACTAGAGATCTTAGCGTGTTAATACCTAAAGGTTTTGAATACAATCAGATTAAAAATTGTATCGAAGAATTAAATTTAGAAATACTTGAAAATTTTCGTTTAGTGGATATTTATAGCGATGAAAACCTTAAAGAATTTTATAGCATTACTATAAGTTTTTCTTTTAGAGATATAAATAAAACTCTAGAAGATAATCAAGTAAATGAATGCATGGATAAAATTTTAAATACTCTTAAAAATTTAGGTCTTGATTTAAGATGAAAATTTACAAATTGCAAACCTCTATAAATGCTATACTTGAAAATATAGCAGCAGATAAAAGCATATCTCATCGTTTTGCTATATTTTCGCTTTTAACACAAGAAGAAAATAAGGCTCAAAATTATCTCTTAGCTCAAGATACTTTAAACACTCTTGAAATTATAAAAAATCTTGGAGCTAAAATTGAACAAAAAGATTCTTGCGTCAAAATTATACCCCCTAAAGAAATTTTATCTCCAAATTGTATTTTAGACTGTGGAAATTCAGGAACTGCAATGCGTTTGATGATAGGATTTTTAGCAGGAATTTCTGGTTTTTTTATTTTAAGTGGAGATAAGTATTTAAACAATCGTCCTATGAGAAGGATAAGCAAACCACTTACTCAAATAGGCGCTAGAATTTATGGAAGAAATGAGGCAAATTTAGCTCCACTTTGTATAGAAGGTCAAAAATTAAAAGCTTTTAACTATAAAAGCGAAATTTCTTCGGCTCAAGTTAAAACAGCTATGATTTTATCTGCTTTTAGAGCTAATAATGTATGCACTTTTAGTGAAATTTCTCTTAGTCGAAATCATAGTGAAAACATGCTAAAGGCTATGAAAGCTCCAATAAGGGTTAGTAATGATGGCTTAAGTCTTGAAATAAGTCCTTTAAAAAAACCTTTAAAAGCTCAAAATATAGTGATTCCTAATGATCCTTCTTCGGCTTTTTATTTTGCTTTAGCAGCTATTATTTTGCCTAAATCTCAAATTATTTTAAAAAATATTTTACTTAATCCTACTCGTATAGAGGCGTATAAAATTTTGAAAAAAATGGGTGCCAAACTTGAAATGACAATAACTCAAAATGATTTTGAAACTATTGGTGAGATCAGGGTGGAGTCTAGCAAGCTTAATGGCATAGAAGTTAAAGATAATATCGCTTGGTTGATAGATGAAGCGCCTGCTTTGGCCATAGCTTTTGCTTTAGCTAAGGGTAAATCTAGTTTAATAAATGCTAAAGAATTGCGCGTTAAAGAAAGCGATAGGATTACTGTGATGGTTGAAAATCTAAAGCTTTGTGGTGTTGAAGCTAGAGAACTTGATGATGGTTTTGAAATAGAAGGTGGATGCGAACTAAAATCTTCAAAAATTAAAAGCTATGGGGATCACCGTATTGCTATGAGTTTTGCTATTTTAGGTTTGCTTTGTGGAGTTGAGATTGATGATAGTGATTGTATAAAAACTTCTTTTCCAAATTTTATAGAGATTTTATCAAATTTAGGAGCTAGGATTGATTATTGAATTAGCAAAAAACTATGGTTTTTGTTTTGGTGTTAAAAGAGCTATTAAAAAAGCAGAACAAATAAAAGATGCCGCAACTATAGGTCCTCTTATTCATAATAACGAAGAAATTTCTCGTTTACAAAAAAATTTTAATGTCAAAACTTTGGAAAATATAAAAGCTTTAAGCAATGAAAAAAAGGCTATTATAAGAACTCATGGTATTACAAAGCAAGATTTAGAAGAATTGAGAAAAAAAGATATAGAAATTTTTGATGCCACTTGTCCTTTTGTTACAAAGCCACAACAAATTTGCGAGCAAATGAGCAAGGAGGGTTATGAAGTTGTTATTTTTGGAGATGAAAATCATCCCGAAGTTAAAGGAGTAAAAAGTTATGTAAGCACAAAAGCTTATGTAGTTTTGGATAAAAAAGAGCTTCAACATATAAAACTTCCTAATAAAATAGCTGTAGTAAGCCAAACAACTAAGAAGCCTGAACATTTTATGGAGATAGTAAATTTTTTAATACTTAAAACCAAAGAAGTAAGAGTTTTTAATACTATATGTGATGCAACCTTTAAAAATCAAGATGCCATTAAAGAACTCTCGCTTAAAAGTGATGTTATGGTTGTTGTAGGGGGTAAAAACTCAGCCAATACAAAACAACTTTTTTTGATTGCAAAAACCAATTGTGAAGATAGTTATCTAATTGAAACCGAAGAAGAGTTAAAAAAAGAATGGTTTTTAGATAAAAAACATTGTGGTATTAGCGCAGGTGCTAGTACTCCTGATTGGATCATACAAAAAGTTATCGTCAAAATAGAAAATTTTAAAATTAATTAAAAAATATTTTCAATATAGAATAAAAAAGTCAAAAATTTAAAAAAAATTAACAAAAATAAAAAAACTTAACACTAATTAAAGAAAAATAAGGTAAAATCAATCAATTTCTAAAAATTATTTTAAAGGACCATAATGAGCGAGGTGAACAAAAAAGTTCAAGGCATTGTAGACGATTATCTTGAGGAAGAAGATTTTGGACAGCTTTTAGAGGCTTTTGATAAATCAAGAGAAGAGGCTACAACAGAGGGTGTGATTGTAGAGATCAAAAATGATGAAGTTTATGTAGATATAGGTAAAAAATCTGAAGGTATTTTAGCTCTTAGCGAAATACAAGATGACAATTCTAAGTTATTATTTAATGTAGGCGATAGTATTAAAGTTTCTGTTATGGGTTCTCGTGGTGGCAGATCTTTACTTTCTCATAAAAAAGCTTTGAGAAAAGAAAAAGTTATTGAATTTATTAAAAACTATCAAGAAAATCAAGATGATATTTTTACCGTAAAAGTAGTTGGAAAAAATAAAGGCGGATTGATAGTTGTTGATGAAAATGATGTTGAATTTTTCTTGCCAAAATCTCAATATGGCTTCAAAGAAACAAATAACATTATAGGCAAAACGTTTAAAGTTAAAATTATTAAAATCGACAAAGATGAGCAAAGTATCATTGTTTCTCGTAAAAAAACTTTAGATGAGGAGAGAAGAAAACGCAAAGAATTGATCAATAATGTAGCACAACAAGAAGATTTAATTGAAGGTATTGTGAAAAAAATTACCACTTATGGTATGTTTGTAGATGTAGGAGGTGTTGATGGCCTTGTTCATTACAGCGAAATTTCTTACAAAGGACCTGTAAATCCTGGAACACTTTATAAAGAGGGCGATAAAGTTCCAGTTAAAGTAATAAAGTATGATAAAGAACGCAAACATTTATCCTTATCTATAAAAGCGGCTTTACCTGATCCATGGAGCGAGATAAAAGATACTCTTGATGTAGGTGATACCATTAAAGTAATAGTATCAAATATAGAGCCTTATGGTGCTTTTGTAGATTTAGGAAATGATATAGAAGGATTTTTACATATCAGTGAAATTTCTTGGGATAAAAACATCAAAAATCCAAAAGATTATATCAACAAAGGTCAAGAAATTGATGTTGAAGTAATTGAAATCAATCCGAATGAAAGACGCTTAAGAGTATCTTTAAGAAATTTACTTTCTAGACCTTTTGATGAATTTATGAAATCTTACAAAATTGCAGATGTGGTTGAAGGAGAAATTACCTCGGTAACTTCTTTTGGTGCATTTGTTAAACTTGGCGGTATTGAAGGTTTATTGCATAATGAAGATGCTTCTTGGGATAGAAACGATAAGTGCAAAGATAAATTCTCCCAAGGGGATAAAATCAAAGTAAAAATTATCAAAATAGACGAAGAAAACCAAAAAATATCATTAAGCACAAAAGAATTAAGCAGTTCTCCAGTGCAAGAATATGCCAAAATTCATAAAGTCGGCGATATTGTAAAAGGCGCTATCCGTGATATTAAAGATTTTGGTGTTTTTGTAGAGCTAAGTAAAAATGTTGATGCTTTAATTCATAAAGAAGATATAAGCACTTCTATGCTTGAAAATTTGAAAATTGGCGACGATATTGAAGCTGCTATAGTTTTTATTGATGAAAAGAAAAATAGAATTCGCCTAAGTGTTAAAAATCTTATTAGAATGAAAGAAAGAGAAGTTCTTAATGAAATCAATAATGATGATAAAGTGACTTTAGGTGATATCATTAAAGATCAGCTAACTTAATGAAAAAATACATTACAATAAGCATTTTGAGTATTTTATTACTCATTTTGCTTGCTGTTGTTTTTACATTGCTTTGGCAATTTAAAGCTAATGTAAATTTCATTCCACAATTTGCTAAAGATACAAATACGCAGCCAAGCATTCAAACCCAAAATCAAGATCTTTCATGGCAAGAAGAATTAGCAAAATGGCCTACACGAGATTTTACCCCAGCAGCAGAAAAATTTACCTTATATTTTGATGCGGATACTAGCGAGCTTAAGGAGAAAAATAAATATTATCAACTTATAGTTGGAAAATATGATATTTATTCTATGTTTTGCTTAAGACAGACTTTAAATTCTTTTAATGTGAAGTATTTTCTTCTTAAATCAGGTGATAGTCCAGAAATCTTTTTGGATACAGGTAATGAAAAACTTATAGATGATATTATGAAAGAATTAAAAAAATATAAAATAAATACAGAAGTAAAGGAAATTTGGTTATGAAAAAAAAGATTATAGTATGTGATGCTATTTTGGATAAAGGTATCGATATTCTAAGAAAAGCTGAAGATATTGAGCTTATAGAAGCTGCAAAAGTTCCAAAAGATGAACTTATGCAAATGCTAAGCGATGTTGAAGTTGCTATTACTAGAAGTTCTACAGATGTAGATATAAATTTCTTAAATCATGCCAAAAAATTAAAAGCGCTTGTGCGTGCTGGGGTGGGCGTAGATAATGTTGATATTCCAGAGTGTTCTAAAAGAGGAGTGATTGTGATGAATGTCCCAACTGCAAATACTATTGCCGCAGTTGAACTAACAATGGTACATCTTTTAACATCAGCTAGAAGCTTTGTCAATGCTCATAATTTTTTAAAAATTGAAAGAAAATGGGAAAGAGAAAAATGGTATGGCATTGAATTGATGAACAAAACGCTAGGGGTTATAGGTTTTGGAAATATAGGTTCAAGAGTAGCTATCCGTGCTAAAGCATTTGGTATGAAAATTTTAGCCTACGATCCGTATATTTCTGCTTCTAAGATTACAGATTTAGATATGGAGCAAGCAAAAAATTTGGATGAAATTTTAGAAAAAAGTGATTTTATTACCATTCACACACCAAAAACCAAAGAAACCAATGGTATGATAGGAAAGCAAGAAATTGCAAAAATGAAAGATGGAATAAGATTAATAAATTGTGCTCGCGGAGGATTGTACACAGAAGAGGCTTTATATGAAGGTTTAAAAAGTGGTAAAATAGCATGGCTTGGTATAGATGTATTCAATAAAGAACCTGCGACTAATCATCCTCTTTTAGACTTTGAAAATATTTCAGTTACTTCTCACCTAGGAGCAAATACTTTAGAAAGTCAAGACAATATCGCAAGAGAAGCTTGTGAGCAAGCACTAAGTGCAGCACGAGGCGTGGCTTATCCTAATGCCTTAAATTTGCCAATTAAAACCGAAGATTTACCACCTTTTGTAGCTCCTTATATAGAACTTGTTTCTAAAATGGCTTTTTTAGCTGTTCAAATTGATAAAAATCCTATAAAAAGTATTAAATTAGAGGCTGAAGGAATTATTGGCGAGTATGCAAATTCTATGCTAACCTTTGCAGCTGTTGGTGCTTTGGGTGGAATTTTAGGAGAGAAAATTAATTATGTTAATGCAGAATTTGTTGCCAAAGAAAAAGGAGTTGAATTATCTTGCGAAACTCTTCCAAATAGTGGTTATAATAATAAACTTAGCGTTAAAATTATCACCGAAAATTCAAATATCAGTGTTTCAGGAACAGTGTTTAATGAAAATGAACAACGCATAGTTGGATTAAATGGCTTTAAAACTGATTTTAAGCCAAAAGGGAAAATGATTATTTTTAAAAACAAAGACATACCAGGAGTTATAGCTAAAATCAGCTCCGTTTTGGCAGCTAAAAATATCAATATAGCTGATTTTAGGCTTGGTAGAGATGGTTTTGGGTATGCTTTGGCTGTTGTTTTGATTGATGAAAAAGTTCAGAAAGAAGTATTAGATGAACTAAAACAATTAGAGGCGTGTGTATTTGTCCAATATGTTGAAATTTAAAATTTTAATTATAGAAGATGATATAGATTTAAACGAGCTGCTTGTTTTAAAGTTAAAATCTAGTGGTTATGAAGTTATATCTTTAGTAGATTTTTTTGGAGTTGAAGATTTGCTTGATAATGAGCAAATCGATCTTTTAATAGTCGATAGAAATTTGCCAAGTGGAGATTCTTTAGAAAAAATTCAAGATTTAAGAGAGCAAGGATACAAAGAAGCAGTTATTTTTCTTACAGCCAAGGCTTTGCATCAAGATTTGCTCGAAGGCTTTGAAAGTGGTTGTGATGATTATGTTTGCAAACCTTTTGATTTTAATGAGCTTTTGCTTCGCATTAAAGCAATTTTAAAACGCCATAAAAAAGAAGAAGAAAAACTATCTTTTGGTGATTTTATTTTGGATTTACCCAATTATGAATTTTTTTATAAAAATCAAAAATTAGAAATCTCAAATCTTGACTATGAGCTTTTAAAATGTTTTTTTGAAAATCCAAATACCTTGCTTACTAGACAATTTTTAAGCGAAAGTGTTTGGAAAGATGATACTACAAGTGATAAAACAATCAATATAGCTCTAACAAGACTTAGAAATAAATTTCCAAAACTAAAAGATCATATTATAAGTGTTAGGGGTGTTGGCTATAAATTATGCTAAAAACTAAAAATATTTTTATAGTTTTTTTTGTTGTATTGGCTTTGATTTTTGGGTTTATTTTTTATACTTTTACTAACTCTTATCTTAATTTCTTGCTTACAAAACAATATGAACAAAAAATCAAAAGCCTTGATGATGTTTTAAAATTTTCTCTCTTAGAGCATTTAAATGATGCTAATATCAAGGATTTTGCTAAAGATACTAGGGCTGATTTTATTATCCTAAACAATGATATGAAAATAAGTTCTGTAAAAAATCCTAATTTTTTTTCTAATCTTAAAGAAGGAGAAATTTTAAATTTTAATTCAAAAAAAATTCTTACTAAAAGCTTTATTTACAAAGGATATAAATATATTATTATTGTTTATCCTCGTTTTTTAGATTTAGAACTTTTTTGGACAAAAATAGCAATCGGTTTTGGAGTGTGCTTGCTGTTTGTTTTTATTTTAATGTTGTTGTTAGGTAGAAGAATAGAGAAAAATTTTAATAAAATTTTGGATTTTTTGGATTCTATAGGGGATCATAAAGTTGTTATATTAGAAAAAGGAATGTTTAAAGAATTTAATTTGCTAAATGAGAAACTTTTAAAAACTAAGGAGAAAATTCTAAAGAATACCCAAAAAAATAAAAAACAAAGCGATAAAATTACTTTAAAAAATACTCAGCTTGCTAGCGTGATTTCTGCTATTTCTCATGAGCTTAAAAATCCATTAAGCGTGATTGATCTTAGCTTAGAGATGCTAAAAGACGAGGAATTGGAAGATAAAAAATTAAAAAAGGAATTGCTAGAAAAAATTTCGCGCCAAAGCATTAAACTTAATGCTTTGACCCATAAGCTTAATTTTGTTTTTAATCTTAATAGTGAAGCCTTGCAAATGCAAGAATTTGATCTTTTTTCTCTGTGTGAAAAAATTACTAAAAACCCAGGCTTTGAAAGAGTTGTATTGCAAGGTAAAAGCACGAAAGTTAAGGCTGATGAATTTTTAATCGAGCAAGTGATTATAAATTTGCTTTCCAATGCTTTAAAATATAGTCAAAAAGAAGTCATTTTAACAGCAAGAGATCAAAAGATAATAGTGCAAGATTTTGGAAAAGGCATAGAAGAAGATAAAATAAAATTGATTACAAAAAAATTTTATAAAATTGATGTAAAAAGCGATAATTCTTTTGGTTTAGGACTTTTTTTAGTAAAGAAAATTTTAAATATACATAAAAGTTATCTTGAAATTTCTAGCACTTTAGGCTATGGTTCTAGTTTTAGCTTTAAACTCAGTCAAGGATAAAAAATGGCTCTTATAGATTTAATTGAAGCTTCAAAAAAATTTGGAGACAAAATAGTTTTAAATGAAGCAAATTTTAGTGCAAACGAGGGAGAAAAGATTGCCATTATAGGGAAAAATGGAGAAGGAAAATCTACTTTTTTAAAAACGCTTTTAGGCACACTTCCTTTAGATAGCGGTAGAGTAATAAGACAAAATGGAAAAAGCATAGCCATGCTTTCACAAACTGTTGATTTTAATGCAAATTTAAGTGTAAAAGAAGCTATCAAGCAAGAGCTTGCAGAAATTTACAATGCTTTAGAAGAATATGAAATACTGCATAAAAAATTAGAAGAAGATCCTAATAATAAAGATCATCTTAAAAAAATAGATACGCTTATGACTTTGATTGATAGTAAAGATGCTTGGAATATAGAATCTAAAATAATACGCGTTTTAAAAGAATTTAGTTTGCTTGAGTATGAAAATCGTATTATATCTACTTTAAGTGGTGGAGAAATACGCCGCGTTGGCCTTTGTATACTTTTACTAAAAAATCCTGATATTTTATTGCTTGATGAGCCAACTAATCATTTAGATGTGTATATGACAAGCTTTTTAGAAGAATTGCTAAAAAATTCAAAGATGTGTGTGATTTTTATTTCCCATGATAGATATTTTATTGACGCTATAGCACACAAGTGTATAGAAGTGGAGCAGGGTAAACTTAGTATTTTTAAAGGCGGATATGCAAACTATTTAGAGAAAAAAACACAAATTTTGCAAAGCCTTGCTAAGAGCCATGAAACTCTTTTAAAGCAATTAAAAAGCGAAGAAGAATGGCTTAGAAGAGGGGTTAAGGCAAGACTTAAAAGAAATGAAGGACGAAAAGAACGCATTTTTAAAATGCGTGAAGAAGCGAAAAAAAATCCCGGAGCAATCAAACGCTTAAAACTTGAAATTTCAAGAGCGGCTTTAAATTTTAATGGAGAAAAAACGATCAATCGTAAAAAAATGCTTTTTGAGCTTAAAAATATAAGCAAAAATATAAACAATAAAAATCTTTTTAAAGATTTTTCAACGCGTATTTTACAAGGTGAACGCATAGCTATCGTAGGAAGAAATGGTTGTGGAAAATCAACATTGTTAAAAATTCTTCTAGGGCAAATAAAACAAGATAGTGGTGAAATAAAACGCGGAGAGCTTAAGATAGGATATTTTGATCAGGCTAGAAGCTTGGTAAATTCCGATAAAAGCTTGCTTGAAATTTTTTGTCCCAATGGTGGAGATAGGGTTGAAGTTCGCGGTAAAAATATGCATGTTTATGGATATTTGAAAAATTTTTTATTTCCTAAGGAATTTTTAGATAAAAGCGTAGCTCTTTTAAGTGGCGGAGAGAAAAATCGCGTTGCTTTAGCCTTGCTTTTTACTAAAGAATATGATGTTTTGATTTTAGATGAGCCAACTAATGATCTTGATATAGCTACGATTAATATACTAGAAGAATATTTACTTAGTTTTGAAGGGGCTATTTTGCTAGTATCACACGATAGATATTTTGTTGATAAAATCGCAACAAAACTTTATGCTTTTGAGGGAAATGGATATATAAATATTTTACACACTCTTTATACTGAATATCTTGAAAATGAAAAAGAAATTGAAGAATTGGATAATTTTGCTTTAGAGCTTCAAACCCAAGAGCAAAATAATAACCAAAAAGAAAAAAGCTCTAAAAAATTAAGCTACAAAGAAAATGAGATATTAAAAAACCATCCTGAAAAAATAGATTTTTTAGAGCAAAAGATAGCTAAATTAAATCAAGATTTATCCGATCCAAATGTATATCAAGAAATAGGTATTAACAAGCTTTATCAAGAGCTTGAAGTAATGCAAAAAGAACTTGAAATTCTAGAAAATGAGTATTTTTTAGTATTAGAGAAAAGTGAGAATTTATAATTAATAAAGATTTTATATTTTTTATTCTATGGAGCGGGAAGCGAGATTCGAACTCGCGACCCCAACCTTGGCAAGGTTGTGCTCTACCCCTGAGCTATTCCCGCAAAAAATAAGTGGCGCCCGAGGTCGTAGTGTGATTTATAGTTAAAATACCTAAAATAACATACTTTAAAAATTAATAATACAAATAACATATACTTTAACATATACTTTTTAAAAAATAAAATTTTTCAAATATAGAAATTCAATAGAAGAAGAGAAGTTTAGTTAAAAGTTTGTTGGGTAAGCCACAAGGAGAAATTCACCCCCAAAGGGGCAAGGCTAATAAGCCTTGACAGTAATTATACAAATTAGTATAATTATAAGTATGAGTCGTGTCATATAGTTCACCCCCTTTCTAGGGTGTGATTATGCCACAGGGTTGCAGCCTTGTGGCAAAACCCTTAATGCAATTATACCAAACAAA
>NZ_MJXI01000026.1:0-3591 GCF_001762705.1 Campylobacter sp. BCW_6460 | reverse complement strand
TGAACTTACCCTCTCAAATATAAAAGATAAAGAACAAATTTATTTAAAAGCCCAAAAGGATTATGATGAATTAGTCCAGCATAATTTCACTCAAAGAATTTTAAATGATAAAGATTCTAAGGTAGATGGAATTTATAATGAAAGGATTAAAAAGGTTCATACTCAAATCATAGACTTAGCTAAAAATGTCAATGTAGGAGGAGAATACTTAACTAATGTGGGCTTATCTAAAGATACCATAGTAGGATTAAGCAATACCTTAAATGTAGGAGTAGATAATAAAGTAAGAGTGGCAAAAACTCTCATGAGTTTGTAGGAGAAAACAAAGACATAGAAATAGGTGCTAATCAAAATACCATCATACATAAGGATGAGATAAGGAATGTGAAGGGAAATAAAAAGGAAGTGGTTGAGGGAAAACTTGAGCTTCATGTTAATAAAGGAATAAATTACTTTACGGAAGAACATTTTAGTATGCAAACTAACAATTACATTGATATATATATACAGAACAAAATTTAAGCACGCAAACTAAAAAACAACATACAGAACTTGCAGAATCTAAATATAGTGACTTTCAAACAGATTGTGAAGTAAAGGCAGGCAATCAAATCCTCCACCAAGTAGGCGATACTCAAATTGTTACTAAGGGAGATTGTGTTATTATTAAAGCAGGTGGAGTTGAAGTAACTATAGACTCTAATGGACTTGTGGTTAGAGGTGGAGAGATTAAAGCAGAGTAATAAAGAATAAACAATGAATAAACCCTTCTACAAACTTAAAAAATTTTATATACCTTGTATTATATTTATCATAATACTTGCTGTGCTTGCAAAATTACTTTATTCTCCTTTATATACGATTTATTGGGGAATGTATCATTATCCTAAAGTTCAACTAGAATTTAAAAACTTTGAAAAAATGACTTTAAATCCAAGCCCTAAGGATATGATTAAAATTGTAGATGATCATCAAGATTTTAAAGATTTAAATGCAAAAATGCAAAAGGCTATTTTTGATTTTAAGGTGGCTAAATTCTTTGGATTTGAGGATAGATATTTTGAATTTTCTCTTAAAAATTACATCGGGTTTTTTATTTTTTTGTATAGCAAAGAACAAATTTATTTTAATTATCTTAATTTCATAAGCGGTATAAATTCAACTTCCAATGAAAAGCAAAAATATTTAGCCCTAAGAGCAACTACCAAAGATTTAGAAAAACAAATTTTTGAAGAAAAACTTAAATTTATAAAACATTATGATGATTTTTATGATTATTTAGATAGCATAGGTTATTTGGATAAGGGAACAGAATATATAGGTATGGCAATTTCTTTTAAAACATTGATTCAAAATGTATTTTTGTCTAATAATGCTCAATTATGCTCTTTTGAAGATAGAAACTTAATGTTTAAAAACATGAAAGAAAATTATGAAATATTTAAAAATTTAGATGTAAAAAATATAGATGATTTAAAGAGAAATATTTATAAAAAAATATTAATTGATATGGAAAATCTCCTAAATGAAACCCAAAGGGCTTTAGATGAATGCAAATAGAAGATGAAACAAAGAAGTGTTTAAAAAATCGCACATATTATGGAAGTTGGAAATTTTTAAATCCCAAATTAGATCTCTTGCCAAGTCCTTTATACTATGTTCAGCCAAGTGAGTTAGATTCTAGGATTGTGGCATATTATTTCAGAAAGGAAATTAAATTATAATGACTCCACCACCTTTACCAGATGTAGAAAAACATAAAGATTTCTTACAAACCAGAAAAGAACCTTATGCTATTTATTTAGCCATAAATACAAACATAAAAAGTTATAATAATATTTGTCCTAGCGAGCAATATTTTTGGAAATTTAATGATATGAATGAGCTTGAATGCTATAATCCAAAATTTGGCATATATCTTGGTAAAATTGTTTTTGATAAAAAAGGCAACAAACTCATCCCAAAATACATAGCCACTAAATTTGAAAATTTAGAAGAAGAAGTTAAAAAGATAAAAAATCCTTTATGGCTTGCTAATAAAAATCCTAATTATATTAAACCTAAATTTTATGATGGTATGGATGGGGGTTATTATTTTGAAAGTCCAAATAATTTAGAGTATCAATGCAAAATAGAAAAAGACACTCAAATTTTAAGCCAAGAACAAATCATTTCCTATGTGAAAGAACTTTATAGTAAAAACACAATGATAATAAAAAATTATATTGATGCAATCAATAAAGACTATGGCATAAAACCTTTCGTATTTAGTGATGAAATTTATGATCAATTAGGAGAAGTTGGCATTCTTACAAAAGAACAAGCTAATAATTTTAAAGATAAAAGTTATATTAAAAAAAATCCAATATTGCTTGCTATGCTTGATTATTTAGCAAAACAAAATAAAAAAGATGAAGATTATTTAATCACTTTTGATGATGAGTATTTTTATGCTGATTTGGTTTGGAGTTTAAAAGATTTCTTATTAGAGCTTTCTTATGGTTTGTTTCAAGATGAAACCAAGCTTCTTTTTAATCCTGCAGCTTATATGGATGACACAAAAATAGATTATAAAAATTTAAACGAAGAAATAAATAAGCGTTATGAAAAAATATTGCTTGATATGGGATTTGAAGGAGAAAATGGTTATTTTAATGATTATTATGATTATGGCTTTGGCAATAATGGTATTTTTAAATTTAGCATATATGATTATTTTGCTTATGATGAAATAGGAGTGCAACCAATTCAACAAAGCCCATATATTTCTCCTAGAAGCCCTTTTTATAGCCCTAATTTTGTCTATTCTGATGGAAATTATCACGGAGATGCAAAGCTTATCCCTTCTGCTTTAGGAAAGTATTATTTTGAGCTTTCCTATCAGAAAGGAGTTTATATAGAACTTTTACGCCCTTATTATCCAAGCATAAAAGATTTACCAAAAGGTTGGGACAATAAAATGCTAGAAAAAGCTAATTTAAAATAAATATGAGCATCCATGAAAAAACCTTTTTACAAACTTAAAAGATTTTATATACCTTGTGGTGTGCTTGTAGTTTTGATTATTTTTACAAACTTAACTTATCATTTTTTACAACGCCCTTTAGAGCTTATTTTTTGGGATGGATGTGATATATCAAAATTATCTATTAATAACAAAGAGAAAAATTTTAAAACAATGAAAACTGTAAATTACTCCTACTTTCGCTAACGCTTAGAAGTAGGAGGTTCCTAACTAAAGCAAGTATTCTTAGCTAGCTCGAAAGGCTTCTTGTTTATAGCTTACACCTAAATTTTCATATAAAATATTAAAACTTATACAAAAATCTTTCATAAATTGTTTCAGAAGTTAAAGAGTTTGTTTGGTATAATTGCATTAAGGGTTTTGCCACAAGGCTGCAACCCTGTGGCATAATCACACCCTAGAAAGGGGGTGAACTATATGACACGACTCATACTTATAATTATACTAATTTGTATAATTACTGTCAAGGCTTATTAGCCTTGCCCCTTTGGGGGTGAATTTCTCCTTGTGGCTTACCCAACAAACTTTTAACTAAACTTCTCTTCTTCTATTGAATTTCTATATTT
>NZ_MJXI01000025.1:0-2254 GCF_001762705.1 Campylobacter sp. BCW_6460 | reverse complement strand
TTGATTTTGCACTGAACCAATATCGGCTCTGATTTGATCAAGATTTGTTATAGCAGTTTCTGCTATATCCATCACTGCCATAGCGCCTTTAAGTGTAGTTACACCTGCTGTTTCATCTTTTACACCAAGAGTATTTCCAACTGAAGTTTTCAAGGTTGCAAATTGAGATAAATTAGAACCACTAGAAAAACCTGAGCCTGCGGATACATTATAAACTGCTGAGAGTTGAGAAGCTGCAGAAACAGCTATCACATTAGCAAAACCTGTGGAATAATTTTTACCACTACCTACAGAATAACCTGAACCTGACGAAAATCCACTACCGGCATTACTCATATAAGCAGAAACAGAAGAATAACCCCCTAAAATATTACCTTTATCAACTGAGTTAAACCCCATAGCATCAGCAACATTGGCATCAATTTGACCTTTTGATTCTCTTAGAGAAACAGAAGCTTGTGAAATGAAACTACTTGCACCAAATCCAGTAGCAGTTAATCCTGTTCCACTGATTAAAATATCTTTACCATCATTTTTTACCAAAGATAAGCGACCGTAATTTTCTTTCATATTTGGATTGATAAAAGCACCCTTGCCTATATCACCTTCAATTTTAATCCCTCTACCCTCTCTTGAAGTGAGCAAAAGTTTACCATTTTCATCTATAGAGGCTTCTACTCCTGTAGTATCTTTTACAGAGTTGATTGCAGAAACTAAAGCACCATTGCTATCGCCATCTTTATATTCTATCTGGCCGATTTTTACCCCATTAATAGTAAAATCTTCAGAAGTAGTACCTTCTCTAACTGCACCCATACCTCGAGTCTCTACTGTAAAGGTAGCCCTAACACCCGTTTTATCGGCATTTTTATTGATCTCTTCAGCTAAAGCCCCAAGTCCTGTTCCAACCGAAGTTGAAATCACAACTTTTTGAAATTTAAAATCATCTATACCGTTATAGTTTTTCAAAGTAAATTGCACTTCACCACTTTCAGAAATCCTTCCTCCAGTTTCAAAGCGTGTTAAACCGATTTTAGAAGATTGGGTTGGGCCTATGGTAGCTTTAATAGTTTGATTTGAACTTGCACCGATTTGAAATTCTTGATTGATAAAATTACCACTTAAAAGTTGTTTACCATTAAATGAAGTAGTATTAGCAATATTATCAAGTTCTTCCATCAAGCGGTTAATATCTGCTTGAAGCATAGTTCTTGTTTTTAAGCTTTGTCCATCTTGAGCTGCTTGAGTTGCTTTAGTCTTGATTGTATCTAAGATCTTAAGTTGCTCATCCATAGCTTTATCTGCAGTTTGTAAGATACCTAAAGCATCATTACCATTAGATATAGCTTGACCTAAAGTATTAGCTTGAGATCTTAGACTATCTGCTATCGCCATCCCTGAAGCATCATCTGCGGCTGAGTTGATTCTAAGACCTGAACTAAGTCTTGCAAGTGATTGATCTAATGCTTTGCTGTTTAGATCAGAATTTGCTTTTGCATTTAATGCTGCAACATTAGTGTTAATACGAAATCCCATTTTAAATCCTTTTAAAAAAATTCAAGCTCATCCATGAACTTGTTAAATACTATATCGTGCAATCAAAAAAATATTTTATACTTTGGTGTTAAATTTTATACTTTTAATAAAGATTCATATTTTTGCTCTAGTTTTTCTATAAAATAAAACAACCATTCATCATAAGCTTTGATATAAGTACTGATAAAACTAACTTTATCTTGAATATGAAGCCTAAGCACATCGGCGATAAATTTTCCACGATAAGCAAAGGCTCCTCTTAAAACTTCATCCTGTATAAACTCATCTGTATCTAAAGAGTGATTGAAATTTTCTATATTTTGATAAACTTTTTCTAAAAATTCCAAAGGTAAAATAAAATCTTTACTGAGTATGTTTTCTAAAATTTGTTTTAAAGCTAAAGCATCGTCTAAAAATCTTTTAGCATTATCTTGATCTTTTTGTATTTTTTCTTTGAATTTAACTAGGAGTTTATCACTTCTATTTTTAGTTAAATTTTTGGGAAGTTCAAACTTGGGTTTAAATTTTGTAAGGAGTTTTTCACAACATTCTTTAAAGGAAAGTTCTTCAGTAAAATTAATCCTTGCTCCACCTTCAGTGGCATTGTAAAATTTAGCTTTTTGTTCGTTGCAAGCAAAAAGATATTCAAGCTTTATGCGATAATCATTCCAAGCAATATGAGTTAAAACTTCACCTTTACCTGCATAGGCGGTGACTT
>NZ_MJXI01000024.1:0-996 GCF_001762705.1 Campylobacter sp. BCW_6460 | reverse complement strand
AGCTCTTCACTCAAATCCAATGCACTTAAAGCTAGGATAAAAAGTTCTATTTCGCTTTCAAATACAAAAAGATGTTTATAGTGTTTAGCTAAATTTTTAATAAGCAAGGCATTGCCTATACCATAAATACATACGAAAGGATATCTAGGAGTTTTTTCTAAAATACTTTGATAGAAAAAATTTAATTCTTCTTCTAAATTTTCATACATAAAAACATTATGAGTTTTATCATAGATATTTAAATTTTCATCTATATTAAAACGAGAACAAGTTTTATTTTGTATGAAATTTAAAAGTTTATTTCCTAAGGGTTCATTTACCCCACTTAATAAAGCTTGTATGTTTTTTTCTAGTATGGTCATTAGCTTTCCTTAAAAGAATTGATGATAATATTTATTCTTTGTTCTAACTTTTCTATAAAATAAAACAACCATTCATCATAAGCTTTGATATAAGCACTGATGAAACTAGCATGATCTAAAATATTTTCTTTATAAACTAAGCTTATCCTAAGTCCTCGTTCATAAATCACTGCTTTTAAAATACCATCCTGTATAAACTCATCTGTATCTAAAGAGTGATTGAAATTTTCTATATTTTGATAAACTTTTTCTAAAAATTCCAAAGGTAAAATAAAATCTTTACTGAGTATGTTTTCTAAAATTTGTTTTAAAGCTAAAGCATCGTCTAAAAATCTTTTAGCATTATCTTGATCTTTTTGTATTTTTTCTTTGAATTTAACTAGGAGTTTATCACTTCTATTTTTAGTTAAATTTTTGGGAAGTTCAAACTTGGGTTTAAATTTTGTAAGGAGTTTTTCACAACATTCTTTAAAGGAAAGTTCTTCAGTAAAATTAATCCTTGCTCCACCTTCAGTGGCATTGTAAAATTTAGCTTTTTGTTCGTTGCAAGCAAAAAGATATTCAAGCTTTATGCGATAATCATTCCAAGCAATATGAGTTAAAACTTCACCTTTACCTGCATAGGCGGTGACTT
>NZ_MJXI01000023.1:0-1032 GCF_001762705.1 Campylobacter sp. BCW_6460 | reverse complement strand
TTTTACAAAACATCCCTTCTATGCTTGAAAGCATTCCTTTTCAAAGAATCTTAAATGAAAGAAAAAACAAATTTGAAAATGCTATAGTAGTTTCTGCAGGACCTAGTTTAGCTAAACAACTTCCTTTACTTAAAGCTTATCAAGATAAAGCAGTGATCTTTTGTGCTGATGGGGCTTTAAGTATGCTTGAAAAAGAAGGCATAATACCTGATTATGTTACCAATTTAGACTATAGTGATTGGGCAATAAAATTTTTTCAAAATAAAGAAAATTTAAAACAAAGCATTATTGCTCTTGAGTGTGCTACACATCCTAATGTCGTGCGTAGTTTAAAGGTTGAAAATTGTATGATTATTTTAAGAAATAAAGCTTTATATCAACGCTTCAATCTTAATGACTTTGGCTATATTGATACAGGTACTCATGTGAGTCATTTTTCTTATACTTTAGCTTTAGCTTTAGGATTTAAAAATATTATTATGATAGGACAAGATTTGGCCTTTGATAAAGAAGGAAATTCGCATTCTAAAGGTTTTGATTTTGGGGAGAAATTTAGTAGTGAGGAAAATATAGATAAACTTAAAGTCACCGCCTATGCAGGTAAAGGTGAAGTTTTAACTCATATTGCTTGGAATGATTATCGCATAAAGCTTGAATATCTTTTTGCTTGCAACGAACAAAAAGCTAAATTTTACAATGCCACTGAAGGTGGAGCAAGGATTAATTTTACTGAAGAACTTTCCTTTAAAGAATGTTGTGAAAAACTCCTTACAAAATTTAAACCCAAGTTTGAACTTCCCAAAAATTTAACTAAAAATAGAAGTGATAAACTCCTAGTTAAATTCAAAGAAAAAATACAAAAAGATCAAGATAATGCTAAAAGATTTTTAGACGATGCTTTAGCTTTAAAACAAATTTTAGAAAACATACTCAGTAAAGATTTTATTTTACCTTTGGAATTTTTAGAAAAAGTTTATCAAAATATAGAAAATTTCAATCACTCTTTAGATACAGATGAGTTTATACAGGATG